>JAEWJO010000350.1 GCA_023386455.1 Pseudomonadota bacterium | reverse complement strand
CGCGAACCTCGCGTTCGACGAGCACGCGCCGTACGTCGGGCGCAGCGCGTTCGCCCACAAGGGCGGCGTCCACGTCGCCGCGATCCGCCGCGCGCCGCGCTCGTACGAGCACGTCGATCCGGCGCTCGTCGGCAACCGCACGCGGTTCGTCGTCAGCGAGCTGTCCGGCCGCGGCAACGTCCGTGCGATCGCCGAGGCACACGACGTCGACGTCGCGGCCGATACCGAGGCCGGCGTGCTCGAATCGGTGAAGGAGCGCGAGGCGCGCGGGTTCGCGTTCGAGTCCGCCGAGGCGTCGGTCGCGCTCATGATGCGGCGCGCGGAGCCCGGCTACACGCCGCCGTTCGAGCTCGTCGATCACAAGGTCCTCGTCGGCAAGCGCGCGGGCGTCGAGGCATTCGTCGATGCCGCGGTCAAGGTCCGCGTCCGCGGGGAGCTCGTCCACACCGCGGCCGAGGGCAACGGCCCGGTCAGCGCGCTCGACGCGGCGCTCCGCAAGGCGCTCGCCGCCGCCTACCCCGAGGTCTGCGACATCCACCTCGAGGACTACAAGGTCCGCATCATCGACGGCCGCGAAGGTACGTCGTCCGTGACGCGCGTCCTCATCGATCACGGCATGAACCACGACAACGGGCACGACCGGTGGACCACCGTCGGCGCGTCGCCCAACATCCTCGAGGCGTCTCTCGTCGCGCTCGTCGATGGCATCGAGCACGGGCTCTGGCTCGCACGAGGCACACGAAAGGAACGCGATGAAGGCAACGATCGTCTTGCTGCCGGGTGATGGAATCGGTCCCGAGGTCGTCCGCGAGGCACGCGGCGTACTCGAGACGATCGCCGCCCGGTTCGGTCACGCGCTGACGTTCGAGGAGCACCTGATCGGCGGCGCCGCGATCGATGCGACCGGCGATCCGCTGCCCGCGGCGACGCTCGCCGCGTGCCGCCGGGCCGACGCGGTGCTGCTCGGCGCGGTCGGCGGCCCCAAGTGGGACGACCCGAAGGCGAGGGTCCGGCCGGAGCAGGGGCTGCTCGCGATCCGCAAGGCGCTCGGCCTCTACGCGAACCTGCGCCCCGTACGCGTCCATCCGGCGCTCGCCGCGGTCTCGCCGCTCAAGGCCGAGCGGATCGAGGGCGTCGACATCCTGTTCATCCGGGAGCTGACCGGTGGTCTCTACTTCGGCTGGCCGCGGTTCCGCGAGGAGGTCGGCGATGGCCGGCGCGCGGTCGACACGCTCGAGTACACCGAGCAGGAGATCCGTCGGGTCGTCACGCTCGCGTTCAAGCTCGCGCGCACGCGCAGGAAGCGGGTGACGTCGGTCGACAAGGCGAACGTGCTCGAGTCGTCTCGCCTCTGGCGCGAGGTCACGATCGAGGTCGCCGCCGGCTTCCCCGATGTCGCGCTCGAGCACCAGCTCGTCGACTCGTGCGCGATGCGGCTCGTCACCGCGGCCCGTACGTTCGACGTGATCGTCACCGAGAACATGTTCGGCGACATCCTCACCGACGAGGCTGCCGTCCTCGCCGGCTCGCTCGGGCTGCTGCCGAGCGCATCGGTCGGCGACGGGACGCGCGGTCTCTACGAGCCGATCCACGGCTCGGCGCCCGATATCGCCGGCAAGGGCATCGCGAATCCGACCGGCACGATCCTCAGTGCCGCCATGCTGCTGCGCCATTCTCTGCACCTGCCCGAGGAAGCAGACGCGATCGAGCGCGCGGTCCGCGAGGTGATCGCAGATGGCGCGCGCACGCCGGACACGGTGCTCGACTCCTCGCAGAAGACGGTATCGACGACCGAGCTCGGCGCGCTCATCCGTTCTGCACTCGGCCACTAACAGCCACCGACATACCGAACAGCACGTACGCCGGCGAAGCGAGTAGTAGCTACTCTGCTCGACGGTCGACGTGCGCGTGTTGTGCTCCCGCGCTGGGACATACGCAAATTTCGTCGTTGCACCCACATCTCCGGTGGTCTGCCGCTTGCTCGTGGCAGCGCCTCGCAAAGTCAGCGAACACCACAGGAGAGAGAAGAGATGCCGATCCAGGACAGCAACGAGATGCAGCGCCTCAACTTCGCGATCAAGAGCGCCATGCGCGCCGTGCAGAGTCGTGGCACCACCGGCGACGACTTCGGGCCGCAGTATCAGCCGCAGAGCCATCAGAGCTACGGCGAGACGCAGACGTCCGAGCTCCGCGAGCGCGTGCACGAGGCGGTGCGCGAGCGCGTCGGCCAGCGTCTGCAGGAGCGCGTCCGCGAGGGCGTCAAGGAGCGCGTGCGCGAGCTCGTGCGCGACCGGCTCGGCACCGAGCTGCGCGCGGCGATGCTCGAGGCGCAGAGCGAGCGCGGCTTCGACTTCTCGCGGCTCGAGAAGCGGCTGTCCGATCGGCTCGCCCAGACGCTCGAGGACCAGGTCTCCGACGTGATCCGCCAGCGCGTCCGCGACGGTCTTCGCGAGCGTCTCGGCGAGACGATCCGCGAGGCGATCACGAACACCCAGTACGCCGAGGACGCGGACCGCATCTCGACGCGCATCCGCGACCGCATCGAGCCGGAGCTCCGCGAGCGCCTCGCCGAGGGAGTCCGCGATCGCCTCCGCGACACCGTGCGCGGCCGTCTCCAGGAGACGATCCGCGAGCGCCTCAAGGAATCGTTCCAGGCGGCGCTGCAGACGGGGGGCGAGCCGGAGCGCATGATCGCGATGATCCGCGAGCGCCTCGGCGAGGCGATCGAGCAGCGCGTCGGCGACGCGATCTCGGATCGCGCGCGTGACATCATCCGCGAGCGCCTCGAGGAGACCGCGCGCGAGCGCGTCACCGAAGCGGTGCGTTCGGCGATCACCGAGCGCTACCAGGGCAACGGGCGGCAGATGGGGTTCGGCGGCGGGTTCGGTAGCGATCGGCTGCAGGTCACCGACGCGATGAACATGTCGGAGACGCTCCGCGATCACATCCACGACTCGCTGCGCACGCGCTTCGTCGACGCGGTCCGCGATCACGTCGGCACGACGATCCGCGAGCACATCGAGGACGTCCTGCGCGAGCGGCTCGGTACCGCGATCCGCGCGTCGCTCGTCGAGCAGAAGCTGCTCGGTGGCTTCGATCCCGACCAGTTCGCCGACTCGGTTCGCGGCCGCATCGCCTACGCGATCCGCGAGCGCCTCACCGACGCGGTCCGCGAGCGCCTTCACGAGGTGCACCGCGATCGTCTTCGTGAAGCGATCCGCAACGCGATCACCGACCAGGGCACGACGCCGGAGTTCTCCGGGTTTGGGACTGGGATGCACTGAGGTCTCGCCGGCTCATCGCGCCCGGGGACCACCCGCGCGTGCCGAGCTGAGCAACCCTCTGTGGCGTGCAGCCGCGACATCGCGGGCACGCACGCTGCAGCTTCTCACTACATGGGCAGTACAAGGATGGCGGGCTTCTCCGAATACGGGTGGCTCGCCGTTCTCGTTTCGGTCGCGACGGGGTGCCAGCGCGAGGCGTCGGCGCAGGTGGCCTACGAGCCCCTCGGGCCGGTGCAGTGTTATCGGATCGCAGACGACGCCCTGCTCGACACCGATCACGCGGTTCAGCTGTGCGCTGCCGCGCTCACCGACGCACCGGGGCGCTGCTTCGCGATCGCGATCGATCAGTTTCGCGAGCTCTCGACGCAGAAGGTCCTGTCGCTGTGTCGCGCCGCGACCTCTCTCGCACCGCTCTCGTGCTACGCGCGCCTCGACGCGCTCGGCACGCTCACCGAGGATCAGATGATCCAGTACTGCACGACGACCTGCTCGCTCGGTCCGCCGCCCGCACAGGTCAGCGCACCGGCGTGCCTCGACGCGGCGGTCCGCTACACGAACCTCTCGCTGCAGAGCGCAGGCGAGCTGTGCCAGGCATCGCGCTCCGCGGGTCCCGTGCAGTGCTTCATGGCGGGCCTGGATCTGCACGAGCTCGCCGAGAACACGCTCGTCCAGCTCTGCGCCGAATCGCGGCGCTGCCAGTACGAGTACTGAGACATCACGTCGCACGGCGGCCCGGCGCTTGCGTCCGATCCATGCATGCGCCGGATCGAGATCGCATTTGTCATCGCCTCGTCGACGGCGGCACACGCCCAACCCGTCGATCCATATCAGCCCGGCGTCGAGCTCGATCCCGGCGCACCCCCGGCGATCGACGTAGACGTCCCCGACGACAGCGAGCCCGGCGAGTACACCGAGGTGCCCGCGCGGGCCGATGTCTACGCGGACACCGATCCGAGCGCGCTCTCGGATTTTCGCGGCGTCCTCGATCCCTACGGCGCGTGGCTCGACGACCCCACCTACGGCACCGTCTGGGTTCCGGACGCGAATTTCGTCGGGCCCGACTTCATCCCGTATCAGACCGCGGGCCACTGGGAGTGGGACGGCCAGGACTACGTCTGGGTCAGCGACTTTCCGTGGGGCTGGGTGCCGTTTCACTACGGCCGCTGGGTCGAGAGCGCGTCGCTCGGCTGGGTCTGGATCCCCGGCCGGCGTTACGCGCCCGCGTGGGTCGACTGGCGCGTCGGCACGGACAGCTACGACTACGTCGGGTGGGGACCGACGCCTCCGGACCACGTCTGGTACGACGGGATCCCCTACGCGTTCGACTACCTCCCGGCAGCGTCGTACTGGTACATCCCGAGCGACGCGATCTTCGACGACGACCTCCACGATCACGTCCTTCGCGGCCGCGAGCTGGCCCGCGTCGAGCGGCGCACGCGTCCATTCATCCGTCCCCACACCGAGCGCGGCGAGGTGTCACGCGGACATCGCGAGCTGCGCGGTCCAGCGCCGACCGCGCTCGGCGCCGACGACGATGTCGTCCGCGCGCGGCCCGACGAACGCGGCCTCGCGATGGCGCGCCGCTACGCGAATCCGACGACCGCGCGCATGTACGGGGCGAGGCCGCCGACCGCGCACGCCGTGCGCACCGTTCCGCCGCCCTCCGGCGCTCCGATCGACAGCGGTGGTGCGGGGACGACGCGGCGACGCTCGACGTCCGGCGCGCCGATACCACCGCGAGAAACGAC
>JAEWJO010000312.1 GCA_023386455.1 Pseudomonadota bacterium | reverse complement strand
GGCGGGCAGCAGGCCGGCCGCCAGCAGCTTGATCGAGCGCCAGCGCGTGGCGGGATCGGTGGGGCCCATCTGCACGGCAGTGGGGAACTCGAGGACGATGTCCGCCCTGCTCTGCTCGACGAGGTCGGCGGGCAGCGGGATGGCGAAGCGCTCCGGAGCGTCGGCCCCGACCTGCAGGGTCGCGAGCGTCACGTCGGTAACGACCACGCCGACCTGCTGCGGCATCGGCATGTCGCCCTTCCGGAAGGCGATGAGGTCGAGCGACAGGGTGAGCGGGCCGCGCGCCGGCCCCGTCCAGCTGAAGCGCAGGCGGGAGGACGTGCCTACCGCGTGCGTGCCATCGCCGGCCGGCCCTTCCCAGCCGCAGGGCTTCGTCGGTTGCGCCGCCTCGGCGCCGTCGGGCAGGTAGGAGACGAGGCTGCCGAGCGCGTAGGTGCCGGCGACCGGCTGATCCATGCAGGTGGTGGTCTGGTCGATGTAGTAGGCGCGATAACTCGCGGGCACGTCGGGATGCAGGGCCCACCACGTCACCACGGCGTAGCCGGCAAGCAGGAGGGCGGTGAGGACGTAGGCGGCGAGGCGGAGGGGGCTGCTCATCGGCATCACACCAGCGCCAGATAGCCGGTGAGCCAGCCGACCGTGCCGTACCAGGCGCCGACCAGCATGAGCAGCAGGGCGATGGCCGCGACGATGCGGTTCCTGCCGAGCAGTTCGCACAGCATCAGCGGCATGGGCGCGAGGCCGGCGGTGAAGCGCAGCATCGAGGCCATGCCGGCAAAGAGCGGCAGGGTGAGCGCGACCAGCGCGTAGGTCGCCATGGCGAAGCGGCGCTTCACCAGCAGCACGATGGCAAGGATGTAGCCGACGATGGCGGTGGCGCCGAGGATCTGGCTCGGCGTCGGGATGAAGCCCTCCTGCGGGGCCGACGCCAGCGCGTTCCAGACGAAGACCGGCGGCAGGCCGAAGGGTCGGCCCCAGGCCCGCTGCACATGCTGGAAGGCGAGCGCGTCGCCCACCTTGAAGTGCAGGAAGGCAATGTAGGCGAAGAGGCCGAGCGGGGCGAGCGCGAAAGTCAGCAGCAGGTCGGGGCGGCGGAAGACGGACGGGACGAAATCGCGCCACGTGCCGCCGCGCTCGCGATGATCGAGCCAGACCTCCATGAGGATGGCGAAAACGATGAACACGCCGACGATGCGGGTGGCCGACAGCGCTGCGGCGAAGAGGCCGGCGAGGAGGAAGCGCCGGTCCCGCAGGGCCGCGAAGACGCAGATGGTGAGAAAGAGGAACAGCACCTCGGTGTAGAAGGTGGTAAAGTAGATCGAGAACGGCCCGGCGAGCAGGAACACCGCAAACAGCGTGTAGGCGGTGAGGTTCTTGCCGAGCAGTGGCCAGGCGATGCGAACGGCGGCGATCGAGAGCGCGATGGAGGTGGCCGTCGCGACCGCCATGGTGGGGAGGGTGGTGAGCTTCACCAGCAGGCCGACAAGCAGCGGGTAGGCCGGGAAGAAGGCCCAGTTGCCGGCGTTGATGAGGTCGGGCGTGGGGAAGCCGTCATAGCCGATTTCGGCGAGGTGGACGTACCACGAGCAGTCCCAGCGGCAGAGCCCATCGGCGAAACCGGCGAGGCTCGCGCCATCGACCGTGGCGGCATAGGCGAGGTAGCGGATCACGAGGCCGGCGATGGCGGCGGCGAGCGGGATCAGCGCCAGAGTGAGGGCGCGGGGAACGGTGCGGGCTGGTCGCAGGGCGACGGCGTCGGTCATGTTCCAACCGTTCGAGGCAGTGCGCCGGGTCGGCGGTCGCGTAGCTCTTCACGTGAACGCTGACGATGCCGAAGTTGTCGACGACGGCGCCGGTCGGGTTCTCGAGCGAGATGCCGAACAGTCGCGTCTTGCCCTTCGCGCTGACCTCGAACTTCTTCGCGCCCTTCGCGGCCGTGCCGACGCTCCAGCCCGGTGCCTTCGCATCGGCGGCGGTCGCGACCTTCACGATCTCGGCGCCGTCCGCGGTGACCGTCGCGGTGCCGCCGGTCGGCTGCGCCAGGTAGTAGAGCTCCGCGATCGACGCGGTGCCAGAGGCGAGCTTGAAGCCGGAGCTCGCGTTCGTCGTCTCGACCGACGCGCCGGCCGGGCCGTAGAAGTGATCGCCGGCGTGCGACATCGAGACCGCGAACGACAGCCAGTTGTCGCCGCCGGTGCGCGTCACCGCGGTGTGCTGGCAGAACCGGTGCGGCGGCACGATGTAGAGGAAGCCCGGACCACCATCGCCGAGCTCGCCCTGCAGGCGTGTGCGCAGCCGTCCCGGGAGATCGTCGGTCGCGACGACGGAGTCGCCGTACCACGACACGCGCACGGCACGGCCGAGCGTGCCCTTCCTCGACGCGGCGATCGCGCGGTAGAAGCCATCCATCGCCCACGTCGTGCAGTGCGCGTCGGTGCCGTCGATGCAGACGTCGTCGAGTGCGCCGATGTCGTGGCTGCCTGCCGGCGCGGGCGGCAGCGGCGCGACGATGTCGGTGTCGTCGATCTCGGCCGCGTTCGCCGTGTGCACGGTCGCCGCCGGTCCCGCGGGCTGGTCCGCACGCTTCGTCGTCAGGCGGTCTGCGAGTGCGCTGACGTTGCCGTCGATCACGAGCAGCGCGCCGGCGAGCAGCGCCGTGAACCACGCGAACGTCGGCGCGACCGTCCAGCTGCGGTCGGCGACGCGCTCGCGGGCGGCCGGTTCATCGGCGGACATCGCGGTCGAAGGTATGCGAACGCCCCGGCCACCTCAACGGGACGCTACGTGATGGACTCCTCGATCGACGAGGACCTGGCAAAGATCACCGGGTTCTCCGCACGGCCCGTGCAAATCGACTGACGCCGCTCTACCATGAGCAGCAATGCGGTGGCTGCTCGTCTGTACCTGCGCGGTCGCATGTACGCCGCAGCCGACGCCCGAGTATCCGGGGCCGGCCTACGCCCCGCCGACGACGATGCGGCCGGCGACGTACAACCCGGCAGAGGCCGGTATCGTCGTCGATCGGATGGTCGACTTCGCGTTCGACGGCGGTCGCATCGACTTCGAGATGCGCCGCGACGGCAACCGCGTGTTCGAGGTCGCGCACAGCCGCTACGCCGTGCCGATCGTCATGCAGTGGAGCGTCGGCGACCTCCAGAACCTCGAGCCGACGGGCCCGATCTCCGGCGCGGTCTATCTGCCCGCCGCGCCCCGGCCGAACGCGCTCGGCTCCGCGGTCGTGCTGACGAGCTACGCCCTGCCCTCGCCCGGCGGCGCGTACCACCGCCAGCTGCGGACACACGCGCGCTTCGGCGATCCGGACGCGCGGCCCGCGCCGTACCCGTATCGCCTGCCGTTCAAGGCCGGCAAGACGTTCTCGGTGCTGCAGGGGTTTCACGGCTCGTTCTCGCATCGCGGGTCGAACGAGTACGCGGTCGACTTCGACTGCCCGGTCGCGACGTCCGTGCTCGCCGCGCGGCCCGGCATCGTCGTCGCCGCGAACGGCGCGGCGCAGGGCTCCGGCACGACCGCCGACTTCCTCGACTACACGCGCACGAACTTCGTGCTCGTGCTCCACGACGACGGCACGCTCGGCGAGTACATGCACCTCGCGCCGAGCGGGGTGAAGGTCTCGATCGGCCAGCACGTCGAGCGCGGCGAGGAGCTCGCGCTGTCGGGAAACACCGGCTACTCGTCGACACCGCACCTGCATTTCCAGGTGATGACGGCCGGCTCCGACGGGATTTCGGCGCAATCGTTCCCGTTCGAGCTCGCGGTCGGCCCGGATCGCGTCGAGGCGCCCGTCCAGGGCCGCGCCTACCCCAGCTGGGAATGAGCAAATGTCTGAATGGCGCCAGTCACTCCGCGGTACCGCTGGGGTAGTGGTAGGCTAACTGGCAGTGAGGTGCCCGGTTTGTTCTACGCGGCCGGCAGAGGTCGGCGTCCTCTGCGAAGAGTGTCGCGACGAGCTGTCGAGCCCGATCAAGATCAGCCAGGAGCAGGTCCTGTCGCGCGTTCAGACGCCGACGGTCGCCGCGCTGATCGACATCTGGGGTCGGCCGCATCAACTCGACGCGAGCTCGAAGATCGGCCGTCAGGTCGACGATCGTGGCATCGCGGTCCTCGAACCGAGCGTCTCGCGTCTCCACGCGGAGCTGACGTTCGATGGCTCGCACTGGACGATCCGCGATGCCGGATCGGCAAACGGAACCTATGTCGAGGACAAGCTCGTCGAGGCGACGACGCCGGTCCAGGCCGGTGACCGGATCCGGTTCGGTCACATCGCGTTCTACCTGACCGAGGACATCGACAAGCTGCCGCCACCGCGCGCCAGCCGCACGGTGACGACGACGATCAAGCCGCCGCTCGCCTCGACCGGTCCGCGAGCCGGCTCGCTCGCGGGCGGAGGCGACTTCGAGGAGGACGAGCACACCGACGTCGGCCTGCCGACGATGCGGTTCCGGCTCCACGAGCCAACGGGCGGCGGCGGCGGCCTCGTCGAGGTCGACGGCAAGCAGGTCCAGCTGACGACCACGCAGTTCGAGCTGATGCAGCTCATGATCAAGCGTATGGCGTCCGAGTCGCACCAGCCCGAGCTCGTGCGCGGGTTCGTCCGCAGCTCGGAGCTGATCGCCGACCTCTCGTGGGACACGCGCGAGCCGAGCGAGAATCACGTGAAGCAGCTCGTGAGACGCGTCCGACGGGCACTGATGAAGGCGGAGATCGGTGATCTGATCGAGTCTCGCCACCGCTTCGGGTATCGCCTGCGAGCAATTCCGAAGTCCGACTGATAACGTCGGCGCCATGCGGCGTACGTTCATCGTCCTGATGGCAGCCCTCGTGGCCCCTGGCCTCGCGGCTGCCGATCCGAAGTTCGAATACGGCAAGAAGGAAGACGTCAAGGACGTCAAGGAGGTCGAGTGGAACGCGACAGCCGAGGCCGGCGTCGTGTTCACCACCGGCAACTCCGAGTCGCTGACCGCGACCGGCGGCATCAAGGCATCACGCAAGACCGGCGACAACCGCCTGCAGCTCGAAGGCAGCGCGACCTACGCGAAGTCGGGCCTGCGCGCCCTGCTCGATCAGAACGGCAACGGCACGATCGACAACCAGAACGAGATCACGACCATCGACACGGTCACGGCCGAGACCCTCGCGGGCAAGCTGCGCTACGACCGCTACCTCACCGAGCTGAACTCGCTGTTCGTCGCGGTGCTCGCGAGCCGCGACATCCCCGCGGGCAAGCAGATGGTCCTCGGCGGTCAGGCCGGCTACAGCCGCAGCCTGCACAAGACCGAGCACTCGAACACCGTGGGCGAGATCGGCTACGACTTCTCGTACGAGGACACGGTCGCCGGCCCGGCGAACTCGATCCACTCGGCACGCGCCTTCATGGGCCACCACGCCGCGATGACCGAGGGTGCCGACCTCGACGCCTCGCTCGAGGTCCTGACGAACCTCAACCACGAGGACCTGACGACGCAGGACGACGACGGCAACGTCGTCAGCGGCAGCGCGTTCCAGGACACCCGCGTGAACGGCAAGATCGCGATCTCGGCGAAGATCGGTAAGAACCTGGCGTTTCAGTCGTCGATCGAGCTCAGGTACGACCGCCGGCCGAGCCCGCTCGCAGTGAAGAACCTGGCGATGGGCTTCGTTCCCGAGGCCTCGCCGTTCGACACGGTGATGAAGGCGACGTTCATCTACACGTTCGTCGGGCCGAAGCAGAAGTAGCGCCGCGGGCGGTCCGACCCACGGACCGTCCGGGTACCAGACTACCCGTCCGGGTAACAGACGTTAGCCGCGACGGCGAGCGCCGTTGGCGCGCGTGGTCGACGGACGCTGCTCGACGGTCGACGCGAGCTCCTCGAGGAGCGCGCGCAGCGACTTCATCTTCTTGGTACCCATGCGGCTCGCCCAGCGAGCCTCGGTCGCCGCGGCGACGCGCTTCACCTCGGCGGCCCACACCTTGCCCTTCGGGCCGAGGCGGACGCGCTTGATGACGCCGTGGTCGGGGTCGGGAAACCGCTCGACCATGCGCATGGTCTCGAGATCGTCGATGAGATCACCGACGGTTTGCTTGGGCAGAGACACCGCCGCGACCAGATCCGCGAGGCGACAGCCTTCGGGGCCAATCGCACTGAGGAGCTGAACGTGCGCGGCGCGCAGCGTCGGAAAGCCCAGACGCTCCAACCGACTCGTCACCTGCGCCTGCAAATCGTGCTGCGGAACGTGAAGCAGGGTGCGAAGGTCTCGGCCAGATCGGGTTGTTCGAGTCGTCTTCGTCATGATCACGAGCACGATCGGCTTGAGGGATTCGCGTGATACCAGAGTCCGATCTCGATCGGAACCCTGATCGTTCGCAAATCTCGCTCCGGAGCGTGAGCGCCTGTACGAGCGCTCACCACTTGCGCGCGCTCGTCAGTCGCGCGTCTTCGAGACGGCGTGAATATCGACCACGCCGACTTCCTCCGCGCCGCGATCGACCGGCACGCTGCGCCGGAACTTGCGCTTCATGAACCCGGCGAGGTCGTCGAACCACGTGTAGATCACGGGCACTGCGACCAGAGTCAGCAGCAGTGACAGCGTCTGTCCGCCGACGACAACCGAGGCCATCGCCTTGCTGAAGCCCGAGCCGATACCCTGGCTGGTGATCAGCGGCACCATGCCGGCGACGAACGCGAACGTCGTCATCAGGATCGGCCGCAGGCGGTCGCGGCTGGCCGCGAGGACCGCCTCGGTGCGCGGCAGACCCTGCCGGCGCAGACCGTTCGCGTGGTCGACCTGAAGGATCGCGTTCTTCTTCACCATCGCGAACAGCACGATGATGCCGAGCATCGAGAAGATGTTGAGGCTGCCTCCGGTGAGGAGCAGCGACAGCACCGCGAACGGTACGGTCAGCGGCAGCGACAGCATGATGATGAACGGATAGAGCAGCGACTCGAACTGCGCCGCGAGCACGAGGTACATGAAGATGACGGCGAGCCCGATGGCGAACATGAACGCCTTCGCCATCTTCGCCATCTCCTTGCTGCGGCCGAACGGCTCGGCCGAGTAGCCGGGCGGCAAGTCGAGCGCCTTGACGTTCTTCTCGAGCTCCGCGACGATGGCCGATTCGTTGAAGCCGGGCGACACGTTCATCGTGATCGTCACGGCGCGCTCGCGGCTCTGCCGGGTGATCTTCGACGTCGCGGTCGAGATGTCGCGACGGACCACGTCGGCGAGCGGGACCGTGCCGAGCGTGGCCGACGGGACGCCGATCAGCGCGAGCGCCTCGGGGTTATCGCGGAACCGCTCGGCGGCGCGCAGGAACACCGGGTACTGGTCGCCGCGGTCCTCGAACGTCGAGGCCTCGGCGCCACCGACGAGGACCGACAGCGTCATCGTGATGTTCGCCGGGTCGACGCCGAGCATCGCCGCGCGGTCGAGGTCGGGCTTGAGGCTCGTCTCCTCGACGGGGTCGAGCAGGCTCGAGTCGAGGTCGACGACGCCGGGGACCTTCCTCATCGCGTCGAGCACGCGGTTGCCGTAGACGGTCAGCTTGTCGAGGTCGGGGCCGGAGATGACGTACGAGACGATCGCGTTCTGGCCGCCGATGGAGAAGTCGTTGACCTGCTGGACGGCGACGCGGATCTCCTTCGGCACGTCCGCGAGGATGTGCTTGCGGACATCCTCCATGACGTCGGCCTGGTTACGCCTGCGCGTCGCCGGGTCGGTCATGTGGGCGTACACGTTCGCGACGTTCGACTGGCGCTGGTCGCCGCCGGCGACCGTGACGAGCGTCGAGTCGACCTCGGGCAGCATGCGGGTCTTGCGCGCGAGCCGCTCGGTGAACAGCGTCGTCGCCTCGAGCGAGGTGCCCTCGGGCATCTGCACGTAGATCTCGAACTGCGCCTCGTCGTTCGGCGGCAGGAAGTCGCCGCCGACCTTCTTGCACATCGGGACCGCCATCGCGAACGACGCGATGATCGAGACACCGACGATCCAGCGGTGGCGCAGGCAGAACGCGAGCACACCACTGTAGAGCCGTGCGATCGGGCGATAGACGAAGTCGCTGCCGCGCTCGAGCCACGACCGGCGGCGGTGCTCGCCCTCCGGCGGAGGCGGCGGCAACAGGCGCGCGGCCATCAGCGGCGTCAGCGTGAACGCGACGATCATCGAGATCGCGATCGCGAACGCCATCGTGAGGCCGAAGCTGTAGAGGAACTTGCCGACGATGCCGCTCATGAACGCGACCGGGAGGAACACGGCCATGAGGGACAGCGTCGTCGCGAGGACGGCGAGGCCGATCTCCTTCGTCGCGTGGATCGCGGCGGGGAACGGCTTCATCCGCTTCTCGTCGATGAAGCGATAGATGTTCTCGAGGACGACGATCGCGTCGTCGATCACGATGCCGACCGCCAGCGCGAGCGCGAGCAGCGTCATCATGTTGAGCGTGAACCCGGCGATCATCATCAGACCGAACGTCGAGATGATCGAGACCGGGATCGCGATCGCCGCGATGATCGTCGAGCGCAGGCTGCCGAGGAACAGCAGCACGACGAGCGCCGCGAGGAGCGCGCCGATCACGAGGTGCTCGAGCACCTGCGATGCCGACGTCCGGATCTGGATCGAGTTGTCGCGGACGATGTCGACCGAGTAGCCGGACGCCAGGTTCGTCTGCAGCTCGGCGACCGCGGTCTTGACCGCGTCGACGACGGCGACGGTGTTGGTGCCGGTCTGTTTGCGGACCGAGAGCGCGATCGCGGGGATACCGTTGCGGCTCGCCGCCGTCTCGGCCTCTTCCTCGGAGTCCTCGATGTCGGCGAGGTCGCGGACGCGGATCGCGTGATCGCCCTGCTGGCGGACGACGATGTCGCCGATCTGGCGGGCCTCGAGCGCGCGGCCCTCGATGCGCAGCGTGCGGTTCGTCGGGCCCATCTCGATCTGGCCGCCGGGCACGTTGACGTTGGAGGTCGAGATCGCGCGCTGGACCTCGAGTGCCGAGACGTTCGCGGACGCGAGCCGGATCGGGTCGAGCAGCACGTTGATCTGGCGGTCCTGGCCGCCGAGGATCACGATCTGACCGACGCCCTTCAGGCGCTCGATCCGCTGCTTCACCTGCTTGTCGGCGAACCGCGTGAGCTCGCGCGTCGACACGCCGGGCGGGCCCTTGACCGAGAGCACGATGACCGGCGCGGCGTCGGGGTCCGCCTTGCGGACCTCCGGGCGCAGCCCGGGCGGCAGGTCGCGGAGCACCGTCGCGATGTGCTGATCGATGTCGTTCGCGGCCTTGTCCGGATCGATCTCGAGGCTGAACTGGGCGATGACGAGCGACACGCCCTCGGTCGACATGCTCGTCAGCGTCTCGAGGCCGCTGACGGTGTTGACCGCCTCCTCGATCTTCTGGCTGACGTCCGTCTCGACCGCCCCGGGTGATGCACCCGGGTACGGCGTGACGATCATGATCATCGGGAAGTCGACCTTGGGGAACTTGTCGACGCCGAGGCTCTTGTAGCCGACGACGCCGACGACGACGAACACCATGATCAGGACCGACGCGAAGATCGGTCGTCTGACGCTGATGTTGGCTAACCACTGCATGGATTACTCCACCACCGGGGTGCCATCGGCCATCTTGTCGGTCACGACCGAGACGACCTTGTCACCCTTCTTGATTCCGTATTCGATCGACACGTGATCGGGGTCCGGCTGTGGACCGAGCGAGACGATGTGATCCTCGAGCTCGCCCTTGTTGATCACGAACACGTGCGCCTGCTTGGCCTTCTTGACCGCCGTCTTCGGCAGCACGATGCGGTTCTTCTCGCCGGTCTTGACGTGCGCCTCGACGAACATGCCCGGCACGAGGCCGCTGTCCTTGTCGATCGTCGCCTCGACGATCAACGAGCGCGTGCGACCGATCTCGGCGCCGAGCCGCGTCACGGGGGCGCCGACGACCTTGTCCTTCAGTGCGACCGAGTAGAGGTCGACGCGGGCGCTGTTCTTGACGAGCGGGACCGCGACCTCGGACACCGACAGCTCGACCTTCATCGGGTCGTCGTCGACGAGCGTGAACAGCGGCTTGCCGGGTGCCACCCACTCGCCGGGCGACACCATCTTCTCGGAGACGATGCCCTCGAACGGCGCGCGGACGAGGCCGTCCGAGACCGACTTCGACATCATCTCGGTGCGCGCCTGCACTGCCGAGACCTGCTCGAGAGCGGCCGTGCACTGCGCCATCTGGCGGTCGTACTCGGACTTCGTGATCGCGCCCTTCTCGAGCAGCGACTTCGTACGCTCGCACTCCTGATCGGCGAGCTGCTTCTGCGCGCGCGCCGCGGCGAGGTTCGCCGCCGCTTCCTTCGCGCCGAGGGCCGCGCTGCGGACGTCGAGCTGGACGACCGGCTGGCCCATCTTCACGCGCTGGCCGCGCTCGATCATCACGTTGATGACCTTGCCCTGGGTGTCGGCGGTGACATCGGAGCGGTTGTCCGCCTTGACGAGGCCGGTGACGACCAGGACCTCGGGAGTCGGCGCCTCGGCAGCGACGACCGACGTCACCTTGACGGGGGGCGTCGGCGGGGGCTTTGCGGACCCCGAGCCGCTGTCCGCAGACTTCTTGCAACCGATCGCCGCCAGGAGGATCAACGCATAACCACGCATCGCGCCGCGTACGATGCACGGTTCCTGCCACTCGCTCCATTGGAGGAACGCCTGGTTAGGAGGCGATCGGCTGTATGCGATCCCGACAGTGTCGGAGGGTCCTTTGACGGCGCCCACATACGCCGAGGGCCCCCCCCCCACGACGGGGGGGCGGGGCGGGGGGGGGGGCGG
>JAEWJO010000251.1 GCA_023386455.1 Pseudomonadota bacterium | reverse complement strand
GCGCGACCTCGAGGAGCGCTTGACCAAGGCGCTCGGCGGTCCGGTGAACATCACCGAGAGCGAGCTGACGCTGCCGCCGTCGATGCGCACGTCGAAGCGTCCCGAGCGGCACGAGCGTACGGAGCGGCCGCAGCGCAGCGAGCCACGCGCCGAGCGACGCGTCGCCAACCACGGCAACCCCGACGGCGAAGATCGCCGCAAGCCGCGCGCTCCCGAGCGGCCGGCGCGCGGTGGCGCCGCAGCGGGCTCGGTCTGGTTCACGGTCAACGTCGGCCGCTCGAAGAACGCCGATCCGAAATGGCTCATCCCGCTGCTCTGCCGGCGCGGCAACGTCACGAAGCGCGCGATCGGCAAGATCCAGATCCTCGCGCGCGAGACCCGCGTCGAGATCGCGCCCGACGCCGCCGAGTCCTTCGCCGAGGCGATCCGCCGTCCCGACGACAAGGATCGCAACATTCACATCGAGCCGGTCGACCACGCGCTCTAGGCGCGCGACCTACTCCTTCGGGATCGCGTCGAGCTCCTGCCAGCGCGCGAACAGCCGCTCGACCTCGGCGCGCGCCGCGTCGAGCTCGGCGACGAGCCCCTGCACCTCGGCGCCGCGGTCCTTGAACACGCCGGGATCCGACAGCGTCGACTCGAGCGTCTTCACCTTCTGCTCGGCGACGTCGATCGCCTGCTCCATGCCGGCGAGCTCGTGCTTCTCCTTGAACGTCAGCTTGCGCGCCGCCACCTTCGGCTGCCGGGTGTCGCGGCCGGCTTTGACCTCCGGCTTCGCGACCGACCGATCACCGGCCTTCTCCTTCGCACGCGCGGCGCGACGCTCGGCGTAGAACGAGTAGCTGCCCTCGTAGAACGTCACCTCGCCGTCGCCCTCGAACGCGAGGATGCCGGTCGCGACGCGGTCGAGAAACCACCGGTCGTGCGACACGATCAGCGCGCAGCCGCCGAATGACTGGAGGCCCTCCTCGAGCGCGCCGAGCGTCGGCAGGTCGAGGTCGTTCGTCGGCTCGTCGAGCACGAGCAGGTTGCCGCCGCGGCGAAGCAGCCGGGCGAGCTGGACGCGGTTGCGCTCGCCGCCCGAGAGCTGGCCGATCTTCGTATCGCCGAGCGTGTCGGGAAACGCCATCATGCGGAGGAAGCTGCGCACGTGGACGCGGCCGTCGGGCAGCTCGACCCAGTCGTAGCCGTCGCCGACCTCCTCGAGCACGGTCAGCTCGTCGCGCAGCTCGCTGCGAGCTTGCTCGAAGTACGCCGGCTTCGTGTTCGCGCCGACGATCACCTTGCCGTGGTCAGGTGGCACGAGCCCGAGGATCGTCTTGATGAGCGTCGTCTTGCCGGCGCCGTTGGGACCGACGATGCCGATCCGGTCGCCCGGCTTCATCACGAGCGTCAGGTTCTCGAACAGCTTCTTGCCGCCGAGCGACTTGCCGACGCGATCGAGCTCGACGATGTTGCCGCCGAGACGCGGCCCGCTCGGGAGCCGCAGCGAGAGCGTCGGCCCGCGCTTGTCATCGACGGTCGGCGCCGCCGCGACGGCCGCATCGAACCGATCGATGCGCGCCTTGGCCTTCGTCGTCCGTGCCTTCGGCCCGCGGCGGATCCAGTCGATCTCGCGCCGCACGAACGACGCGCGCTGGTACTCGCTCTCGGCCTCGATCGCGAGCCGATCGGCCTGCGCGAGGAGGAACTCCGCGTAGTCGCCCTCGTACGTGTACGCCTTGCCGCGATCGACCTCGACGATCCGGGTCGCGACGCGGTCGAGAAAGTAACGATCGTGTGTCACGACGATCAGTGCGCCCGGCCACGCCGCGAGCCGGCCCTCGAGCCACTCGACCGTCCGCGCGTCGAGGTGGTTCGTCGGCTCGTCGAGCGCGAGCACGTCGGGCTTGCCGAGCAGTGCACGCGCGAGCGCGACGCGGCGCCGCTCGCCGAGCGACAGCTCGCCGATCCGCGACGTCATCGGCGGGAGCTGGAGCGCCGCCGCTACCGTATGCACCTCGTGCTCCGGAACGCCCTCGCGCGCGAGCGCAACGCTGACAGGCTCGTCGAGCGGGAGCTGCGGCTCCTGGGCGACGTACTCGAGCCGCAGATCGCGCCGCCACGTGATGAGGCCCTCGTCGGGCACGTGTGCGAGATCGTCTTCGTCGCCGGCTCCCGCGCCGTGCACCATCATCTTCAGGAGCGTCGACTTGCCCGCACCGTTTGCACCGATGAGCCCGATACGGTCGCGCTCGTGAACGGCAAACGATATGCCGTTCAGCACCCGGCGATTGCCGAAGTGCTTGTGGAGATCCTGGACCGTTACAACGGCGGTCACGGGCGCCCTTATACCCGGCTTCGGTGGATGTGCTGCGTCCCGTGCGCAGTCGATGCTCCGCAAGGGTCAATCGAAAGTTCTTTCTTACTTTTCTCAAAAATGTATAAGGGCCCCGATGTTTTCCCGGGCCGTGCAAAAGCGTGCGCGACCGCCGCGAGTGCTCCTCGTCGATGACGACGATCTTCAGTTGCGAGCACTACGTCGAGCCGGGCGCGCACATCGCCACCTCGAGCTCCTGTTCGCGAGCTCCGCTGCCGAAGCGATCGAGCTGCTCGAGGCCGAGCAGACGCCGATCGATCTGATCGTCATGGACGTCTACATGCCCGACGTCGATGGCGTCGAGGCGTGCCGCTGGATCAAGGCCAACGACGATACGGCGCATATCCCCGTCGTCCTCGCGAGCGTCACTGTCACGCCGGCGCTCGAGCAGATCGCGCATGAGGCCGGCGCGCTCCGAACAATTACGAAGCCGATCGACCTCGGTCGCTTACCGATTCCCCCTACAAAGATCCGTCCACCGGTCGACATCCCGTCTGTCATGAGCAAAACCACACGCGGCGCGGACCTCCTGGTCTCGATGTTGTCGCAGGCGGGCGTGGACGTGGTGTTTGGGCTTCCGGGCGGCGCCATCTCTCCTGTTCACGATGCGTTGATCGATAACGAGATCCGCGTCATCACCACCAAGCACGAGGCCGGCGCGATGTTCGCGGCCGCGGGCTACGCGCACACGACCGGCAAGCTCGGCGTCGTCGCGGTGACGTCAGGACCCGGTGCACTCAACTGCATGACCGGTCTCGCCTCGGCGTGGTGCGACGGCCTGCCCGTCCTCCTCCTCGTCGGCGACGTGCCGCGCGGTGCGCAGGGTCGCGGCGTCCTCCAGGACAGCTCCGCGCATGGCCTCCAGATCGTCGAGATGTCGCGCCACATCTCCAAGCTCGCCGCCGAGGTCGCCTCGCCGAGCCAGCTCCCTCACATCCTGCGTCGCGCGATCGCGACGGCACTGTCGGGCCGCAAGGGGCCCGTCGTGCTCACGCTGCCGATCGACGTCATGACGGCGCAGGTCACCGAGCCTCGCGTCGGTGGCTCCGTCACGATGGGCGGCATGGTCGCGGGCGAGACGCTCGACGAGATCGCCGAATTGCTGCTCGGTGCCGAGCGCCCGCTGATCCTCGCGGGCAGCGGCGTCCGCGGCAACGAGGCGCCCGAGAAGCTCATCGCGGTCGCCGAGCGCTTCGGCTGTCCGGTCGCGACCACGCCGAAGGCCAAGGGCGTGTTCCCCGAGGATCACCCGCTCTCGCTCGGTGTCCTCGGACTCGGCGGCCATCGCTCCGCGCGGCGCTACCTCGACTCCGGCGTCGACGTCGTCCTCGCCGTCGGCACGAGCCTCGGCGACATGGCGACCGACGGCTTTGCCCCGGCGCTCCAGGCCTCGCGCGCGCTCATCCACGTCGACATCGACGCGCGCCAGGTCGGCAAGAGCTACTCGCCGACCCACGCCGTCGTCGCGTCCGCCGCCGAGCTGCTCGGTGGCCTCGCCGCCCGCCGCCAGGACTTCATCCCGGCAACGCGCGCGCTCCCGAACGGCATCAGCCGCCACATCCTGCCGTCCTCGACGAAGCCCGACCGGATCGCGTCGCACGATGCGATCAACGAGCTGCAGGCGCTGCTCCCCAGGGACACGATCTACACGGTCGACTCCGGCGAGCACTTCCTCTACGCGACGCAGTACCTCGAGATCACGAAGCCCGACGCGTTCGTCGTGATGACGGGCCTCGGCTCGATGGGCCAGTCGATCGGCGCCGCGATCGGCGCACAGCTCGCGCATCCCGGTCGCACCGTCGCCGCGATCTGCGGTGATGGCTGCTTCGCGATGAACGCGTTCGAGATCGCGACCGCGGTCCAGGAGCAGATCCCGATCCGCGTCTTCGTCTTCAACGACGAGCGCCTCGGCATGGTCGAGAACGGTCACGAGACCGTCTACGGCCGCCGCCCGCACTACTCGACCGGCCCGCTCGACATCTGCTCGATCGCGCGCGGTCTCGGCGCGACCACCGCGCGCGTCGACGCCACCGGCCAGCTCGATGCCGCGATCTTCGCCGCGCCGGGCCCCGTCGTCATCGAGATGCGCATCGACGCGGACATCAAGATCCCGAAGGTCGATCGCGTCGCGGTCATGTCGACGAAGCCGATGGTGAAGGCGCCGAAGCAGGTGCCGCCGCCGCTCGCGCCGGGTCTCGCCGCCGCGGGCACGATCCCGCCGCCGATCGGCAACCCAGCCGCTGCGCAGACGCGCCCGTCGTCGCCCGCGCTCCCGGCGCCCGGGTCGACGCCCTCCCCGCTCGATACAACGCACGCGTCCGAGCCGGCACGCAGGCGGCTTCGCGCCGTCAACTGAGCTAGACCGTCGGCATGAGCAGTACCCCGCCGAGTCCCTCCGACCACCCGCTGATCCAGCGGGTCCGCTACATGCGCGATCCGCTCGGCTACCTCGCGACATGCCAGCGCGAGCTCGGCGACGTGTTCATGCTGCAGCTGACGAAGCACGGGATGGTCGTCGTGTGCTCGCCCGAGCTCGCGAAGACGGTCTACACCGCGGGAGACGAGTACCTCGTCGCCGGCGAGGCGAAGATCAAGGTCTTCGGCAAGGTGCTCGGCCGGTCGTCGACGCTGCTGCTCGACGGCGCGCCACACCTCCGCCGCCGCCGCCTCCTCCTGCCGCGATTCCGTGGCGAGCTGATGCAGGCGTTCGCGCCGGTGATGATCGAGGCGTGTCAGCGGACGCTCGACGCGATGCCGCGCGACCGCGTGTTCGCGCTGCACCCGTTCATGCACCGGGCCGCGTTCGAGGTGATCATGCGCGCGCTGTTCGCGACGACGCCCGCGAGCGAGCTCGCGCCGCTCCGCGACATCCTCCACGCGTTTGCGAACGAAGCGATCACGTCGCGCCTGCTGATGTTCCCCGCGCTGCAGAAGGATCTCGGGCCGTGGAGCCCGTGGGGCAAGGTTCGCCGGATCGTCGACCGCACTCGCCCGGCCGTGCTC
>JAEWJO010000615.1 GCA_023386455.1 Pseudomonadota bacterium | reverse complement strand
CCTCGGTGGGCGTCAGCGCGAGACCGGCGACGACGTAGCGCGCCATCTTCGCGCGCGTCGCGAGGAAGTCGGTGCCGGCCTTCTGCAGCGCGACGTAGACCTCCCACAGCGCGGCCGCCCAGACCTCGCCTGCGTTGTGGACCTCGGCGTTGGTGTTAGACGGGATGAAGTTGTCCGCCGGCAGCGGCTCGCCGTTCGCCATGTGGCGGAACGACAGCGAGTTGATCGCCATGTCGACGCTGTACGGGGCGCGGCGGATCCCGTAGTAACCCGGATCGCTCGTGAAGCTCTGCGTCGTGTAGATGCTGAACGGGAACGCACCGTCGAGGTTGTCGCCCGGACGCGCGAGCAGCAGGAGCGCGGTGAAGTCGCCCCAACCCTCGGACATCGCGCGGCAGATCGCGTTGCCGCAGAGGCTCAGCCGGTGGTGCAGGTAGTGGCCGTACTCGTGCGCGATCAGGGTCGAGTCGAGGCCGCCGTCGAGCTCGATGCCGACATCGCGATGCATCGCCGCGGTGACCGCCCCCGCCGCGAGGTCTGTCTTCAGAGCCGCGCCCTCGACCTGCGCGACCGACATCGACGGGACGGTGATCTCCGTCATGATCGTGCTGTCCTCGCCGAGCGTGTTCGCGCCGCCGCCGGCGACGTTGTTCGCGATCAGGACGCCGACCGCGCCCCCGTTCTGCGCGTTGAGCGTCTTCGTCTTGAACGTGCAGTTGCCGCGATCGACGAGGACGACCTTGCCGGTGACATCGTTCGTGTACGGCTCGCACCCGTCGTTGGCGTTCACGCCCGTGCCGTCGACGCCGAGCACGAGCGGCGCGCTGACCGTGAAGTCCTTCGGCCCGAACGCGGCACCGCCGACCGGCGGCGTGCGCCCCGACGGCGAGAGCGCGAGCGAGCGCGTGTCCTTGCCGTTCCACAGGAACACCTGCATCCGCGGCGACATGCCGTCGTCCGGCGTCGCCATGTTCGCGTTGTTGCGCGAGCCGCCGAGCGCGTTGTCCTGTGCCTCGGCGAGGATCGGATCGTTCTCGACACCGCCGCGGCCGTAGTTGAGCTTCTGCGCGTTGCCGGCAGTCTCGGTGAAGCCGTTGTCGTACCAGAAGTCGTGCAGCCAGTTGATCACGTAGAACAGCGACGTGATCGCGGCCATCTGCTGGTTCGTCGACACCATCGGCGCCTGCGCGGTGTCGTAGACGCGGTCGAACGTCGCCGCGCCGGTCGTCGTCGCGCGGAAGTCACCCGACGACAGACCGCTCGGCGCGTTGAAGTCGGCGTACGCGTCGACGTTGTTGCCGGTCGTCGCCGTCGCGTCCGCCTCGAGCCATGGATCGCCGAGCGAGTCGAGGCCATCGACACGGACGAGCGACGGCGGCACGTACGCGGGGAACACGCCGTCCGGCATGCCCGTCGGGTGCGGCGTGAAGTCGACCGTCGGGCCGTCGAGCGGGTGCTTCTCGCCGGTCGTCTCGGCGAACACGCGGTAGTCGAACGCCGCGTCGGCGCTGAGGCTACCGTGCTCGAGGATGCGGCCGTCGTCGCCGGCGATGATCGTGCGGTTCGCGTCGCTGACCGTCGAGCCGGGCTGCGCGGTGTACGCGTCGACGACCCACGCGGTGACGAGCGCGTCGCCGGTGCGGTACCAGACCTGCCGCGCGAGCGCGCGCTCGACGACGCTGTTGCCCGCACGCTGCATCGCCTTGCCGATCGCGGCCGTCTCGTCGTCGACGAAGCGCTTAGGTGTGCGCGCCGCGGTCGTGCCGACGAGCGTGCCCGAGAGCGCCGCGAGCTCGCCCGTGTCGCGCACGAGCACGCGGAGCTCGCCGCCCCAGATCGGCAGTCCGTCGATCGACTGCGCGATCCGCGCGACGCGTGCGTGCGAGAGGCGGATGTCACCGAGCTCGCGCAGCTGTGGCAGCGCCATCGGCAAGACGCCGAACTGCGGCGCGAGCGTCGCGACGTGCTCGCGCGGCGTGTCGGCGAACTGCCCGCGCGCGACGAGCATTCGCGGCACCCCGTGCACATCGCGCGAGGTCGCGACGGCGACACCGTCATCGAGCCGGGAGCTGCCGGTGCAAGCGCAGAGGCCGACCGCGAGCGCGCCAAGGAACCTCATCGGCCCCCGACGCTAGCACGTCGCATCCGGGGGACTCCCCCGGATTCCCCCCTGGCGTTCACCTGGTGGTGGCGCGCTTCGGCCAGAACCCGACGACGGCGGCCGGGACGAGCGGCCACAGCAGGGCCGGCCAGATCGGCTGCTTCAGGACGCCGATCGCCATCAGAACGGCGAGGAGACCGAGCATCACCACGCGGCCGCGCGCGTACAGCCACCGGCGGTGCGGTGACAGGAACCACACGAGCAGGATGTCGGTCGGCAGCAGCACGAGGCAGGTCTCGTTCCAGCGCACGTACGGGAGCGGGCTGATGATCGCGAGGAACCAGAACACGAGGCCGAGGAACGCGTACGGCACGACGGCGACGCCGAGCCCGGCGCGCTGGAACCGACCCCAGAGGCGCGTCGCCCACGCCGGCGCCGTCAGGATCAGGATCACGAGCGCGAACAGCACGCGGCCGCTGGGTCCGTCGGACAGCGGCGGCGGACCGCGACGCTCGTAGAACACGATCGGCTTGATCTTCCACGCCTGCTCAGCGGCCTCGCGCAGGTAGTCCGGCAGGAACATCTTCTCGTAGTAGGTCGGCACGCGATCGGTCTTGCGACCCATCGCGAGGTCGGTGATGAGCAGCGGGATCCGCATGCCGTAGAACCCGTGGCGCGCGAGATCGCGATACGTGCGCTGGTCGGGCGGGCCGATCAGCGCGCGCAGCTTGCCGCCGGTGGCGTCGTCGAGGATGTCGCGCACGCGCGTCGTGCAGTTGTCCCAGAAGTGGTCGTACGCGTAGTAGCGGTGCTCGTCGAGGATGTCGTTCTCGAGCTTCGCGATGATCTTCTGCTCTTGCTCGTCGGTCAGCGGCAGCGGCTGCACCCAGATCGTGCGATCCGCGTTGACGTAGATCGACAGCATGAACCGCGGGTCCATCTTGCCGACCCAGAAGCTGTTCGTTCCGCGGAAGAACCCGGCGGCCATCCCGATCGGATGGTGAAAGTCGCCGATGCCGTAGTTGTAACAAGCGTCCTGCGAGTGGTCGGCGTAGCGGACGCACAGCGCGATGTGACCGTGGCGCTCCCAGATGAGACCGCCGATGCCCATCGTCACGAGCTCGACGACCGGGTAGTGCTGGTAGATCTCCGCGACCTCCGGCGGGATGTCGCGCGGGCGCTGCGCCGACGCGGGCGCCGCAGAGGCCAGGAGGACGAGGAGCGCGACAAACCCTGCTCGCACGCCCCTGAGTGTATGCGTCAGGCCGTCCAGCGCCAGCGAATGCGCGTGTGTTTCCCGAGGTGAAGCTCGGTATCTCGCTCGACCGCGATCACCCGAGCATTTCGCTGACCCGACAGATGGCTGCCGTTGCGGCTCGCGGTGTCGATCGCCAGGAGCGCGTCGTCGACGTGGAGCAGCAGGACGTGCACCCTCGACAGCGACGGATCGTCGAGCAGCGCGGCGCCGTCGCAGCGCGCGTAGCGTCCCAGCAAAATGCCGTCCCGCAGCGCCTGGTCGCCGACCGACAGCGTGCCGCGAAGGTTCGGACCGGCGATGTCGAGCGTGCCCGCGACGACGCCGCGGTCGACGAGGCCCATGCCCGTGTCGCGCGGGCCGAGCGTCCGGAAGATCATGCTCGTGTGCGTCCGGGCATCTTGCACGTTCGCCTTCGGCAGGTTCGTCAGCGACCCTCGCGGATCGCCGCGCAGCTCGTCGAAGTAGACGCGCTCGGGCAGCATCTTCCACGCATCGCTTGCCGACGTCGGCCAGTCCGACGGATCGCCGAGCGGCATCATGAACAGCGCGTGCCCGGCGCAGCGGACGAACGCCGGGCCCTCGGCACGCAGGCCGCGCAGGCCCTTGCCGTCCTCGTCGGTGAAGCCGCGCTCGGTGCGCAGGTCGAGGACGCGATACGAGACCGCCGTCGAGTTGGCGCGCCAGCTCGTCACCGGGTCGAGGACGATCGCGAGGTGGCGGAGCGCGAGCGACGAATGCTTGTCGAGGTAGAGGTCGCAGTGATCGTGACGGCCGACGATCGCCGCGACGTGGCGGCCGACGCGCGCGCGCAGCCGGACGAGACCCGCCGGTGCGCCGGTCCGCTCGTCGACGGCGAGCAGCGCGAGACCGGGCTCGTCGACCTCGCGGCACAGCGCGGCGAACTTGTCGTACGCGCCGGCGAACAGCTCGCGCATGCCGCGGTGCGGGACACCGAGACTCGCGGAGGAGCCGTAGCAGGTCTGGCGATTATCGCCCCCGCGCGCCTGGCCGGCCCACAGGTCGACCCCGATGGTCTTCATCGGCTCCACCCACTGACCCTAGCAGGGCCGTATGAACAAAATCACGCTAGAACGGCGCCGGACGGGTAACGGTGAGCGTCTCGCCGGTATGTGGGTGGACGAAGGCGAGTGCTTCGGCGTGGAGCATGAGACGTCCCTGGGGCGCGGCCGGCCGACCGTAGAGACGATCGCCGACGATCGGCGCCCCGAGCCCGACGGCGGCATGGACGCGGAGCTGGTGCGTGCGTCCGGTCTTCGGGAACATCGCGACGCGCGTCCGGCCTGGCTCGCGCGCGAGCACCTGCCACTCGGTGACCGCCGTCAGGCCGTGCTCGCGATCGACGATCTGGCGCGGCCGATCATCGATGTCGACGCGGAGCGGAAGCTCGATCGTCCCCGCGTCGCCGGCGATCTCGCCGTCGAGCCAGGCGACGTAGCGCTTCGTGATCTCGCGCCGCGCGAACAGGCGCTGGAGCGCGTCGTACGTCGGCTTGTCCTTCGCCGCGACGAGGAGCCCCGACGTGTCGAGGTCGAGGCGGTGGACGACGATCGGTCCGCGTGCTTCCGGGTATCGCGCGCGCAGCCGGACGAGCACGCAGTCGCGGAGCGCATCGCCGCGACCGGGAATCGAGAGCAGACCGATCGGCTTGTCGACGATCACGAGGTGCGCGTCCTCGAATACGGTGCGCGGTTCGTCCGCGGCGATCGGGCCACCGCCGAAGACCGGTGATGGCTCGGCGATCCCGTCGAGCATGTGCGCGAGGATCGGCGCGCACTTGCCGCGGCACGCCGGATAGAACGTGCCGGCGTTGCGATCGCCCGTCGGCGGTGGCGCGCCGGCCCAGAGCTCGGCGAGCGCGATCGGCCGCAGGCCGCGGCGAAATGCCTCGGCGAGCAGCTTCGGCGCGGCGCAATCGCCGGCACCACCGGGTGGCTCCGCCGGCGCGAACAGCTCGCGCAGGAGCCTCGTCTCGCCGCGTGCGTTCGCGAGCGCGTAGGTGTCGTGGATGCGGGCGAGGAAGCCGCGCGACTTCTCGGCGCGCACGGCCTCGAGCGCCGAGCGCCGGCTGTCGAGCTCGCCGATCGGCACGGCGTGGCGTGCACGGACCTCGCGCGCGAGGAGATCCTGCTGCCTGCGCTCGGCGGTGTCGCGCGAGCTCTCGCGGTCGAGCGCAGCGAGCGCCGCCGGATCCGTCGTCGCCGCACGGAGCGCGTGTCGCGCCTCCTTCCGCTCGCGAAGACGTGCGCGCGCTTCGTCCTCGGATGTCTTCAGCGCGGCGAGCGCGGTGGCCTGCGCGGCACGCAGCGGCGCGAGCTGCGCATCGATCGCCGCGATCTGGTCCGCGATCGCATCGAGCTCCGCCTCGCCGGCGATCCAGAACGCGTCGCGCGCCGCCTCGTCGAACGCGGGCCCGACGTAGCCGTCGACATCCCACGTCCCGCCGGCCATTCCGGAGAACGCGCGCAGAAAGCCGACGCGGCCCGCGCGATCGGTGACGACGAGCACGCCGAACATCTTGCCGCCGCCCGGGGCATCGAGACCGAGACGTGCGGCAAGCCCCGCGGCAAGCTCCGCGCGCACGTGCTCGGCGGCGCGGCGGGCGAGCGGATGCGGCTCGCCGTGCGCGAACGGGCTCGGCACGACAGACGGAAGCTCGTCGGCCGCGGGTTGCGGATCCAGGTACGTCACGATCGCGGGCATCGCGAAACGAGCATACAGTCGGGCTCGATGAACGCGAACGTGGCGAAGTGCCTCCTCGTCTCCAAAGTGCTCGTAGCCGACGGGATGATGTCGGACGACGAGCGCGAGTTCCTTGGCGACATGATGGCGAAGCTCGGCCTCACCGACGCCGAGCGGAAGCGCGTCATCGACCTCGAAGGCTGGGACGAAGCGGAGCCGATCGTGAACGCGCTGTCCGCCGACGAGAAGCAGGAGCTCGTCGAGCTGCTCGTCGATGCGGCGTCCGCGGATGGACGGCTCTCGCCGCACGAGCTGGCCACGGTCAAGCGTGTGTCAAAGGCGCTCGGCCTCGACTAGACCGTGCGCACGTGGCCTCGCGTCGCGCGAGCGCTAGCCTTCTCCCCATGGCCGGCGCGCTCGCCCACGTGAAGCAAGAGTGGAAGCTGTTCAAGCACGATCCACCCGGCCAGCGCTTCTGCAATCACCGCGAGCGCATGAAGCATCGCTCGCGCACGCACGGCGTGATCGCGGTCGCGATCGGCATCGTGCTGCTCGCCGGTGGCTTCGTGCTGCTGTTCATGCCCGGCCCCGGCATCCCGTTGATCGTGTTCGGTCTCGCGCTGATCGCGGCGCACTCGCAGCGGCTGTCGGGCTTCCTCGACACCGGTGAGTGCCGGCTCCGCCGGCTCGGCCGACACACGAAGGCGCGCTGGGTTGCGATGTCGGGAGCGAGCCGGGTCAGCGTGATCGTCGCGATCGGCGCGGTCGTCGGCGCCGCGATGATGGTGATGTGGAAGTTCGTCGTCAGCACCTACGTGCTCGACTTGATCCGCTAGCGGGACGCGTCATGATCGGCCGATGCGCGCGGCGTTGGTTGCCCTCGTCCTGCTGTCGACCTCGCTCGCCGCCGCCGACGTCCCCAGGCTCCCCGAGCTCGGCACGATCGAGGGCAAGCGCGCGCGGATCGTCGTCAAGGGCGAGCTGTCGGCGGCCCGGCGCAAGCAGCTCGTGAAGCTCGTCGCGAGCGTCGTCGCCGACGTCGAGAAGCGGTTCACGCGCGACGCGAAGAAGCCGGATGCCGCCGTCACGCTGCTGCTGTTCGGCGAGCCGGCGCGCTATCGCGAGGTCGCGGCGACGATGGGCCCGGTGATCTCCGACTGGGGCTTCTATCGACCGGACCAGCGCACCGCGATCGCGAACGTCGGCGCGAGCGTCGGCAACCTCCGCCACGAGCTCGTCCACCCGTTGATCGGCGACGACTATCCCGCGATCCCGGCGTGGCTCGACGAGGGCATCGCCTCGCTCTACGGCAGCGCGACACCCGGCAAGCGAGGCTTCACGTTCCTCGTCAACTACCGGCTCCGCGATCTGCAGCGCGCGCTGAAGGACGGCACGTGCCCGACGCTCGCGCAGCTCGCGAGGACGACGCACTTCGACGTGCACGGCGATCGCGCGATGGTCTGGTACGCGCTGTCTCGCTACGTGCTGCTCTATGCCGACCGGCGCGGCGAGCTGTCCGCGCTCTACGCCGAGCTGCGCGGTGCCGACCTCGCGAAGCATGGCGAGATCCTCGCGAAGCACGTCGACGAGGCGAAGTTTCGCGCCTGGGCGAAGAAGCTGAAGCGTTAGCGGCGCACGCGGCGGATGAACAGCACGACGCCGGGCAACATCACGGCCCAGATCAGCGCGAGGCCGAACATGGCGAGCACCCGGTCGACGGCCTTGTTGCCGGTCCACTGCAGATAGTGGATGCGATAGAGCCAGTCGATGCGGTCGGTGTCGGGGCCACGCTGCGAGAGCCGCGCGCTCGACCGCCCGACGTCGACGGTCGCGTGCTCGAACCTCACGTGGACGGTGCGCTCGCCGACCTCGGTCCCGGTGACGCTGCCGTACGCCGCGCGCTCCGCCGATCGCGAGACCGCATCGACCGCGAGCAGCTTCGCGTCGTCGGCCGAGAGCGGCGAGCGCCGGGTCGCGCCGACCGCGTCGACGAGCTCGGTCGCGGTCTCGGTCGTCACGCGATAGAGCGGACCGATCGCGGTATCGATCAGCTCGATCTTCGAGATCTTCGCCGAGAACGTCGCGGCGACCGTCGCGATCGGCGCGACCGACGTCGTCGTCAGCGGGCGCTCCGCGCCGAGCATGTCGTACGCGCGCGCCCACCCGGGCTTGAGATGAAACAAGAGACCGCTCACCGACCACACCACGAGCGGCACGACGAGCACGATCGCGAGCCAGCGATGCACGCGAGACCAGGACATGCGATCTCGTAGCACCGCCGCGCGACGGACGCGGGTTCACGGCAGCGCGGCGAGATCGATGAAGCCCTTTTCGGGCTCGGTCGCGACGAGCTTGACGCGGACCTTGTCGCCGACGTCGAGTCCCTGCGCGTTCTCGACGACGCGCCCCTCGGCGGGCGGCCTCAGCAACCGGACGTAGGTCGCGTGCGGCTTCGCGCCGGTGACGATCGCATCGAACGTCTGGCCGATCCGCGGCGTCAGGAACACCGCGGCGGCGACCTTGCGCATCGTGCGCTCGACCTTGTTCGCCGCGTTCTCGCGCTCGGTGCAATGCGCCGCGATGTGCTGGAGCTCGTCGTCGGTGTACGGCGACTCGCGACCCGCCGCGGCCGCCTTGAGGATGCGCTGCGTGACGAGATCCGCGAACCGCCGGTTCGGCGCGGTCGAGTGCATGTAGTCGTCGACCGCGAGCCCGAAGTGACCGGTGTCCGGATCGGTCGCGCGCTGGAGCAGGTATTCACCCGCGCCGAGCAGCTTGACGATCGTCAGCGACAGGTCGGCAAACGCGTCGGGCGCGACGCGCCGCTGCTCGGCGACGAAGTGACCGAGCGCGCGGACGTCGGGCTTGTCGGGCAGGTCCACGCCGAACCCGCGTGCGATCTCGACGATGCGCGGCCACCGGCTCGGTGCCTGGACGACGCGCCGGATCGAGGAGAACCCGTGCCGCTCGAGGAACTTCGCGGTCGCCGTGTTCGCCGCGACCATCAGATCCTCGACGAGGTCGCGTGCGCGGTTCTTGTGCATCAGCTCGAGGTCGACCACCTTGCCGTCCTTCGCGACCGGTCGCGCCTCGATCGTCTCGAGCTCGAGGGCGCCACACTCGATGCGGCGCCCGCGCAGCCTGCGGGTCGCCTCGTCGTGGAGACGCAGCTGCCCGACGAGCGCGACGTGGTGCGGCCTGCGCGACTCGTCGCCGTCGAGCCACGCGCCGACGTCCTCGTAGACGAGCTTCGCGTGGTTCTTCACGCGCGCCGGATAGATCTTCGTCGCCTCCTCGATCACCGTGCCGTCGTGGCGGATGTGCATCTCGGTGACCATCGCGAGGCGCTCGCCGCCCTCGAGCAGGCTCGTCCGCTGCGTCGATAGCGCCTTCGGCAGCATGTGGAACGTCTTGACGCCGGTATAGAGCGACGTCGTGTTCGCCTCGGCGTGCTCGTCGATCGGCGAGCCTTTCGGCACGTACGCGGCGACGTCCGCGATGCCGAGCAGCATGCGGATCGTGCCGTCGCCGAGCTTCTCGGCCCACTCGATCTGATCGAGGTCCTTCGACTCGGCGTTGTCGATCGACGACCACGGCAGCTCGCGGAGGTCGATCGCGCCGGCGGCCGGGTCGTGATTGCCGAGCGGTGAGATCTCGTGCGGCCCGTCCGGCTCGAACCCCTGCTCCTCGAGGATGCGGCGAGCGATCCGGACCATATCGATCGACATCGCGGCCAGTATGGCCGATTCAGTAGTGCGGCGGTGGCTCGTTGGCAGGACCCATCGGCGTCTCGGGCGAGCGAATCGCCTGCTTCAGCTCGTCGACCTCACGCTGCAGCTTGTCGAGGCGATCGCCGAGCTCGCGGACGAGCGCGTCGAGATCGCGGATCAGCCGGTCCTGGAACGCGAGCCGCACCTCCTGGTCCTCGATGCGCTCGGCGATGTGGGTGACGGTCTCGTCGGGCATGCGCCACCCTACCAGGCGGCAGCGATCTAAGGTCAGTGCGTGAGCCCGGCGCTGTCGGCGAATCGCGAGTACTTCCTCGTCACGTTCCAGGCGAGCCACGTGCCGCCGCGACCGACGAGCACCCACGGCGTGTACGCGTACAGCGTCGCGGTCGCGTGGTTCGCGGGAGTCACGCGCCTGGGGTCGAGCGTGCTTCGCGAGACACCCTTGCGCCACTGGCCGGTCCCGTCGATCGATGCGTCGTACCAGCGCCGCAGCGTGCGAGCGCCGCAGTCGAGCTGCTTCTGCAGGCCGCTGTACGCGGTGTTGCACGAGCCGCCGTCGGGACAGCCGCAGCCGAGCGCGCGATCGATCATCCGCTGCGTCGGTTTCGCCGTCTTGCTGACGAGCGACGTCTCGACCTGCATGCGGGCGAGCAGCACGATCGGGTTCACGTCGTGCGTCTGCGCCGCCTCGATCACCATCTCCGCGGCGGTCGTGCCGCCGACCGTGTACGACGCGAGCCACGATCGCGTGCCGTACGGGTTGTCCTCGAAGAACGCCTGGACGTCGGCGACGCTCATCGAGCCGGCGGCGGTCAGCATCGCGTCGTCGATGACGTTGTTCTGATCGAACGTCGCCGGCACGCCATCGGCCTTGCCGTCCGCCGGATCGACCTCGTAGTCGGCCGGCTCGTCGTGATCACTTTCGGGAACATCCGCTGCGCAGGCGAACAGTGAAACAGCGACGACCATCGCGAGTGAGCGCATGACTCGCAGCAAGTGCAAGCGATCGCCCAGCAGGGCGCGTGCACAATTCGATCAACTGCGCACAGTTGCCGCGCGGATCGCCGGCAGCTCGAGTTGCCAGCGCGGCTAGCTCGTCGGCCTGGGAGGCCCCCACCCAGCGGTGGGGTCACCGCGCCGCGTGCTTCGCCTGCACCTCGCGGAGCGTCTGCGCGAGGTACTGCTCGATCTGCGCGGACCTGGGAATCGTGCAGTCGCCGGTCTGCGTCAGCGTCGCTTCCCACTTCCAGTAGCCCGGCGGCTTCGGCGGCTCGGGCTGCTTGCGCTTCCAGTACCAGAGGCGCGCCTCGCGACGACCCGGCGGAAACGGCTCGGCCGCGCGGCTGTAGTCGTTCGTCCAGAGATAGAAGCGCGGCACGTAGCCCTGATCGGCGCCGAGCTCGACGATCTGGCGCAGCTGTGAAGAGTTCTTCGCGAGGAACACCTGGAGCGCGGCGAACGATTGCTTCGCACACTCGACGGCCTCCGGCCGCGCCGAGTCGAGGTTCGCCTCGCTCTCGCCCGGCGGGATGACGTCCTTCTCGGGATAGAAGCCCCACAGGACGTCCTTGGGATAGTCGATGTCTTCCTTGCCGACGTACGGCCAGTACTCGGCACCGGCGAGCACGTAGCCGTTGATCTCGAACGAGTCCATGCGATCGGCGATCGGCGACGCGGGTGCGGGCCGCGCGGCGTGGCGACGCGGCTTCGAGCCACCGCACGCGACGAGACCGCCGAGGACGAGCAGAGCGATACGCATGGCGCGAGGTGTACTACAGCTCGCGCTGACCGGACCTAACGCGTGCTAGCGACGCATGGCGAGGCCGCCGCTCTCCGCCGCGAGCGTCGTCATGAGCGGGCCATCCTGATCGATGCCGAGGCCGACCGTATCGAAGCGCACACCCGCCCGCATCGCGCCGCGCGCCTCGGCGAGCAGATCGTCACCGCTGCCCCCGGTGTTCGCGAGGCCGTCCGACAGCAGCACGACACGCGCCGCCCCTGCTTTGTAGGCAAGGCGCAGCGCGGGCACTGCGGCCGTCGAGCCGCCGGGCTTGATGCCCTGGACAAACCGGATCGCGGCATCGCGCGACGCCGGATCGAGCGTCACCATGTACGGCGCGAACGCCGCGAGCTCGTCGTCGAAGAAGATGATCATGAAGCGCGTGCCGTCCGGCATGACGGAGAGCGTGTGGATCAGCTCCTGCTTCGCCGCCTCCATCTTGGTCGGCAGCGTGTGCGTCTTCGCGTTGACGAGCTGCGCGCCGAGCCCCGTCAGGATCGAGCCTGTCATCGACATGCCGACGTCGGAGCCGGCGAAGCCCGCGGCGACGCCGTCCATCGAGCCCGAGTGATCGAGCACGAACACGACGTCCTGCGCGCCCGCGAGCGGGATCCCGAAGAACGAGATCTCGACGCTGACGTTCGCGCGGATCACCGGCGTCGGCGCCTCCGCGACGAACGTGCCCCGGGCAAACATCTGCGGCTGGCAGCCGGCGAGCGACGCGGTCAGGGCGAAGGCGGCAAGGAGGGGAACCGAACGCATGCCGAACGTGAATTGCAGCCGTCGTACCGGACCCGGTTCGCGGACTTGCGCGTGCGGCTGTGAAGCGCCGTTCTCACACCCACATCACGAGCGTGGCGCGGTCAACGCTTCCCAGTGGACGAGCGTCGCCATCGCGTCGTCGACGGAGTTGCCACACATTTCAGGGTCCGGACGGAGCCCGACGCACGTCAAAGGGCGCTCCGGCAGGCCGAACAGCGCGCACCGCACGTCGGCGGAGAGATGTGGGCAGCGGACACCCGCCGGCTTGCCCTCGGGCAGGGCAGCGCACGGCGAGATCGACGGCGCGATACAGCACGCCCCGCAGCTGGTCCGGCACTCCATCGCGCTCACAGTAGCACCCTAGTTGGGCTGGTCCTCGACGATCTTGAACCACAGCGTGCGCGCGACGCCGCACCGGTTGCAGCGCACGTCGACGGGCCTCACGCCCTGCCCCGCCGAGCGGTGGTCCTCGACCTTGTAGCCGCCCTCGCACTGCGGGCACGTCATGCCGTGAATCCGAACTTCGATGACCGCCGACGACGACACGCCGATCGGCCGCTCCGCCGCGCCGCCAGGCGACAGCAAGAACAGCTTCTCGCGATCGCGAACGAGGTCCCGCGCCGCACGCTCTCGCGCGCGCCGCTCGGTCCGCTCCGGTCGCTTCTTGCCCATGCCGCGACTATGGCATCGGATGGTCGACGAAGAACTGGATCACCTGCTCGCCCCACACGAACGCGTTCGGCGGCTGGCAGGGAATCGCGTACTGCGGCGCCGTCGGATCGGTCGTGCTGCCGACGATGCAGTGACCCTTCGCGCTCGCGAAGTCGCTCGTCGGATAGTTCTCGTACGCGTGATCGAACGTCTCGATCACCGCGCCGCCGCCGACCCAGCGGTCATGCGTGTACTTCGTGTCGCCGTCGACCACCGTCGGCCCGGTCGCGCCGTAGCTCGCGATCGCCGCATCGCGGATGCCGACCATGTTGCTGTAGCCGACGGAGACGTCGGTCCGGCCCATCAGGAACACGATCGGAATCTTGCGGCCGGGCGCGCGGGCCTGCTGGAAGCACGTCGTCTCGCCGAACCCACCGCCGAAGCCCGCACCCGCCGGCGCCGCCGACGCGAACAGATCGGCGTGATCGCACAGCAGGCGCCACGTCACGAACCCACCGCGCGAGAACCCGGTGACGTGGATCTTCTTCGGGTCGACGCGAAACACGTCGCGGAACTGGCCGACCATGTCGACGAGCGTCGCGTCGTTGCTCGCACCCCACGTCGAGCCTCCCTGGCCACCCTGCCATGGCGGTCCCGACGGCGCGATCACGATGTACCCGCGCTGCTCGCCGAGCTCGCGCATCTTGACGTGCGCGTCCATGAGTAGCCCCGTGCCGGTGTCGCCGTGCAGCACGAGGACGAGACCGCAGCCGGGCGCCTGGCAGGCGGCCGGAATGCGTGCGTCGACGCGCAGTCCGCCGCACGTGTACACGTGATCGCCGGTAGCGACGTCATCGACGCAGCCGGCCGGCGTCGGTGGCGTCGCGTCGACCGTCTGCGCATCGGGATCTGGATGGAGGCCGCCGCCGCCACTGTCACACGCGCCGAGGACCACGAGCATCGCGAGGACCGTACGGCACATCCCGCGATTCTATCTCCATACAGGCGATCGCGACCGACTTACCCGTAGCGCTTCAGCCGCACGTATCCATGCCCGTGGCGCCCTGCTTCGGGCAGAGCTCACCGGGCGTCTGCGCGGCGGGAGCCGGCCCGCGCGCTACCGGAGCCTGCTGCGCCTCCGGACGACCGGATGACTTTGCCCCGAACACCCTGCAGCCGCTCGTTCCCAGCAGCAGCACCACGACGACCGTCCAGCCGCGCCTCACCATCTCGACCTCCTTGCGTCTCTCATCACCGATGGTGCATCGGCAATGCCGCGAGGAGTCATCGCCGCCCCTGCGAGCTTGTATCAGCGGCGGCGGCGGCGCAGGAGCAGTGCGCCGAGCAAGCCGAACATCGCGAACGAGCCGAGTCCGGGCGCCTCACCGCTCTCGCACGCGCAGCCGGCGTGCATGCCATCGTCGCCCTCGCCGTTCGGCGGCTGGCACGAACCATCGGTGCAGACCTCGCCGCCCGAGCACAGGCCGCTGTCGTCCTCGTCGACCTCGCCGTCGCAGTCATTGTCGTCGCCGTCGCACGTCTCGGCGCTCGGCTGCGGCGCATCGCAGCCGTCCCACGTGCCGGCGTGGCACGTCTCGGTGCCGGCGCCACACGCGGTCGAGCAGCTGCGCGTGATGTCCTCGTCGATCTGGCCGTCGCAGTCGTTGTCGACGCCGTCGCAGACCTCGGCCGAGACCGAGCCGCCGATCGTCGAGAGCGCCATGTTGAGCTCGGTCGCGTTGTCGACCTGGAAGTAGCAGTTGTTCGCGCCGGCGGGGTCGTCGCTCGTCGGATCGCAGCCGGTCTTCGCGGTACCGGCGGCGACCGCCATCTGGTTGAGCGCCGCGGCGTCGACCTCGGCGCCGAAGCCGACGATCCACGTCTTGATGCCCTTCGCGTTGAGCGCGGCAATCGCGTCGGTGCCGTCGAAGCGCGTCGCCGGATCGTAGGGGACGCAGTACTGCCAGCCGTCGGTGATGAGGACGACGTGGCGCGGGCCCGCCGCCGCCTGCATCGAGGCTTCGTCGGCCGCGGCCTCGAGGCTCTGCGCCATCGGCGTGTAGTTGCCGGCCGTCGGCGGCGGCGCGCCGAGCGCGGAGACGATCGCGGACTTGTTGCCGAGCGCGGGCGCGACATCGAGCGAGCCCGGGCCGCACTGGTTCGGCTTGGGGAACGTCATCAGGCCGAACTCGGCCTTCGTCCCGAACGTGTCGAGCAGGTTGCCGACGCCGGCGCCGGCGATGTCCCACTTGGTCTGGGTGCCGACCATGCCGGTGACCATCGAGCTCGACTTGTCGAGGACGACCATGACGCGGGCCGGCGAGCAGTTGTCGGCGGCCGCGGCGCGGGGCGCGACGATGGAGGTGGCGGCGAGGAGGCTGGCGGCGAGGAGGCGAGACATCGTGGCCGCGCGATGAGCAACCGGGGTGCCATCGATCTTGCCGACGACGATCGGCCGATCTCGCGGGCTTGGATGTGGCTAGTCCGCTAGCCACAGGCGCCTCGATCAGTCGCGAACTACTGTCTGCAGTCCCCAGCAATCTGCGCGACTTGCGCAATTCATCGCGGGACGAGCTGGCGGAGCTGCCACGCCTGCAGCTGGAGGTGGCGGGTCGCGTCCTGCGCGCGCGTTCGCATCTGATGCCCGGCGAACGCCGCACCGACGACGAGCGCGATCGCGTAGATCGCACCGACGAGGATCGTCGGTCCTTCGAGCTCGCCCGACAGCGCCGGCGGATGGAACAGCACGCCGGCCGGATCGACCGTCATCGTGTGCGAGATGACGCCGAGCCGCTCGAGCAGCAGCGGGCCACCGACGCCCATCGCCATCAGCAGGGCGATCGTCACCGGCGAGCCGAGCAACGAGAAGCGCGGCGTGATCGCCATCGCCATCGCGAGCGAGGCCGCGATGCCCGGCGCGATCAGGATCGGCGAGAACAGCCGTGCGAGCGAGATCACGATCACCGTGTTCGCGAGCACGAGCAGGCCTGGCTTCGGGAACGCCGCGCGCATCGCGTGGAACCCGATCACGCCGACGACGGTGAACATCGCCGCGAGGTACGGCACGACGATCGAGTCCGCCGGCGCGATCCACCACAGGAGCGGCAGAAAGCCGAGCGCACCGATCACCGACCAGAATCCGGCGCGCGCGACGCCCCGAGCCTCGAGGACGTTCGCGGCGTGCATCTCGTCGAGCACCTCGCGCGGCGTCTCCTTCGGCGGCTCGAGCATGAGCCTCGCGACGAGCTCGGCGGCACCGTCGAGCGCGGGATCGAGCGCGAGCGCGCCGGCGGCCTCGCGCATCGCCGTGCGCCGGTTGTCGGGAGCGTCGCTGGCGGCGAACGCCGCGCGGGCGCGAGAGAGATGGTCACGCGCGAGGCCGCGACGCAGCGCGATGTCGCGATCGCCGTCGAGGAATCGCTCGATGCGCTCGCCGAGCTCGCGTGCGGTCTGGATCCGATCTTCGCGCGCGGTCGCGGTCGCCTCCACGCACAGTGCGTCGAGCTCGGGCGCGATCTCGCGGCTCGGTGCGCGCACGGACGGCCGCGCGTCGATCGGCGCCAGCGCCGACTCCATGCCCTGCGGTCCGCGCGGATGTAGCGGCTCGCCGGCGAGGATCTCGAACAGCAGACAGCCGAGCGTGTAGATGTCGGCGCGGCCGTCGATGTCGGCGGCACCGCGGATCTGCTCGGGCGCCATGTAGCCGGGCGTGCCGATCGCGGTGCCGGCGCGCGTCGCGTGCTCGCCGCTGCCGCTGCCGATATCGGCAAAGTCGCCATCCTCCTCGCCGAGGATCTTCGCGACGCCCCAGTCGAGCACGTACACCTCGCCGTAGTCGCCGAGCATGATGTTGTCGGGCTTGAGGTCGCGGTGAACGATGCCGCGCACGTGCGCGAACTCGGCCGCGAGGCAGACGTCGGCGAACGCGCGCAGCACGCGCTGCAGCGGCATGCTCGCGCCGTCCTCCAGGAACTTGGCGAGCGGCGTGCCGGTGAGCTTCTTCATCACGAAGTACGGCAGGCCGTCCGAGTCTCGGCCTATTTCGTGCACCGGGACCACAGCTGGATGCTCGAGTCGCCCCTGGACCGTCGCCTCGCGCAGGAAGCGCTGGATCGATCGCTCGCTCGGATTGGCCGCGCGCATGCGCTTGATCGCGACGTCGCGCGCGATCTGCTCGTCGCGCGCCGCCATCACCTCGCCCATGCCGCCCTTGCCGATGCGCCGGCCGAGGCGAAAGCGCCCACCGACGACGGCGTTCGGGCTCGGGTCCGGTCGATCGTCGCCCGCGAGCTCCTCACCGGTGATCGCCACCTTGATCGTCGGCTGCTCGGGGCGGTCGCTCATACCTCCACGATAACCGAACACACTTCGCGCAAGACGCTGCACGTCGCGTGATGGCTAACCAAGTCGCCACGTGACGCCGCGAGCCGTTCGATCTATTCACCCGCCGGACTGCCCATGACGAAGCTCCTCCTTGCACTCCTCCCGCTTGCCGCCTGCGTCGCCGACGAGGCGACCGGCGAGGATCTCGATCTCGCGGCAGTCGACGCGACCACCGCCGCGAAGGCCGACTCACCCGGATGGGTAGACGCGCCGACGCTGCACGACGGCACGCGACTCCATGACTTCGCCGACGCGCAGTCGCGCCGCGTGCACTCGATCTGGATCGCCGGCACCAACAACAACCGCACCGAGATCACGATCGACGCGCGGTCGACCGACGACGCGACCATCCGCATCGCCGTGCTCGGCCCGCTCGTCGAGGGTACTCGCGCCGTGCTCGCCGCCGATGGCTACGCGAGGCGCACGCCCGCGGCCGCCGTGACCGTGCAGGTCGCACAGCCGGGCGAGCACCTCGTCGTCGTCGGTTCGTACAACCTGGCGACCGACACGAGCTACGATCTTCACGCGTCGTGTGACGGTGCCGGCTGCGGGCCGTCGCGCGTCGACGCGCTCGCGAGCCCGAAGGACGGCGCACTGGTCGGCGACGGCCAGCGCCTCGTGTCGATGATGCTCGGCGACATGCTCGTCGAGCGCGATGGCGACGTCGAGGTCGAGCTGTGGGCATCGCCGCCGATGCAGCCGTGGAACGCGCAGAAGGTCGCGACGAGCTCGGCGTCCGGCACGCAGGTGAACGCGATCGCGCCGGCGTCGGTCCGCGTGGGTGATGACCTGCGTCTCGTCGTCAGGGGCGACGGCCGCGTGCTCGACACGGGCGTCACGACGCGCTTCGCGCCGAGCGGAACCGCATTCGCGCGCACCGACGCGATCCTCTACGGCGACATCGCGAGCCTCCAGATCGCCGGCGTCGTCGGCTATTACGAGGGCGTCGCCGACCTGGTGCTGCGCTCCGAGACGCGCGCCGTCGACCTCGCGCACACCTCGGTCCACGCCGACCGCCCCGGCCAGGTCGGCAACGGTCTGAGCTCGTTCGACGCGTCGTTCTTCCCCGCGCTCGACCTGGCCGCCCGCGATGGCGAGCTGCTCTCGGTCGGCTACCTGAACGGCAACGGCGACTACCGCCGGCTCGGCTGCTTCGAGTACTGCAACAATCTCTCGGGCCTCTCGAGCTGCACCGGCGGCACTCGCAACTGCCCCTGAACGCGCTAACGTGGGCTCGTGGGTGAGAGTCCGTTCGATCTCCTCGGTGGCGCCGCCACCGGCGCTGCCAGGATCACCGCGCTCGTCGAGACGTTCTACGACCTCATGAGCGAGCGCGAGCCGGAGCTCGCTCGGCTCCACGTCTGCACGCCCGACGGCAAGGTCGACCGCGGCTCGCGCGATCGGTTCGCGCTGTTCCTCGTCGGCTGGCTCGGCGGACCGCAGACGTATATCGAGCAGCATGGCCACCCTCGCCTGCGCATGCGCCACAATCGCGTGCAGGTGAACGTGGCGATGCGCGATGCCTGGCTGCGCTGCATGCAGGCGGCGATGGATCACCACGCGATCGCGGGCCCGGTCCGCGACTTCCTCGATGCGCGGTTCGCCGACGTCGCCGACTTCATGCGCAACGTCGCCGACTGAAGTCACCCGCGGCTCACGGATCGATCCGCTCGAAGTCGGCCCACACCGGCTTGTGATCCGAGCGCCCCGCCTCGACGATCGCCGCGGTCACCGGCACGAAGTGGTCGTCGTGCAGGATGTGATCGAGCTGGAACCGCAGCGTGATGCTGCCGACCGGCCACTCCCACGTGCGCTGCGAGCCCGCGAACGCCGCGATCGCATCGGCAAAGCCGCGGTCGCGCAGATAGCCGATCGCCCGGCCGTCACCCTCCTCGTTGAAGTCGCCGGCGATGATCGTCGGCAGCTTCGGATCGAGTGCGGCGTGGTGGTACTGGACCTCGCGCAGGCGATCGTCGCGCGTCGACCAGTAGCCGACGACCCAGCTGCCACCGTCGCTCATCGGCGGCCGAAGGTGGACATCGAGGAGCTGGACGCGGCCGAGCTTCGTGTCGAG
>JAEWJO010000192.1 GCA_023386455.1 Pseudomonadota bacterium | reverse complement strand
CCATCGATCGGCGTGCTCGGCCTGGGCACCGCGCCGACCGTCCAGCCGGTGACGCTCGCCGCCGCCGAGGCTCGCGAGAAGCTGATCGAGACGCAGCGCGAGAATCCCGACGATCCGGCGGCGCTCGTCGCGCTGCTCGAGCACTACGGACAGCGCGAGCCCGCGCCGCGGCGTGCACTCCTCGATCGCGTCGCGGCCGAGGGCTCGGGGCGCGTGCAGGCGATCGCGCTGCACGAGCTCGCGCTGCTCGCGCGCAGCGACCGCGATCCGATCCGCGCCGCCGCGACCTGGTCGAAGGCCCATCGCGTCGACCCGAGCTACGCGCCGGTGTGGATGCCGCTCGCCGACGCACTCGCCGGCTCTGACGAGCTCGAGCTCGCCCGCGAGCTGTACGAGCAGATCGCCGCATCGCCGGACTACGACGACCAGAGTCGACGCTGGGCCGCCGAGCGTGCCGATGCGCTCGCGCACGACGACTCGGTCGTGTCCGGCGAGATCGGTTCCAAGCCGACCGCGTCGCTCGTGCCTCCGCCCTCGCTCGATCGCGCGCGCGAGCTCGCCGAGCAGGAGCAGTGGGTGCCGGCGATCGAGATCGCCGAGCGCGTCGCCGAGCAGGCTCCCGACGACATCGCCGCGCTCGAGCTGCTCGAGCAGCTCTACTTCGAGGCCGGCGACATCACCGCCGCGTCCGAGGCGATCGGGCGCCAGCTCGTCGGCGCCGAGGGCCCCGAGCGGAAGGCAGTGCTGTGGCGCCGCCGCGCGAAGCTCTATCGCGATGCACTCGGCCGGGATGCCGAGGCATACCGGTGCCTGAAGGAGGCGCACGCGTACGCGCCCGCCGATCCGGAGATTGCATATCAGCTTCGCACCGCGGCGATGGTGCGCGGCGAGTGGGCGCTCGTCGCATCGCTGCTCTATCGCGAGATCGCCGCCGCGCCCGATCCGCGCGAGCGCGGCGCGCTGCACCTCGAGCTCGCGCTCGTGTTCGAGGAGCGCCTCGACGACGCCGACCAGGCGCAGGTGAACTACGAGCAGGCGCTCGCGTTCGACCCGACGATCCCGGCGGTCAAGGCCCCGCTCGCGCGCCGCTACGAGGTGATCGGCCGACATGCCGACGCGGCGCGCCTCTACAACGAGGCCGCGAACGGTGCGCGTCCGTCGGATCGCGTCGCACTCTACCAGGCCGCCGCGCGCAACCGCGCCGCCGCCGCATCGAGCACCGGGTTTCCCGCGCTCGCCGCCTCGCTCGACAAGGCCGAGCAGCTCGGAGATCGCGAGGCCGCGCTCGATCTCGCACACCAGCTGTGGCGCGCCGAGCCCGGCCAGGCGGCGGCGTATCGCGTGCTCGCGACCGAGCTGCGCACGCTCGGCGATCTCGCCGGCCTCACCGAGCTGACGACGATCCGTTCGAGCAAGGCACTCTCGAACGAGGAACGCGCGAGCGCGTGGCTCGAGGTCGCGCGGCTCGCCGAGGAGCTCGGCAAGCTGACGGAGGCCGCGCGCGCGTACGACCTCGCCCTGATCGAGGACCCGACGCACGCCGGTGCGCTCGACGCGCGCGGCTCGCTCGCATTCCGGCTCGCCGACTGGCCGACCGCCGACCTCATCTACCGCGACCTCGCCGCGAGCGATAGCGTGCTCGGCGCGGACGACTTCGCGCTTCGCCGCTCGATCATCAGCGAGAACCTCGGCCGTCACGAGGAGGCGCTCGAGCTCGCGAAGGAGGCAGCGACGAACGCGCCGGGCCGGCTCGACGTCGTGATGCGCGTCCAGCACCTCGCGACCGCGCTCGGCGAGCTGCGCACCGCGCTATCGGCCGCGCGCCAGGTGCTCGACCTCATCCCGCTCACCGACGACGATCTGACGTTGCGCACGCGCCACTCGCTCGTCGAGCTCTATCGCATGGTCGGCGACTTCGACGACGCGATCGTCCAGCTCGAGCACATCGTCCGCGATCATCCGCACCACGCGCCGTCGATCGAGCTGATCGCCGAGATGTACATCTCGAAGGGCGAGTGGCCGTGCGCGGGGCGCTACCTGTTCCAGCTCGTGCCGCTCGCGCCGACCGCGGGCGAGCGCGCCGAGCGCCTCTACCGGCTCGGCGAGGCCGTGCTCGTTCACCTCGGCGACATCGATCGCGCCGACGACGTATTCCTGCGCGCGTCCGATCTCGATCCGTCCCACGTCCCGACGCTGCGCCGTCTGCTCGACGTCTACTGGCGCGCCGACGATCCCGGCTCGCTCGTCGAGGTCGCGACCGAGCTCGCGCGCTCCGGGGCGCTGACGGCCGGACCGGTCGCCGGCACGTCGCTCGCCCAGGCGCTCGTCGCCGCGGCGCTCGTCGGCGAGACGAACCTCGCGCGCCAGCTCGTCGACGCGCTCGGCGATGACGCACCGCCCCGGATCGCTGCGGCGCTCACCGATCTCGTGCATCGCGCAGGCCGGTTCGAGCTCGCCAGCGCGACTACCGCGATCTCCGAGCTGGGCCGTCGGGGTGTCGTCGACATGGTGAAGCTACGCGCGGCGGCGATCGGAACCCCCGTCGAGAACGTGCTCGCGCCCGCGTGACTCCGGGATTCCCCTCGCCGTCCGGCGAGGTCCCGATCATTCGGACGCGCCAAGCGCTCGATCTCGTTCGGCCCCGTTGACGGTCATGTAACGGTGGTTACGTTCAGGCCGTCATGAAGATCGACCAGCTCACCGTCAAGGCCCGCGAAGCTCTCGCATCCTCGAGGGACGTTGCCATTGCCAAGCACCACGCCGAGGTAGGTGCGGACCACCTGCTCGTCGCGCTGCTCGACCAGGAGGGCGGCGTCGTTCCCCGGATCCTCGGCAAGCTCGGCGCCGATCCGCGCGTCGTTCGCACGGATCTGGAGAAGTCGATGGAGAAGCTGCCACGCGCCCACGGCGCGGCGCTCGACGTCGACTTCGGCCGCAGCCTGAAGGACACGTGGGAACAGGCGGCCAAGCAGGCCGACGAGATGAAGGACGAGTACATCTCGACCGAGCACTTCCTGATCGCGCTCGCGGCCGGCAAGACGAAGGCAGGGGATGCGCTCCGCGCCGCCGGCGCGACGAAGGAAGCGATCCTCGAGGCGCTCGTCGCGGTTCGCGGCAACCAGCGCGTGACCGATCAGGATCCCGAGGCCAAGTACGAGGCCCTCGATCGCTACTGCCGCGACCTCACGAAGCTGGCGGCCCAGGGCAAGCTCGATCCCGTCATCGGCCGCGACGAGGAGATCCGGCGCACGATCCAGATCCTCAGCCGCCGCACCAAGAACAACCCGGTGCTCGTCGGCGAGGCCGGCGTCGGCAAGACGGCGGTCGTCGAGGGCATCGCCCAGCGGATCGCGCAGGGCGACGTCCCCGAGTCGCTGCGCGACAAGAAGCTGCTGTCGCTCGATCTCGGCGCACTGATCGCCGGCGCGAAGTATCGCGGCGAGTTCGAGGAGCGCCTGAAGGCAGTCCTCCAGGAGATCGCCGCGGCCGAGGGTCGCGTCATCCTGTTCATCGACGAGCTGCACACGCTCGTCGGCGCGGGCGCGGCCGAAGGTGCCGCCGATGCCGCGAACCTCTTGAAGCCGGCGCTGTCGCGCGGCGAGCTGCGCTGCATCGGCGCGACGACGCTCGACGAGTACCGCAAGCACATCGAGAAGGACAAGGCACTCGAGCGCCGGTTCCAGCCGGTGATGGTCGAGGAGCCGTCCGTCGAGAACACGATCGCGATCCTGCGCGGCCTCAAGGACAAGTACGAGGTCCACCACGGCATCCGCATCCGCGATGCCGCACTCGTCGCGGCGGCGAAGCTCTCCCACCGCTACATTCCGTCACGCCAGCTGCCCGACAAGGCGATCGATCTCGTCGACGAGGCCGCGTCGCGCCTGAAGATGGAGATCGAGTCGACGCCGACGCCGATCGACGTCATCGAGCGCCGCGTCGCGACCCTCGAGGTCGAGAGGGCCGCGCTCGAGCGCGAGGCGAAGGACGACCAGCGCGCGAGGCAGCGCCTGCCCGAGGTCGAGCGCGCGATCGCCGAGCTCAAGGAGCAGGCGTCCGCGATGAAGGCGCGCTGGCAGCACGAGCGCGATCTCATCAAGAGCCTCCGCGACAAGAAGGAGAAGCTCGACCAGCTGAAGACCGAGGCGGAGCGCCTGCAGCGCACCGGCGATTTCGCGCGCGCGTCGGAGCTGCGCTTCGGCACGATCCCGCAGCTCGAGCGCGAGATCGGCGACGAGACCGGCAAGGTCGAGGAGCTGCGCAAGAGCGGCAGCTTCCTCCGCGAGGAGGTGACCGAGGACGATATCGCCGCGGTCGTCGCCAAGTGGACCGGCATCCCCGTCGAGAAGATGCTCGAGGGTGAAGGCGAGCGCCTCACGAAGATGGAGGACCGCCTCCGCCAGCGCGTGATCGGCCAGGATCTCGCGGTCGCGGCCGTCGCCGCCGCCGTGCGCCGCGCGCGTGCCGGCCTGAAGGATCCGAACCGGCCGATCGGCAGCTTCTTGTTCCTCGGCCCGACCGGCGTCGGCAAGACCGAGCTCGCGCGCGCGCTCGCCGAGTTCCTGTTCGACGACGAGCACGCGATGATCCGCATCGACATGTCCGAGTATCAGGAGAAGCACTCCGTCTCTCGGCTCGTCGGCGCGCCTCCGGGCTACGTCGGCTACGACCAGGGCGGTCAGCTCACCGAGGCGGTGCGCCGTCATCCCTACTCCGTCGTGCTGTTCGACGAGATGGAGAAGGCACACGCCGACGTGTGGAGCATCATGCTCCAGGTCCTCGACGACGGTCGCCTGACCGACGGCCAGGGCCGCACGGTCGACTTCAAGAACACGGTCATCATCATGACGAGCAACGCCGGCAGCCAGCACCTGTTGCGGCTGTCCGACGAGAACCGCTCGGATATCGAGAAGGCCGTGATGCACGACCTGCAGTCGACGTTCCGCCCGGAGTTCTTGAACCGGATCGACGAGATCATCTTCTTCGAGCCCCTCGGCGAGGACGAGCTCGCGAAGATCGTCAAGATCCAGGTGGTGCGGTTCGAGAAGCTGCTCGCGGAACGCCAGCTCACGCTGCACCTCACTGACCAGGCAGTCGCACGGGTCGCGGAGGCTGGCTACGATCCGATCTACGGGGCACGCCCGCTGAAGCGGGCCCTCCAGAAGCTCGTGATCGATCCACTCGCCATCGAGATCCTTGCCGGCCACTTCACGGCCGGCGATCACATCGAAGCGGATGTGGTCGGCGACGAGATCCGCTTCGTGAAGAACGTGAAGGGAGCAGCAGCCTAAACCATGCCGGCCCAGATCGATTTCGATCCGAGCGTCGACTACTACAAGGTCCTCGGCGTATCGGAGAAGTCCACCGCCGACGAGATCAAGAAGGCGTATCGCAAGCTCGCGAAGGCCAATCACCCGGACTCGACCGGCGGTGACAAGGCGAAGGAGAAGCGCTTCAAGGAGATCTCGAACGCGTACGACGTGCTCGGCGACGACAAGAAGCGCAAGCAGTACGACGCGATCCGCGCCGGCGGGTTCCGACCCGATCTCGGCGGTGCCGGCCCGGGCGGTGTTCACTACACGTCGCAGGGTGGCCCCGGCGTGTTCGACCTGGGCGATCTGTTCAGCCAGTTCTTCGGGCAGGCCGGTCCGGGCGGGGGCGCACGGAGCGGCGGTCGCGTGCGCGTCGAGCACACGGACTTCGAGGACGGCTTCGGCGGTGGCCGGCGCCGGCGTGCGCCGTCGAATGCCGAGGACGCCGAGTTCGAGAGCAAGGTCCGCGCGTCGGACGGAAGCTGGCTCCGCGTCGAGGGCAGCGACGTTCACTCGGACGTGCGGATCTCGTTCGACCGCGCGATCTTGGGCACCGTCGCCACCGTCGCCACCGTCGACGGCAAGGCGGAGGTGAAGGTGCCTCCTGGCACATCGAGCGGCAAGAAGCTGCGGCTGCGCGGCAAGGGCGTCGCGGGACGCTCCGGACAGGCCGGTGACCACTACATCACGGTGCAGATCGACGTTCCGAGAGACCTCGATGAGGAAGGCAAGAAACTGCTGATTTCGCTCGTCCAGAGGCTCCGCAAACGCGAGCACAACGACTGAAGTGTCGTAGACTGCAGAGAACCTCGATGACCAAACACACCGAGACTGCCGGTCAGTACCCCGTCATCCCGCTTCGCACGGAAGTCCAGCTGCCCGGCCATGTCGGGCCGCTCGAGATCGGGCGCGAGGCGTCCGTCCGCGCGATCGAAGCTGCCACCCGCGATGACAACCTGATCGTCATCATCCCTCAGAAGAACCCGGCGGTCCGTGACCCCGGTCAGCGCGACCTCCACGAGGTCGGCGTCCGCGCCGAGATCGTCCAGGTCGTCAAGCACTCGCCCGGCCGGTTCACGTGCGTGATGCGCTTCCTCGAGCGCGTCCACATCGATGCGCTCGTCGGGACCGATCCGTTCCTCGTCGCCTCGGTGTCGCCGCTGCAGTCGACGTCGTCGGTCAGCGCGGACACGCTGCTCCAGACCACGACGAAGGTCCGCGACTACCTCGTCGCCGTCGTCACCGACGCGCAGGCGAAGGAGCACAAGGAGAAGGAAGGCAAGGAGCCCAAGGGCGAGCTGACGCGCGCCCAGGTCCAGGCGATCGTCGATCCCGACAAGCTCGTCGATGCGGCGGTGCCGTACCTCGAGCTCGAGCGCGACGACCTGACCCAGCTCCTCGTCGAGACCGACACGATGAAGCGCCTCGAGCGCATCATCCCGTCGCTCGAGCGCCAGGCGACCGTCCTCCGCCTCAAGGCGGACATCGGTGCCGAGCTCGAGGGCGAGACCAGCCGCACGCACCGCGAGCGCGTCCTGCGCGATCGCATGCGCCAGATCCAGGAGGAGCTCGGCGAGCAGGACGACAACGCCGATATCGACGACCTTCGCAAGAAGATCGAAGACTCCAAGATGAGCGACGAGGTTCGCGCGGTTGCCAAGAAGCAGCTCTCGCGCATGAGCCAGATGGCGTCGTCGTCGCCCGAGTACAACATCGCTCGCACGTACGTCGAGAACCTGCTCGAGATCCCGTGGAACGTGTTCACCGAGGATCGCCTCGACGTGACCGCCGCCCGCGCGATCCTCGAGGCCGAGCACTCGGGCCTCGAGAAGGTGAAGAAGCGCATCCTCGAGTTCCTCGCGGTGCGCAAGCTCGCCCCGAACAAGCACGGCCCGATCCTGCTGCTCGTCGGCCCGCCCGGCGTCGGCAAGACCTCGCTCGGCAAGTCGATCGCGAGCTCGCTCGGCCGCAAGTACGTCCGCATCTCGCTCGGTGGCGTGCGCGACGAGGCCGAGGTTCGCGGTCACCGCCGCACGTACATCGGCGCCCTGCCCGGCCGCATCGTCGCCGGCCTCAAGAAGGCCGGCTCGATGAACCCCGTGTTCGTCCTCGACGAGATCGACAAGCTCGCCGCCGACATGCGGGGCGACCCGGCCGCCGCGATGCTCGAGGTCCTCGACCCCGAGCAGAACAAGGACTTCGTCGATCACTACGTCGAGGTGCCGGTCGACCTCTCGAAGGTCATGTTCATCTGCACCGCCAACCAGCTCGACACGATCAGCCAGCCGCTGCTCGATCGCATGGAGACGGTCGAGCTCTCGGGCTACACGACGGTCGAGAAGCTCGCGATCGCGAAGAACCACCTCGTCCCGAAGCAGCTCGTCGAGCACGGCATCGGCAAGGACCAGCTCGAGCTCGAGGACCAGGCGCTCGAGGACGTGATCCACAGCTACACCCGCGAGGCGGGCGTTCGTAACCTCGAGCGCGAGATCGCGGCCGTCTGCCGCGGTGCCGCGGTCAAGGTCGCCGAGGGCGCCCAGAGCCTGCACGTCACGAAGGACCTGCTCGGCGAGCTCCTCGGTCCGCCGCGCTTTGTCTCCGATACCGCGGAGCGCAAGCCCGAGGTCGGTGTGATCACCGGCCTCGCGTGGACGCCCGTCGGCGGCGACATCATGTTCATCGAGGCGCGCCGCTACCCGGGCAAGGGCGACGTCCGCCTGACCGGCCAGATGGGCGACGTGATGAAGGAGAGCGCCACGGCAGCGGTGTCGTGGACGCGTGCGAACGCGGTCCGGCTCGGCATCGACGCCGACAAGATCGCGAACAGTGACCTCCACATCCACCTCCCGCAGGGCGCGATCAAGAAGGACGGTCCGTCCGCCGGCGTCGCGCTGACCTGCGCGGTGGTCTCGGTGTTCACCGGCCGGCCGATCCGCAACGACGTCGCGATCACCGGCGAGATCGATCTCCGCGGCCACGCGCTGCCGATCGGTGGCGTGAAGGAGAAGGTCCTCGCGGCGCACCGCGCCGGCATCAAGATCGTGTTCATGCCCGAGCGGAACAAGAAGGACACGATCGACATCCCCGAGGAGATCCGGAACCAGCTCGACCTTCGCTTCATGACGAAGATCGATGACGCGCTGTCGGTCGCCCTCGGCGAGGCACCGCCGCAGAGCGAGCCCGAGCCCGCGATCCCGCCGCCGACCGCCCCGAGCCGTGGCTCGATGGGCGACCGCCTGCCGAGCTGATCACCCGCGCTGCTACAGCGGCAGCGGGCGGATGCTGTAGTCCTGCTCGATCCAGTCGAGCGCCGTCGGCGTGTCGCCGTCCGACGTGAAGTCGACCGCGTACTGGACGAACGTGCGCGCCGGGACCATCGGCACCGCGCCGTTGGCGACCTCGGTCCACGGCTCTGCGCTGCACGCGTCCTTCAGCTCGCACGTGCGGAAGTAGACGTTCGCCGTCGTTCCCTGGCGCAGCTGCCAGCGGACGGCACCGAGCGACACGACGTCGCCGCCGAACCCCACGGTGCGCACGCTCGACTCGTAGTGGTAGCTCGTCGGGAACGGCGCGATGCCGCCGCTGCACACGAGCGTCACGCCGGTGCCCGTCAGGTCGCCGACCGCCGTGTCGGCGTCGCTGTCGCCCGCGGTCCAGGTCCACGTCGCGCCGGCGTCGGCAGCCGGCACCGAGCGAAAGCGCTGGAATTCACCCGCGCCGGTGATGTCGCCCGCAGCGAGCTGCGTGATGTTGGCGCCGACCGGAGGGTCGAGCACGATCGACACCTGCCCGATCACGGGATGGTCGATCTCGAACAGCGTGTCGATCGAGATCGGCGTCATGTTCGCCGGCAAGTCGAGCGTCAGCGAGCGCGACACGGTGGCGCCGTCGGGGATCGCCGTGATCGCGGAGCTGCTGGTGGCGGCGAACCGCACGCCGCGACCGAGCACCGGCCGGATCACGGGGACGGTCTGGCCTGCGAGCGCCGGCCCGCTCGCGACCGTCAGCGCGATCGCGCCCTCGGTGGCGTCGGAAAACCTCATGACGTCGACGACGACGTCGTGCCAGCCGGGCTCGAGCGTGACCGGTGACGTCGTCGCGTCGGTGTCGGTCGAACCCATGTTGTCGGCCAGCGATGCGCCGTCGATCCACAGACGCGCGCCGTGGTGCGCGGTGAGGTGAAACGCGTAATCGCCGGCGGTCTCGATCAGCATCTGCCCCGACCACCGCATCGACCACGTCGCGCCGATCCGGATGCCGTACGCGTTGTCGGGGATCACGTGGTCGAGCCCGCCATCGACCAGCGTCGACGCCCGATGGCGGATGAGCCACACCTCCTCGAAGCCGTCGGCGATGTAGCCGGCGAGATCGTCGACGCGCGTCCGCATCATGTCGCTCGTGACGTCGCGCATGGCCATGCTGCCGCCGGGCGCGTCGTAGCGGACGCGGAAGTCCATGGCCGTCGACGCGTCGGAGAACGCCGCGCGGAACCTGTGCCAGCCCGCGGTCGTGACGGCGTAGCTGCCGAGCGTCGTCGCGTCCGCATCGGCGACGACCGGCGTGAACGTGTCGGTCCCGGGCGCGGCGATCTCGAGGAAGCCCGCGTCGTTCGCCGTGAGCTCGAAGCGCCACATGCCGGTCGCGTCGAGAGCGAGCTCGCCCTCGACGAGGATCGTGACGTCGTCGCCCGCGACCAAGCCGAGGCCGTCCGGGATCGCGGTGCCGTAGTCGACGTGGAGGTCCGAAAAGCCGCGACCCGTCACCGGTCCGCTCGCGACCTCGGTCCAGACCGCCGTCGTCGGGTCCGCCGGCACGCGCGCACCCTGCACGCCGGTGAAGCGCACGCGCCCCGTGAGATACGGCATCGGCCCGACGGCGCCGTTCGGCTCGATCGTCGCGTCGACGAGAACCGGTCCGTCCGCGCTGAAGTCCGCCGCGCTGTCGTCGCGCCACGTCTGCATCACGAGGGGCGGCTGGCAGGTGTTGGTGATGAGGTCGCACTCCTGGCCCGTCGGACACGCATGCGTGACCTCGGCGCACGGAATCCCGTACTGGACCTCCGGCGAGTAACAACCGGCGTGCGCCGTCGTCAACAGCGCCGCGGCGAGGACGACTCGCATCGCGCGATCATACGCCTAGCTCGACGGCACCAGCTGAAAGATCGAGCCGGTTAACTCGACCACATAGAGCTCTCCGTCGGGATCGCTGCCGAACGAGCTGACCTGGGTGATCACATTCTGCACATCGATCGCCGGCTTCCAGTCCCAGTGCTCGCGCACGGCGCCGCGCGTCCACACGAAGCTGCGCAGGAGGCCCGTGCAGAAGTCGGCGTAGAAGTATCTGCCGGCGAGCGCCGGAAGTGCTGTACCTCGGTACACCCGCCCACCCGTGATCGAGCAACCCTCCTCGTGCGAGTACTCGACGAGCGGTGGCGTGAGCCCGGTGCGATCGCACGACTTCTTGCTGGTGCCGGTGTCGGCGTCGAAGCAGTGCGTGCCCTCGACGATGTTCCAGCCGAAGTTCTTCCTCGCGGTATCGCCCGCGGCGACCGCGTGGACGTACTCCCACAGGTTCTGGCCGACGTCGCCGATGTAGAGGTCGCCGGTCTTGCCGTCGAACGCGAACCGCCACGGGTTACGCAGACCCACATGTACGATCTCCGGCTTCGCACCGGCCGCATCGACGTCGATGCGCAGGAGCTTCGCGAGCAGCGAGCGCTCGTTCTGGCCGTTGCCCCGCGGATCGTTCGCGGCGCCGCCGTCGCCCATGCCCGTGTACAGCTTGCCGTCGGGGCCGAACTCGAGGTGGCCGCCGTTGTGGTTCGAGTACGGCTGCGCGACGGTGAACAGCTCGCGCCGGGTCGCGACGTCGACGGTGTCGGGGTCGGTCGCGCTGACCTTGTACTCGACGACGTGGGTCGTCGCGTCCTTCGACGTGTAGTTGATGTAGAGCTTGCCGTTGGTCGCGAACGCGGGATGAAACGCGAGACCGAGCAGGCCCTGCTCGTTGCCGGCCGACAGCCCCTTGATCATGAAGAACGGCTTCTTGCTCGGCTTACCGTTCTCGAGGATCCGGATCGCACCGCGCTGCTCGACGACGAACAGCCGCTTCGCCGGATCGCCGGGCGCATACGTCAGCAGCACTGGACGCGCGAAGCCGCTGCCGACCTCCTTCAGCGTCACCTTGCTCGCCACGTCCTTCGGCGGCGCGGTGAGCCGTGCGTCGCCGGGAGGCGGCGTGGCGTCGACCTTCGCCGGCGTCACGACGGGGCTCTCGGTCGCGCTCCCGTCCTCGGCCGATCCCGGCCGTTCCGGAGCGCGGCTATCTCCACGACACGCCGCCAGCACCACGAGGATGATCGCTGTGATCTTCACGACGAAGGTCCTCCCACGAGGCGGGCTCGTTAGCCAGCCCGACGCATCTGCCGGCAACTCGTCTAGCCACCCCTGTAGCAGGAAGGCCCAACGCGCCGATTTGAGGCTCCTTCGACAAGGACTTACGTACGTTCTCGCTGGCACACCCCGTGCTCGTTGGCGGGCCAGGAGTACCCAGCCATGCAGGTGAACGCGCATATCGCTCGCAAGAACACGCCGGTCGCGGCGGCGACGACCAACAAGGATCTGCAGCACTACTTCGAGTACTCCCAGTCCGGCATCGACGTCGTCGAGGACGGCCTCAAGGAGATCACGTTCGGCGAGTTTCTCGTCGAGCAGCAGGTGCTCGATCGGTTCCAGCTGTTCCGTGCGCTCCAGATGCAGGACCGCCTGCCGGGTGTTCGTCTCGGCGAGTGCGCCGCCGCGCTCGGCTACGCCCCGATCAACGCGATCGAGCGGCTCTACGAGCGCTTCGCGAACATCAACGCCGTCGACGTCGACTGATCTGCTATCACCAGCGGGTGCGGCGCGCGCTCGCGATCACGCTGCTCCTCGCGAGCTGCTCCGAATCCAAACCGGACGCCCCGAAGCCCACGCCGGCGCCGACGCCGCGGGCGGAGGAGGCCGAGCCGCCCGAGCTGCCCGACCCCGCGCCACCGCGTGCGGCTCGCGCCCCGCAGATGGTTCGCGAGAGCTGGTACGTCCAGCGCGTCTCCGCCGACGGCACGAAGGTCCTCCTGCGCGAGACGACGCGCGACAACCACGGTCGCGAGCCGCTTCGCTATCGCGTGATCCTCGCGGACACGAACACGATCGAGTCCGACGTCTCGCTCCCCGCCCTCGCCGCGCTGCCGATCGAGACGCTGCTCGACAGCGGCGGTGACAAGCCCGGCTCGAAGGTCGACCTGAAGGATCCGGCGATCTCGAGCGAGCTCGTCAAGATCGCGCCGATCCTCGCGCCATTCGCGCTCGGTCATGGTGGCCGCATCGCCGCGTCGCCCGACGGCACGCACGTCGCGTTCAACGGCGGCGACTGGATCTACACCGCGCGCGGCGGCGTCGTCGGGACGCGCCTCGCGAAGGAGGCCTCCTACGACCCGTGGTTCACGCCCGATGGGGCCACGCTGCTCTACCGCCGCATGAACGGCACGTTCGACGGCATCGAGGGCAAGTACGAGCTGTACGCGACCTCGGTCGACGGTACCGCGAAGCCGAGGCGCATCGAGGGCACCGCCGGCGTGTGGGAGCCGTTCGTCGTCAGGAACGACGCGGTGCGCTTCATCGCGACCGCCGGCCCGCGCGCGAAGACGTGCGTCGTCGAGGTCGCGCTCGTCGCGCCGTTCAAGGCGAGGAAGCTCGGCTGCGTCGCCGGCGGGACGACGAAGACGATGAGCTGCGTGCTCTCGCCGTCCGCCACCTGGGCCGCGTGCAGCACCGTCAAGGAGCTCGCCGAGGATGATCCCAACTCGACGACGACCGTGCGCGGCAAGACGCGCCACAACAAGAAGCTCGAGTTCGCGATCCGCTCGTTCGAGGTCGCGACCGGCACGATCGGCTACAGCCAGGTCGGTACCGGCTCGGTCTCGGCGATCTCCGACGAGGGCAAGCTCGTCGTCCATCGCGCGCAGGAGCTGCTCGTCATCGACCCGACCGGCGTCAGCCGCGCGCTGAAGCCGCAGAGCTACGTCAGCCTGTTCACCTACTTCCGCGACGCGACGCACCTCATCACCGAGCAGCACGGCGACATCGTCGTCCTCGACATCACGAAGTAGCTCAGCGGCGACCGCCGATCTCGTCGAGGTGGGCGAGCATGTCGGCGGGATCCGCGAACACGCGGTACGCGCCCGCCCGCGCGAGCTCGTCCTCGCCGTAGCCGCCCGAGAGCAGGCCGATGCCGAGCCCACGCGCGCGCTCGGCGGCGAGCATGTCCCAGACCGAGTCGCCGACGATCGTCGCATGAGTCATCGGAAGGCCGAGCCGCGCCGCGGCGGCCTGGAACAGATCGGGATCCGGCTTGGCGTGGCGCACCTGATCGCGCGTCACGATCGTCATGCCGTCGAACGGCAGGCCGAGCAGCTCGATCGACGGACGTGCGGTCTCGATGCGGCCGCTCGTCGCGATCGCCCACGGGACCTGTGCGGCGGTCAGCGCCTCGAGGAGCTCGCGCGCGCCGGGCAGCGGATGCACGCTCGCGATCCGCGCGACGTACGCCTCGTGATGCCGGCGCTGGATCCGCGCGAGCCTCTCTGGGTCGAGCTCCGAGCCGGTCTCGCGCGCGAGGACCGAGGTGAACAGCCCGCCGCTCATGCCGATGCGGCGGTGGATCCGCCAGACCGCGAGGTGGATGCCCTCCTCGCCGAGTGCCTCGTACCACGCGAGCACGTGCTGGTAGACGCTGTCGACGAGCGTGCCGTCGAGGTCGAACAGGAATCCTTCGTGCGTGGACGGTGCCGGGGCGGTGGCCATGACCGCCAGCGGTGCGCATTCGATGCCAGGCGATCTCCGATCAAATATGACAGCCACCTGCCAATCCGGCCGGCATGCTCGTCGCCATGCGTAGCTTCTTGCCTGCACTCGTCCTCGCCTCGGCGTGCGCCGGTTCGCCTCGGCCCGCCCCCGTCGCACCCGTCCCTGTCGCGCCGCAGGACACCGCCGCCGCGCCGGCTGGCGACCTCCACGACTTCGACGACTTCGCCGGTGGCTGGACGTTCACGAACAAGCGCCTGAAGGCGCGCAACGTCGGCAGCACCGAGTGGGACGAGTTCCCCGCCGTCAGCTGCACGGTGACCTACCTCGACGGCGTGTCGAACGTCGACGAGATCTACTTCCCGACGAAGGGCTGGTCGGGTCTGACCGTGCGCACGTTCGATACCGCGAAGAAGCGGTGGTCGATCTACTGGGTGAACAGTCGCGAGGGCGTGATGTATCCGCCGGTCCACGGAGGCTTCACCGGCAACGAGGGCAACTTCTACGGCGACGATCACGACGGCGACGTGCCGGTGAAGGCCCGCTTCCACTGGATCAAGTACAGCCGCGACCACCTCGAGTGGGAGCAGTACTTCTCCTACGACGGCGGCAAGACGTGGGAGATGAACTGGACGAACGAGCTGACGCGGGCCGACGACGTGTGCGACCGCGGCCGGCCGCGCCGCTAGTCACGGCTCGAAGCAGTCGTACTGCTCCTGGCGCCAGACCACGCCGTCCTTCAACTCGATGACGCTGCAGATCTGCGCGTGCATAGACCGGCCGTCCTTCAGCGTCCCGGTCCACGCGATCTGCGCGACGGCGCGCTCTCCCTCGACGGTCAGCGCGCGGACGTCGTAGCGCTCGCTCGCCATCAGCGCCGCGCCACGCTCGCCGGCCGCACGGATCGCCGCCTTGTCGTAGCGCGCGCCGCCGGGATCGAGCTTGTTGGGATGCTCGGTGACGAGGACGTCGGCGTGGAGGAGCTCGCCGACGCGATCGAGGTCGTGCGCTTCGACGGCGCGGAGGTACGCGAGGACGATGTCCTTCGTGGTCATGCGGCTTGGATGCGCCGGCTCAGCCGGCCTGCATGTGGCGAATCACCGCATCGGTGTACTGGGCGGTGTTCGCCTTGCCGCCGAGGTCGCCGGTGCGGGTCTCGGGGTTGCCGAGCGCGGCCTTGATGCCGCGGCGCAGGCGGTCGGCGGCATCGCGCTGGTCGACGTGATCGAGGAGCAGCGCGGCGGAGAGCATGAGGCCCGTCGGGTTCGCGATGCCCTTGCCCGCGATGTCGGGCGCGGTGCCGTGGACGGCCTCGAACATCGCGACGCCGCCATCGCCGATGTTGGCGGCCGGCGCGACGCCGAGGCCCCCGACGAGACCGGCGGCGAGGTCGGACAGGATGTCGCCGAACAGGTTCATCGTGACGATGACGTCGAAGCGCTCCGGTGCGACGACGAGCTTCATCGCCGTCGCGTCGACGATCATGTCGTCGAACTGGATGTCGGGATAGCGGGCGGCGACTTCCTTGCCGGTGTCGAGGAAGAGGCCGTTGCTCATCTTCAGGATGTTCGCCTTGTGGACGAGCGTGACCTTCTTGCGGCCCATGCGGCGCGCGTACTCGAACGCGTAGACGATCACGCGCTCGCTGCCGAACCTCGTGATGATCGCGATCGATTCGGCGGCGGTCCGGCGCGGATCGATGTAGTGCTCGATGCCGGCGTAGAGATCCTCGGTGTTCTCGCGGACGATGACGAGGTTGACGTTCGTGTAGCGCGACGGCACGCCGGCGATCGTCTCGACGGGGCGGACGTTCGCGTAGAGGTCGAAGTGCTGGCGCAGCGTGACGTTGACCGACCGGTAGCCGCCGCCGCTCGGCGTCGCGAGCGGGCTCTTGAGCGCGAGCTGGTTCTTCTTGATCGAGTCGATCGTCGCCTGCGGGAGCGGATCCTTGTGCTTGTCGACCGCGCCGGCGCCGGCGTCCGCCTTCTCCCAGATCACCTTGCCTCCCGCGGCCTCGACGGCGCGCACGGTGGCGGCGGCAATCTCGGGGCCGATGCCATCTCCTTCGATCAACGTGACGGTACGGGGCGTGCTCATTCTCGGGGTCCTTGCAACGTTCGGGGAACGGGGTCGATCTCGATCTGGTCGCCGACGACGCGCACGGCGTAGGTGACGAGACAGACATCCGATGCTTCGGCGTGGCGTCCGGTCTCGGTCGAGAATCGCCAGCCGTGGTTGGGGCAGATCACGTGATGGCGCGAGATGATGCCGTCGGCAAGGTCGCCACCCTGGTGAACGCACTGGCGCTGCATCGCGAAGTAGCGGTCGCCGTCGCGGCCGAGGACCATCGGGATCCCGCTGACCTCGACGCCGATGACATCTCCCGGCCGCAGGTCACCGACCTTCGCCACGGGCTGCCACTGGCTCATCAGGCCTTCGTCCAGACGGCGAGCTCGCAGCCGCTGGGATCGACGAAGTTGAACCGCCGGCCGCCGGGAAACTCGTGGCGCGAGATGATCGTGGCACCGGCCGCGGTGACCGCGCGCTCGCTCGCGACGAGATCGCTGGAGTAGAGGATCACGAGCGGGCCGCCCGTCGTCGGAGGCGCCTGGACGAGTCGGAGACCACCGGAGAGCCCGGCGCCCTGGATGTCGGCGTACTCGGCGCCCCAGTCCTTGAACGTCCAGCCGAATGCCGCGCCGTAGAACGCCTTCGCGCCGGCCATGTCGAGCACCGGGATCTCGAAGAAGTCGACGCCATGATGGGCGGGCATGGCGCGCAGGATACCGCGAAGGCGAAACGGTCATCGCGAGCGCGCCGAGAATCTCGCAGCGGGAGCACGCGCGATCGCTTCACGACTCGGAGGATTCGCCGCCGCTGTCGAGGCCGTACGTCTTCATCTTCGTGTAGATGCTCGCGCGGCTGATCCCGAGGCGCTTGGCCGCGGCGGCCGGGTTGCGATCGCGCCGGAGCGCGGCCGCGATCGCCGCTCGCTCGACGGCGCGGACCGCGCGATCGGTGACATCCTTGAGGCTCTCGCCGTCGCCGAGGCGGTCGAGGTCGATCGGCGGGACGTCGACGCGATCGAGCTCGTCCCGGTCGGCGGCAGCACCACCGACCCTGCCGGCATCGAGGCCGAGCATCGCGAGGTCGTGGCTGCGGATCATCTCGCCGTCGCACAGGATCGCGGCGCGCGACAGCACGTTCTCTAGCTCGCGGATGTTGCCGGGCCAGCGATAGCTCATGAGGCGCGACAGGGCCTTCGCGGTGATCTGCGTCGGGTAGCGCGCCTCGTTACCGGCGAAGCTCTTCGCGGCGCCGCGCCGGCGCGCGAGGATGTGGGCGGCGAGCAGCGGGATGTCCTCCTTGCGCTCGCGCAGCGGCGGCACCTGGATCGGAACGACTGCGAGGCGCCAGTAGAGGTCCTCGCGGAACTGACCGCGCCCGACGAGCGCCTTCAGATCCTTGTTGGTCGCGGCGACGACGCGGACGTCGATCTGGACCGGGCGATCGCCGCCGACCGGCTTGATCTCGCGCTCCTGCAGCACGCGCAACAGCTTGTTCTGCACGCTCGCGTCGATGTCGCCGATCTCGTCGAGGAAGATCGTGCCGCCGCTCGCCTCGCGGAACAGACCGCGGCGCGCGCGCATCGCGCCGGTGAACGCGCCCTTCTCGTGGCCGAACAGCTCGGCCTCGAGCAGGCTCGGCGCGAGTGCGCTGCAGTCGAACGCGACGAACGGCCCGTCGGCGCGCGGACCGATGCGATGGATCGTGCGCGCGAGCAGCTCCTTGCCGGTGCCGCTCTCGCCGACGATCAGCACGGTCGCATCCGATGCGGCAACGCGGTCGATCATCGCGAGCAGCTGCCGCATCAGCGGCGACTCGCCGATCACCTCGCCGAGGCCGCGTGCACGCTCGACCTCGCCGCGCAGGCGGCGGACCTCGCGGGCGAGTGCGCCGTGCTGGATCGCGCGGTCGACCACCGATCGGATCTCGGCGATCGCCGCTTCCTTGTGCAGGACGTCGAGCGCGCCCGAGCGCATCGCGCGGACGGTGAACTCGACGGTCGGCTTGATGCTCCAGATCACGACGACGGTATCGGGCGAGACGGTGCGGACGCGATGGACGAGCGCGAGCGCACCATCGTCGTCATCGCCGAGCGCGGGATCGAGCAGCAGCAGATCGAACGCGGCGCCGGTCAGTCGCTCGAACGCCGCGGGCGGGCTTCCGACCGACTCGACGTCGAGGCCGGCGAGCGCCTCGCGGGCGCGTGCGATGCCCTCGCCGCTCGCATCGGCGACGAGTACGTGCCGGACCGCACCGCTCGCGGTGGGACCGGCTGGGTCCACGATCTGTCCAGCCGTCTGGGTCACCCAGACAGTGTGTCCAGCCGTCTAGACGCTGTCCAGTCGCTTGGACGAACGGGCAGGCAAAACCGCATTCAAGTAACTGTAATTGCTTGTCCTGAAGGCTGGACGAACCTGGCGTCGCAGTTGCGTATCCCAGTGCAACGAGGAGGGTGACCGATGCAGACAGCGCCAGATATGGACCTGGAACGGACCCGCGCCTACGTGAAGTCGGTGGCGATGAAGTACGTGCGCAACGAACAGGATGCGGATGACGTCGCGCAGGATGCACTCCTGCTCGCCCACCGCTACCGGGAGTCGTTTCGCGGGGAGTCGCGCTACTCGACGTGGCTCTACCGCGTGACCGCGACCGCGGCACTGATGTTCCTGCGCCGCCAGCGCCGCCTGTCTCGCGAGGTGTCCGCGAGCACCGCGACCGACGAGGACGGCACGCCGTGGCTCGAGCGGCAGCCGGCGGCGACCGACACGCGCGCCGAGGTGATGGCGCGCAGCGAGCTCGATGACGTTCGACAGGCCGTCGCCGCGCTCGGTGCGAAGTATCCCGCGGTGTTCTGGAAGCGCTACGGCGAGGGCCGCACCGAGACCGAGATCGCGCGCGAGCTCGGCATCTCGGTCGCGGCGGTGAAGACGCGCGCGTTCCGTGGCCGTCAGGCCGCGATTCGCGCCGTCGCACCGGAGCGGGCGATCGCACGCTGAAGCTGCAACTCGTGAGTCTCTCGACGCCCACGCGCGCTCCGCGCGCTGACACTCGCTGACGTTACCCGACGAGAGCCCCGCGTCCGTCTTGCCATGAACGCGGTCGCGCGCGACGGTGCGCGCTTCGCGATGACACCGACCCGCGATACGATCGATCCCGTACGCGAGGCGCCCGAGCGCCCGAGCGAGCGTCGTATCGGCTCGCTGCCGCCGAGGACGTTCGAGCTGCTCCTCCAGGTGACGCTCGACCAGCACCTGCTGACGAGCGATCCAGATCTGCGGCGCGAGGCGGAGCTCGCGCAGCGCGCCGCGCGAGAGACCGCGCACCTGCACGCGAGCGATCCGGACCTGCAGCTCGAGGCCGAGCTCGCGCAGCCGCGGCTCTACGACGAGGATCTCGAGGTCGAGCTCGATCTCTACTACGCGTTCGACGCCGACCTCGAGGTCGACATGATCGTCATCCACGGTGACACCGACGAGGTGCTCGACGACCCGTGGTTCGACAGCTACGACGCCGATGCGCCGTGGCCGGACGATCCCGACGCGTGGAACTGACCGGCTAGACCCACGCCGGGCGGTGGATCGGGTCCGGCCGAACCCGAGCCGAGCCGACGACGAGCGCCAAGTGCGCGAGTTGCCTACGCCCGCGAGCTGGCCTCGCGGCTGCACGAGGACCGCCCGTTCCAACGGAGGCACTCAAGGTCATGAAGGCAAGCAAGTTCATCGTTCTCGTCGGCGGCATCCTCGGCATCCTCGCGTTCTTTCTCCCGCTCGTCTCCGTGCAGCGCCACGGCGCGACCGCATCGGTGAGTGCGTTCCAGGTCATGAAGGGCCTCGACCAGGTCGAGGTCGCGGTCGACGAGGCGGGCGCGCGGCGCGCGATCGACGTCGAGACCACCGCGGGTGCGAAGAAGGACATCGGCGCGATGAAGGGCATCGTCATGGCGATCTTCGCACCTGCCCTGCTGCTCGCGCTGATCGGCGGCCTCGGTGTCGCGCGCAAGCGTTTCGGTCGCGGCGCCGGCACGCTCGCGCTCCTGCTCGGCCTCGTCGGTCTCGGCATCGCCGCGATCCTGAAGAGCGCCGCGGAGGGCGATGGCGGCATCGGTCTGACCCTGCTCCTCGTCACCGGCGTCGCCGGCGTCGTCGGCGGCCTCGCCGCGCTGGTCAAGCCCGAGCGCGCGCAGGCGCAGACACCGGCACTCGCGGCGATCCCCTCGCCCGCGCGCATCGCCGCGTAGCTCGCTCCGGTCGATCGGGCCGTCGCGACGGCAACTCGACCTTCCGCGCCGAGAGACGAGCCCGTCCCTCGGCGCGTCGTCGTTTTCGGGCTAGGGTGCCGCCCGTGGCGAAGGCCAAACCCGATCCGCGCACCGATCCGGACGTTCCGCAGGGAATGTCGATCGAGCTGCTCCAGGATCTGCACCTGCTCACGCGCGAGGGTCAGCTCAACGCCGACGCACGCCGCAAGCTCAAGCAGATCCGCCACCTCGTCGGCCTCCTCCGCCCGGCACTCGACGACGCGCTCGCGCGCTCGCCGGAGCCATCGGTGATCGACTGCGGCGCCGGCAAGAGCTACCTCGGCGCCCTGCTCTACTCGCTCGTTCTCGGCCCCGCCGGTCGCGGCACGCTGACGGCGATCGAGGCGCGCCCCGAGCTCTCGCAGCAGGCCGCGGCCCGCGCCGCCCGCTTCGGCCAGGATCGATTCAGGGTCGCGACCGGCGCGATCGGCACGTTCGTCGGCGCCGAGGGCGCGGCGCGACCCAACGTCGTCACCGCACTCCATGCCTGCGATACCGCGACCGACGACGCGCTCGTCCTCGCGATCGCGAACGGCGCCGATCACGTCGCGGTCGTGCCCTGCTGTCAGGCCGAGGTCGCGCGCCAGCTCGAGTCGTCGCGGCCGAGCGATCCGGTGGTCGCCGCGCTGTTCGCGCACCCGCTCCACCGCCGCGAGTTCGGCTCGCACCTGACGAACGTGATCCGCGGCCTCGTGCTCGAGGCCCACGGCTACAAGGTCACCGTCACCGAGCTCGTCGGCTGGGAGCACTCGGCCAAGAACGAGCTGATCCTCGGCAAGCGCGTGAACCGCTTCGATCGACGCGCGCGCGAGACGCTGCGCGCACTGCTCGAGCGCTACCAGGTCGAGCCCGCGCTCGTGCGCGACCTGACCGCGCGCGGCCTCGATCCGCGCGCCGAGCCGAGCGCGTGATAACTCGATCTACGCTCGGCCTGAATCGCCGCGGCTAGCGCGGCGTGTCGACGGTCCACCACAGGACCGGCGCGTCGATGTCGAGCCGCACCGAGGTCACCGATCGGATCTCCGGACCGAGCGACCACGCGTAGATCTTCCCGCGATAGACGCCCCAGTGACGGACGTCGAGCGTCAGGCCACCGATCGTGCACGGCACCGAGCCCGACACCTGCGCACCATCATCGTCCTCGAGCTCGACCACGACGCGGTGGTCGTCGTCGCCGCACGCGAGGGGATCCCACGATGCGACGACGCGCGCCTGCGGCTCGATCGGCGGCGGCTCCATGTCGACGCACGCTCCGAACAGGAGCCAGAACGTGGCGGTCGTGACCAGCGTCGAGCCGATCCAGGTGAAGAACGCGAGGACGGGGTGCGGAGTGGCGTCGTGGATCTGCATGATGGGCCGCGCCTATCGCAACCGCGGGGCCAGCGCCGCGCGGGGTGAACTGCGCGAGATCATGACGAGCGGTGGTCGCGAGACTGTCCGTGTCCGCCGGTTACCGGACGAGCTGTCCGAGGAGCGGATCGAGGCCACCGTGTCATTCGCGCACTCTTGCCGCCCTGCGAGGCAGCGCCACGCTGGAGACATGCCGGAAAAGCAGACAAGGAAGCGGGCCAAGCAGGACCTGAAGCGGGGCAACAGCCCGACGACGGCGGCCGGCGAGTTCGTGCGCGAGGAGATCGAGCACATTCGCGAGGGCAAGCACGGTGCCCGCTCGACCAAGCAGGCGATCGCGATCGGGCTGTCGAAGGCGCGGCGCGCGGGCGTTCCGCTGAAGGCGCGCGGCGGCAAGGCGCGCAAGCAAGACGAGCGCGACCTCTCGAAGGGCCGCACGCACGCGAAGCCGTCGCGCAAGCGGTCGCGCGCGAGCGAGCGGGCGCTGAAGCGCGAGCCGCATCGCGCAGCATCGCGCAAGGCGCTGTCGAAGCAGGCGAAGAGCGCCGCCCGCCGGCGCAAGCGGTCAACCCGGTAGCCCCTACGCAGGATTGCGCGCCGTCACGAGCCAGCACGACGACGGAGCCCATACCGTTCCGTCCGGACGCACGAACGGCTGGATCCCCGCGCCGAGCGCTGTCTCGATCTCGGCGCGACGCGCGACCGCGGCGGGACCGGCGAGCCGCACGACCTCACCGGCCGGGCCGAGCATCAGCGCGAACTCGATCGCCTCGGCGAGGCTGTTGCCGATCAGCATGTCGCCGTCGCTGCGCTCGAACGCGATGTCCTGCCAGCCGGCGCCCTTCATCTGATCGCTCACGAGATCCGGGCTCGCCATCGAGAACGGTCCCGGGCCGCACGTCACCTGATCGTTCTTCGGCGGATCGCCGAGGAGCTCGCGCACGATCGTCTCCGCCGTGTAGAAGCCCTCGTTCGCGTCCTTCTTGCGCCACACGACCATGCACAGCCTGCCGCCGGGGCGCAGCGCCTTGCGGATGTTGCGCAGCGCGAACACCGGGCTCGCGAAGAACATCGTGCCCATGCGCGAGAACGCCGCGTCGTAGGGCCCGCCGGGGACGCTCGCCTCGACGTCGGCAACCTCGTAGGAGACGCTCGGCACGCTCGCGGCCTCGCGGCGGGCCTGCTCGATGAAGCGCGGCGCCGCGTCGATCCCGACGACGCGCCCCTGCGGCCCGACCCGCTCCGCGAGCTGCAGCGTCGTCTCGCCGAAGCCGCAGCCGATGTCGACAACGGAGAGCCCGGGCGTCACGCCGAGCCGCTCGATGCCGCGCGAGCCATGAAAGCCGAGCGCGCTGCTCACGAAGGGCCGGAAGCGCGCGAACTTCTCGAACAGCACCGTGTTCCACGCCTCGATCGCTTCCTGATTCCCCGGCAAGCCATTCCCACTCATGCCCGGACGCTAGCCCGAGCCGCGCCGCGCGCGCCACCCGAAACCGCAGCGCTACGTTTCGCCGTCGGTGATCGCGGACGCCAGTGCACGCGACAGCGTCTCGGGCGAGTACGGCTTCGTGACGAACCCGCGCGCGCCCGCATCGAGCAGCGCCTGGACGTCCTCGTTCACGGCGTAGCCCGACATCAGCAGCACGACGACCGCCGGATCGAGCTTCCGCATCGCGGTGAACGTCGCGGCGCCGTCCATCCCCGGCATGATCATGTCGAGGACGACCGCGCGGATCGGCTCGGGATGATCGCGGTACGTCGTGATCGCATCGGCGCCGCTGCCCGCCTCGAGCGTGCGGTAGCCGAGCCCGCGCAGCGCCTTCGCCACCGCCGCTCGGATCATCGCATCGTCGTCGACGACGAGGACCGTGCCGCTGCCCGCCGCGAGCTTGAACGGCGCCGGCGGTGCGGGCGCCGTCTCGGCCGGCCGGGCCGCCGCCGGCAGCGTCATACGCAGCGTCGCGCCGACCCCGCCGAGTCCGGTGTCCACCTCGATCGCACCGCCGTGGCTCTCGACGATGCCGAACACCGTCGCGAGCCCGAGGCCGGTGCCCCGGTTCGCGCCGTGGGTCTTCGTCGTGAAGTACGGCTCGAACACGCGCTCGCGGAGCTCGAGCGGGATGCCCGGACCGTCGTCGGAGATCTCGAGCACGACCGCGCCGCCGCGCGAGTGCGTGCGGACGAGCACGTGGCCGCCGCGGTCCTTCAGCGCGTCGCGCGCGTTGACGACGAGGTTCATGACGACCTGCTCGAGCTGCGATGCGTCGCCGATCACGGTCCCGCGATCCGCGGCGGCGAGATCGAACTGGATCTCGACGCCCATCACCGTGCGCGTCAACAGCTCGCGCATCGCGCCGACGACGTCGTTGAGCGCCACCGGCATCGCGCGGTGCTTGCCACGGCGCGCGAAGCCGAGCAGCGAGCGCGTGAGGATGGCGGACCGCTCGGTGACGTCGTCGATCATCCTGAGCGATGCGAGCTTCTGCTCGTCGGTCTCGGTTGCCGCGAGCTCGGCCGCGAGGAGCTTGATGCCGAAGATCAGGTTGTTGAAGTCGTGCGCGATACCGCCGGCGAGCGTGCCGACCGCCTCGAGGCGCTGGGCGCGGCGCAGCCGGGCGTCGGCCTCGGCGCTCGCCTGCTCCGCCTCGATCTGCTTCGTGATGTCGAAGAACGCGATCACGACGTGCGTGATCACGCCCGCCGCGTTCGTCACCGGCCGGCCGAACGCGCGGACGTGGACGATCGTTCGATCCGGCCGGCGGATCATGATGTCGTCGTTGACGACGACGGTCTTCTCGACGAGCGCGCGCACGAACGGCATGCGCTCCTCGGGATACGGCTTGCCGTCGCGGGTCAGGATCCCGTACGGCTCGCTGTAGCCGCCGACCTGGACGTCCGCGCGCCGGCCCTGGCCCATGATCTCCGCGAACGTGTGGTTCGTGTAGATC
>JAEWJO010000145.1 GCA_023386455.1 Pseudomonadota bacterium | reverse complement strand
CGCGGACTCGCGACACGCGACGATCGATGGCCTCACTTGTTCGGCGGGTACTTCTGCAGCTTGCGCTGCAGGCTGCGCCGGTGAATGCCGAGCCGGCGCGCCGCCTCGGAGATGTTGCCGCCGGCGTCGGAGAGCACGCGGTTGATGTGCTCCCACTCGGCGCGCGCGAGCGACGGCGCCTTGTAGTCGTGATCGGGCGGTGGCTCGAGCGGCGGTGCCTCGCCGCGCGCGAAGGCCGCGACGATGTCGTCGGCGTCCGCCGGCTTCGACAGGTAATACGTCGCACCGAGCCGGACCGCGTCGATCGCGGTCGCGATGCTGCCGTAGCCGGTGAGCACGACCGTCTTCGTCGACGGGTCGATGTCCTTCAGCGTCTTCACCAGCTCGAGCCCGCTCTTGCCGGGCATCTTCAGGTCGACGACCGCGAACTCGGGCGAGTCGCTCGTCGCCGCCGCGACCGCACTGTCGTAGTCCTGCGCCGTCCGCGTATCGTAGCCGCGGTCCACGAACGCGCGAGCCAGGCGGCCTCGGTAGACCTCGTCGTCATCGACGATCAGGATGGACGGCTTCTGGTCCACGGTACTCATGCGGGCTTGGATACCACTTGTGGCACGGTCGGTTCGGAACTTCGTACGGCGGGCGCCCCTGCGACATTCGACCGCGCTCCCACATCGGTGGGGAGCACGACGCGAACCTCCGTACCTCCACCCGGCGCGGAGTCGATCTGCATGCTTCCGCCGACGCCCTCGACGACCGCGCGCGCCAGAAATAGCCCGAGGCCCATGCCGCGGCCGGGCGCCTTCGTCGTGAAGAACGGCTCGCCCATGCGCGCCAGGACCTCGTCCGGGATCCCGGCGCCGCGGTCGCGAATGCTCATCTCGAGCTGCTGGGCGACGAGGTGCGCGCTGATCACGACCGCGGTCGATGGCGATGCGTCCTGCGCGTTCGTCACGAGCGAGCGGAGTGCCTGGCTCACCGCGCGCGGCGGCAGCCGAAGCTGGGCGTGCGCGACCGCCTCGGGAATCTCGAGCAGCACGCGCGGCGTCTCGCGAATGCCGACGAGCGTCTCGGTGACCAGCTCCGAGACCGTCCACACGATCACGCTCTCGCCGACGGTGCCGGCACCCTGCGCCATCTGATCGAGGATCACCCTGCACCGCCCGACCTGATCGCGGATGAGCCGCGCGTCCGCCGCGAGATCGCCGGCCGCCTCGCCCAGCTGCTTCACGAGCGCGCGCTCGAGCTCCTTCGCCGCGAGCGCGACGGTGCCGAGCGGCGTCGACAGCTCGTGCGCCGCGCCCGCCGCCATCGTCGCGAGCGAGGCGAGCCGCTCCTGCCGCGCCGCGAGGCCGCGCGCCTCGGTCAGCTCGCGCTCGCGCTCGGCGAGAGAACCGGTGATGCGCAGGAGGAAGTGGACGACGAACGCCGACGCGACGCCGAGCGCGACCCACGCGCCGTACGCGTGGCTGTCCTCGGGAATCTGCAGCGGCTGGTGCGACGTGAGGAGGATGCCGAAGCACACGAACGACAGCGCGACGAGGATCCACGTCCACAGCGCGCGCACGAGCACGGCGGCGAGCGCGATCTGGACGAGGTACAGGAACGAGAACGGATTGTTCGGACCGCCGGTCAAATACAGGAGCGAGGTCAGGATCGCGATGTCGATCATCATGATCATCGCGAGCTGCCACTCGTTCACCGGCTTCGTGTTCGCCGCGGGCCGCCGCCCGCCGCCGAAGAAGTACAGCTCGATCGCGACGTTCGAGATGAGGCCGATGCCGACGACGCCGAGCAGCGGGGCGATCGGCAGCTGACCGCCGAGCAGGAACTGCGCGACGAGCACGGTCGCCGCCTGCCCTGCCACCGACGCCCAGCGCAGGCGCGCGAGCCACTGGATGTTGACCCAGTTGCGCTCGGGGATCGGCGTTGGCCGTGGCACGGCCGAACCGTAGCAGAAACGAAAAAAGCCGGGCGGGTGCCCGGCTGTCTCGACGCGAAACGCGAAGCGGTTACTGCTTCGGCGCCTCGAGGGTCTTCAGGCCCTTGTCGATGACCCACTGCTGGTAGTACTGCGCCTTCGGCGTACCCTGCTGGATGCGCTCGTTCGCCTTCTTCAGCTCCTCGTCGATGATCGTGACGAAGTTGTCGAACGGCATCGCGCCCGACATGAAGCGGCCGTTGATGAAGAACGACGGCGTCGCGCCGACCCCGAACTTCTGCAGCTCGCGCATGTCGTTCTGGACGACCGACTGGCAGGCCTTCATGTCCGCCTTGAACTTGTTCACGTCGAGCTGGAGCTCCTGCGCGAAGCCGTTGAGCAGCTCGCAGCCGGCATCCGTGTTCCAGCACTGGTCGGGCGGGAACTGGCGCGCCTTGAAGCTCTTGTCCCAGATGAGGGCGTCCATCTGCGGGCCCTTGCCCTGCTTCGCCGCCGCGCAGAACGCGAGCGCGCCGCTCATCGCGGTCTGCGGGTGAACGACGAGCTGCTTGTAGACGACGCGGACGTCCTCGCCATACTTCTTGTGGAGCTGCTCCATCGTCGGGCGGACGCGCTCGCAGTACGGGCAGGCGTAGTCATACGCCTTGACGATCGTCACCTTCGCGTCGGCCGGACCGTCGAACGGGTCGTTCTCGATCGACACCGCGTAGGTCTTGCTGCGATCGGGCTCGGGGCGCGACGGACGCGGAGCGGCAGCGCCGGCGCCGCCACCACGCTGCGCGAGGATAGCGTCGAGCTTCTTGTCGAGCTTGTCGATCTTGTCGTTGAGGTTCTTGGTGTCGTTCTGGCACGCAGCCAGCAGCAACACGACGAGGGACAGGGAATAGGCTTTCATGGCTCGACTCCTTCGATCTTCTGACAGCTAGCGGTTTCCGGGCTGGAGTAGACCTCTGGCCCGTCGCAATTGCAACACAGGGGCTCCGAGAGCAGAGAGAGCTGCGCCTCGGCTTCGGGGGAACGTGTCGACGACAGCTCGACCTCGCGGCGCAGCTCGGCCTGCAGGTCGCAGGCTTCCTCGCGGGACAGGATGCCGTCACCGTCGAGGTCGGCCTGCGGGTACGCCGAGTAGAGCGCCTCGGCGATTTCGGGCGTGTAGCGGCAGACCTCGACCTTCGCCTTCGCGTCGGCGGTCCGCGCGCCGCCGAGCGCGAGGAGCATCCATCCGGCGAGCGCGATGCGATGAACGATGCCAAGGCGAGGACGCGCAGCGGGACCGAGCACGGCGGCGACGCGCGCGTCGAGACCGCGACGCTGTGCGAGCGCGGCGGCGGCAGGTGCGGTCGTACCGCGCAGGCTCGCCATGCGAACGAGGAGACGCGCGTACGCGGTGCGCGGCACGTCACCGGCCTCGAGCGCCCACGCGTCACACGCGGCCTCGCGCGCGGCCTCGAGCCGGCGATGGACGAGCCGCGCGACGGGCCACCACCACATGAGTGCGGCGGCCGCGACCTGAAGGATCCGGGCGAGCGCGTCGCGCCGGCGGATATGGGCGAGCTCGTGGAGCAGCGCCGCGCGGAGGAGCGAGAGGTCGCTTTCGAGCGCCGGCGGCACGACGATGATCGGGCGGAGGATGCCGACGACGTGCGGCCCCGCGTCGGGTTCGCCGAGGACGAGCCGCGGCACCCGCACGCGGACGCGCGCGGCAAGCTCGACGAGGAGCGCCTGCGCCCCGGCGGAGGCGGCCGGTGCGAGGCGAGCGGCACGAGTCGTCGCGC
>JAEWJO010000142.1 GCA_023386455.1 Pseudomonadota bacterium | reverse complement strand
TTCGGAGAGTCGTTGCCGCACCTCGCGCTCCACCTCGTCAACCCGATCACCGACCCGGATCCGCTCGACGTCGTGATCCGCGCGCGCAGCAAGCGCCACGTGATGTACACGAGCGCGCTCGCGATCGTGCTCGGCCTCGGCATCCTCGCGACGATCCGCGGCGCCGCGCGCGCCCGCGAGCTCGCGCAGCTGAAGAGCGACTTCGTGTCGACGGTCTCGCACGAGCTGAAGACGCCGCTGACGTCGATCCGGATGTTCGCCGAGATGCTCGAGCAGGGCGTCGCACAGGGCGATCCGGCGAAGATGGCGCGCTATCACGGCGTGATCGTCCAGGAGAGCCAGCGCCTCGGCCTCTTGATCGCGAACCTCCTCGACTACGCGCAGATCGAGCGCGGCACGCGGCGGTACACGCCGTCGAAGGAGAACGTGGCGGTGCTCGCCCGCCACGCGGTGACGACGTTCGAGACGCTGCGCGACCCCGAGAACGACCGCCGCAATCCGATCCAGGTCGAGGTGTCTCCCGAGGCGATGCAGACCGAGGTCGAGGTCGATCGCGATGTCGTCGTCCAGGCGATCCTGAACCTCCTGGCGAACGCGGCGAAGTACGGCGCGACCGAGGACACGAAGGCGATCGAGGTGCGGATCGGCGCCGACACGCTCGGCGCGACGATCGCCGTCCGCGATCACGGCCCCGGCATCCCCGCGCACGAGCAGGCGCGGATCTTCCGCGAGTTCTATCGCTCGCCCGAGGCATATCGCAGCGGCATCGAGGGCACCGGCCTCGGCCTGGCACTCGTGAAGCGCCACATCGAGGCGCTCGGCGGCACGGTCGAGGTCGCATCGACGGTCGGCGAGGGCGCGGAGTTCACGATCCGGCTGCCCAGCGTGACGTATACCGGGGAGGCCCTATGACTCGCATCCTCGTCGTCGAAGACGACCCCTCGATCCGCATGGGCCTCGAGGACACGCTCGCGGCCAAGGGCTACCAGGTCGATGTCGTCGGCAGGGGCACCGACGGCGCCGAGCGCGCGCTGTCGGGCCGCTACGACCTCGTCGTCCTCGACGTGATGCTGCCCGACATCGACGGGTTCGAGGTGTGCCGGCGGATCCGCGGCGGGCGCGGCCCGACGAGGAGAGTGCCCGTGATCATGCTGTCGGCGCGCGGCGCCGAGCTCGATCGCGTGCGCGGTCTCGAGCTCGGTGCCGATGACTACGTCACGAAGCCGTTCTCGCTGATGGAGCTGCTCGCGCGCGTCGCGAGCGTGCTGCGCCGCGCCCACGGCGATGCGGCGGAGCCCGTCGGGCTGGCGTTCAACGGCATCGACATCGACCTCGTCGGTCAGGTCGCATCGCGCGGCGGCAAGCGCCTCGAGCTGCCGAGCCGCGCGTTCGCGATCCTGAAGGTGTTCGCGCGCCGCCCGGGCGAGGTCGTCAGCCGCGACGTGCTGCTCGACGAAGCGTGGGGCTACGAGGACTATCCGAACACGCGCACCGTCGACAATCACCTCGTGAAGCTGCGCCGGGCACTCGAGGACGAGCCCGACAAGCCGCGGTTCCTCGTCACCATCCATGGCGCCGGCTACAAGCTCGACGTGCCGCGCGACGCGGTCCGGTTCGCGAATGGCCGAGAGGGCTAGATCCGCAGGATCCCGTGGGGATCGCGGGCAGCGTGACGAGATCGTGACAACCTTTTGCAAGAGCGTGACTCCGCGATGCGAAGCGAGGATCAGCCGGCCCGCCGTCCTTGTTACCAAGGACATGGGCGAGGCGATGACGCCGGCATCCGAGCTCCAACCACCCGGTGGGAAACGCTCTGGTGCCGGCGTCACGCCGGTTTTTTTTCTCGCGACGCTGATCGTGCTCGCGGCCTGCGGTGACGATCAGCAGCACACCGCGCCGACCCGCGCGCCGTCGCAGCACGGCTCGAACGCCGCCGACCTCGCGGCGGGGATGACGACCGAGCTCGACGGGGTCGCGCCGACGTTTGGCAACGGCGTGCTCGCCGAGCTGACCGGCGACGACGTCGCGGCACGCACCGCGTACGAGCACGTGCTCCAGGGGACCGATGCGCCGCCCGACGTCGCCGCACGTGCCGCGCTTCACCTCGCGCAGCTCGAGGCGCGCGCCGGCAAGACCGCACGTGCCCGCGATCTGATCGCGCGCGCGACCGCGCTCGCTCCCTCCGATTCGACGATCACCGACGGCGCCGACCGCGTGCGCGCCGAGATCGTCGCCGCGAGCAGCGCCGGCGACATCCGCGGTCCCAAGCTCGGCACGCCGTTGCCGGGCGTGTCTGCCGCGGTCGCGAACGCGTTCGGTGCGTGCGAGCGAGCGCTCGCGCGGGTCCACGCGATGCGTCCGCGCCAGCGCCTCGCCGTCTGGGAGAAGGAGGACGCGACCGCCGGCGTCGTCCGCTGTTATCGCGGCGTCGCCGACCGCGGCGGCATCGCGCAGATCGCCGGCGAGTACCGGATCGGCAGCCTCTATCACGACCTCGCGCTCGGCCTGCTGTTCGATCCACCGGCCGAGCTGCGCCGCACGCTACGCACCGGCGCGTTCGCGTACCTGCGCAAGGCGACGAGCGCGTACCGAGCGAGCCTCGCCCCGAAGGCGCCTCCCGAGGCCGAGCTCACCTGGCGGCTCGCCGCCGAGACCGATCTACGTGCGGTGCTCGACGTACTCGGCGAGGCGCAGGAAACGTCGGCACCCTGACGCTGCGGGAGTCTATGCTCCGCCGTAGGATGCGGGCATGATCGCGGTGACGATCGACGGCAGGCTGGTCGCGCCCGACGAGGCAACGGTCTCGATCTTCGATCGCGGCTTCCTCTATGGCGATGGTTTGTTCGAGGTGCTGCGCACGTGGGAGGGCGTCGCGCTCGATCTCGACGCCCACCTCGATCGGCTGTGCACGTCGGCCGCGGCGCTCTCGCTGGCGGTCGATCGCGGGCGGATCGCCGAGGACGTGCGGCGCGCGATCGGCGCGGCTGGCGAGGGCGAGCATCGGCTGCGCATCATCGTCACGCGCGGCGCCGGCCCGATCGGCGCGCGGCTCGCGACACTCCCCGCTGGACGCACGATCGTGATCGCGGAGCCGCTCGGCGCGTTGCCGGCGAGCGTGTCGCTCGCGATCGTCGATCATCCGCTGCCGCGGCGGGTCGGCGCCGCGCACAAGACGCTCGCGTACCTCGACCACGCGATCGCGCGCGAGCTCGCCGCGATCGCCGGCGCCGACGAGGCGGTGCGGCTCGGCCCCGACGGCGACGTCGTCGAGTGCGCGACCGCGAACCTGTTCATCGTCGCCGGTGGGCCCGCCGCACCGGCGGCCGGGATCCCGCCGAGGAACGCGCCCGACGCGATCACCGGCGACCGCCTCGAAGGTGTCGGAAGACCGACAGTCGTGACGCCGCCGGTGACGGCCGGCATCCTGCCGGGAATCACCCGAGGCCGCGTGATCGCCGCCTGCGCGGCGCTCGGCATCGCCGTGCGAGAGCAGCGGATCTCCGTCGAGGAGCTGCGCGCGGCGGACGAGATCTTCGTCACCAGCTCGGTGCGGGGCGTGGTGCCGGTCACGGCGCTCGACGGAGAGTCTCGTCCCGCGGGTGCGCTCACGCAGCAGCTCGCGGACGCGGTGCGCGTGCTCCGCGCCCGACGGGCCGCGTCCTCTCCGAACGAGTGAGGTGAAACGGTCCCTGGCGCGGCTCGCCCCGGCGGTCGGCTGCTATATAGTCGTGCGTCGATGGCTCGCGATGTTCGTCAGCTGCGCGTCGAGGCTTCCGAGGCGACCGCGTCCGGCAAGTACAAGCGCGCGCTGGCCGCCTATCTCGAGCTCGAGCAGCTCGAGCCGCGCGACGCGCAGTGGTCCAAGCGCGCGGCCGAGACGTATCGCCGGCTCGGCAAGGACAAGGACGCGGTCTCCGCGTTCACCCGCGCCGCGGATCGCTACGCCGGCGGCGGCTTCCTCGTCCAGGCGATCGCCGTCTGCAAGCTGATCCTCCAGATGGATCCCAGGAACGACGACGCGCTCCGCCGCATCGCCGCGATGAACGAGCAGATCGGCGCCGGCCCGACGCGCGCGGTGACGCTCGCCGAGGCGAACCCGAACCTCGAGGGCAACGCGGCCGGCGAGGCGCTTCGCGTCGGCGGCACGGGCGGCCATCCGGCGCTCCACGATCGCCAGCGACCGCCGACCGCAGCACCGCCGGTCGCGCT
>JAEWJO010000048.1 GCA_023386455.1 Pseudomonadota bacterium | reverse complement strand
TCGCCCGGCGCGCGCTATCGCACCTTTGGCGCGGTCAAACGCCGGGGGGCGATCAGGGCGGTGATCGTCGCGGCGGCGGCCGGCGGCGCGCGCTCGGGGTCGAGCACCTCCGACCAGCTCTGTACGCGGCGCTGCCAGTTCGGTCGCTCGGAGACGGTGCCTGGCACGTTGTGCGGCGCGACGTCGAACACGAGGTCGTCGAGCGCGACGAGCACGATCTCGGCGGGACCGAGCGCGAGATCGGTCGTCGCGGCGACCATCGCCCGCTCGACCTCGGTCAGCGTGTCGCTGAACGTGTGCGCGTCCGCGAACGCGAGCAGCGCGACCTTCTGCTTCTCGCGATCGAGGTGCTCGGCGAGCGCCTGATCGTCGTTGATGAGGCCGAGGTCCTTCTTGTCGTCGATGTCGCGGCCGCCCCACCAGCCGGCGAACGTCGGCGTGTCGTGCGTGTTGAGGCTCGCGACCGCCTCGGCAGGCGCGCGGTCCGGAGCCTTGCCGGGCTCCATCGGAAAGCCCCACTGGCCGACGTGTAGCCGGAACATCCCGTGGCGCGTCATCGTCGGCCGGACGTGCTCGGGCACGGTACCGAGATCCTCGCCGGCGACGGCGCAGCACGCGCGGCGCGACTCGAGCGTCAGGATCGCGAGCAGCTCCTCGGGGTGGTAGCGCAGGTACACGCCGTCGGTCGCCGGGCGGCCGGCCGGCACGCAGTACAGCCGGAACAGGCCCATCACGTGATCGATGCGCAGCATCCCGGCGGCGCTCATGTGATGGCGCACGCACTGGATGAAGTAGCGATAGCGATCGCGCCGCAGCGCGTCCGGCGACAGCGGCGGCAGGCCCCAGTTCTGGCCGCCGAGGAACAGCGCGTCGGGCGGCGCGCCGGCCGCCATGTCGAGGAGGAACAGGTCGCGCCAGCGCCAGACCTCGTACGCGTCGCAGTTCACGCCGACCGGGAGATCGAGGTAGAGCGTCGCGTCGCCGCCGAGCAGCTGCTGCAGCTGCGTGTGCATGAACCACTGCGCGACGAGGTGCGTGTCGACACGCGCCGGCTCGGCGCCCATCGCGATCGCCGCCTCGCGCGAGCTGGCGAACGTCGTGCGCTCGCGCAGCTTCTCGGGCCAGCTGCGCCAGCCCGTGCGCTGGACCTCGCCGATCGCGCGGAACGCGGCATAGTCGTAGACGCCCTTGCGCCGCGCCCAGTCGTCGACGCCGGCGAGGAAGCCCTCGCCCGCCATCACGCGGCGCGCGAGCTCGTCGATGATCGGCCGGCGATGCTTGTAGAGCGCGCGGTAGTCGATCGGCGCGCCCGCATCGATCGGCGGCGCCGGCGGCAGCGTGTAGCCGACCTCGGCCGCGATCCGGCCGAGATCGAGGTAGAGCTCGTTCCAGTACAGCCGGCGCGCCGGCGAGTACGGCGAGTACGCGTACGGCTCGTCGAGGAACTGCGCGAGGATCGGCAGCGTCGCGACGTGCGTCCCGCCGCGCGCACCGACCAGGTCGACGAGCCGGCGCAGCGTCGACAGGTCGCCGGCAGGCCCGGTCTCGCGCGACGCGAGCCCGTAGACCGGCGCGAACACGCCCCACCGCTTCGCCCCGTAGCCCGGCTGGCCGAACGCCTTCGTCGGCGCCGCGATCACGAGCGCCTCGCCCTCGCCGCCCGCGGCGCGCCACCTCACCGTGTGGTAGCCGAGCTGTCCCTCGAGGTAGACGGTCGCGCGGCGGACGCAGTGGACGACGCCACCGGGCCACGCGTGGCCCTCCGCGGGCAGGTCGAACAGTCGCCCGCGCGCGCGAAACTGGCCGCCCTCCTCCGTCGTGACGGTGCACTCCCAGTCGAGGTCGAGCTCGGCCGGCACCGAGAACGGGATCACGAGCTCGCCGTCCCACGCGAGGACGACCGGCGGCACGATGTCGAGCCAGCGCTGGCGCTCGAGCTCCGCGAGCGCGTCGCCACGATCCGGGTCGACGCCGAGCGCGGTCAGGGCGAGCCGGAGCGTCTCGTCGCTCGACGTGACCTGGTGGCCACGCCAGTCGATGTACTCCGGATCGAGACCTGCGGCTCGCGCGAGCGCCTGGAGCATCTAGCGACCTTAGGACGACCTCGCTCCAGAGGGCATAGCTTCAGCCGACCAAACGTAGCCACCAGCCCGGCATCACGCCCATCTCGAGGACGAGGATCGGCATCAGCGCGATCACGAAGATCAGGCCCGGGCTGCGCGTGACCGTGAACGGTCCATTCGACTCGCGGAAGTACATCGCCGTGACGATCCGCAGGTAGTAGTAGATGCTGATCGCCGAGTTGACGACGCCGACGAGGACGAGCCAGAGCAGCTGGCCGTCGTAGACGTCCATCGCGCTCTTGAACACGTAGAACTTGCCGAAGAAGCCACCGGTCGGCGGGATGCCACCGAACGAGAGCAGGCAGATGACCATCGCGAGTGCGGCCGCCGGGTGCTGATTCGCGAAGCCGGCCCAGTCGTCGACGAACAGGCGCTCGCGACCCTTGGAACCGACGTACGCGACGATCGCGAACGCGCCCATCGTCGCAGCGCTGTACGCGATCAGGTAGTACACGAGCGACGACTGGCCGGTCGGCGAGCCGAGACCCATCGCGCACACACCGACGAGCAGGACGCCCGCGTGCGAGATCGACGAGTACGCGAGCATCCGCTTGATGTTGTCCTGACGGATCGCGCCGATGTTGCCGATCGTGATCGTGACCGCCGCGATGACGACCATCGGGCTCGCCCAGCCGAGCGTGCCGTACGGCAGGACGTCACCGCCGAGCGCGACACCGAACACGCGGATCATTGCCGCGACCGCGGCGGCCTTCACCGCCGCAGCCATGAAGCCGGTCACCGGCGTCGGCGCACCTTCGTACGCATCGGGCGCCCACATGTGGAACGGCACCGCGGCGACCTTGAAGCCGAACGCGACGACGAGCAGGAACGCGCCGGCGATGACGAGGCCCGGGTTTGCCGTCGAGGCGAGCGCACCCTGCATGCGGACGAGCGACAGCGTGCCCGACGCGCCGTAGAGCAGCGCCATGCCGTACATGAGGAAGCCGGTCGCGAACGCGCCGATGAGGAAGTACTTCATCGCCGCCTCGTTGCCGCGGCGGCTGCGACGGCGCATCGCGACCATCACGTACACGCCGATCGACATCGTCTCGATGCCGAGGAACACGGTGACGAGGTTCGACGCGTGGGCGAGGATCACCATGCCCGACGCCGACAGCAGCATGATTCCGTAGTACTCGCCCATGCGCCAGTCGTGGGCCCCCCGGGGGGCGGGGGCCCGAACCCC
>JAEWJO010000761.1 GCA_023386455.1 Pseudomonadota bacterium | reverse complement strand
CTCGGAGCGATCGGTCGCGCGCACGAGCAGGTTGCCGAGCCCGGCGAGCCCGGCGAACGTGCGCGCCTCGGCCCCGGCGGCGAGGCCCAGGCGCGATGCTTCCGCGACGGCGCGCGTGATCAACACGGCGCGCGGGCCCGGCCCCATGTTCAGGCCGTCGCACAGGCCGAGCGCGACCGTGTACGCGCCCGCCAGCGCGGCCGCGAGCTCGACGCCGGCGAGATCGTGCGAGCTGTAGAGGCGCAGCGCCGGCGGTGCGTTGAGCAGCCGGCGCGCCTCGGCGGAGACCTCGTCGAACGCCGACGCGACGACCATCGACGCGTACTCGCCGGCCGCGAGATCCGCGGGCAGCGCCGGGCCGGCGATCACGCCGATCTTGAGCGTCGGCAGCCCCTCGGCCATGACCTCGGAGACGCGGACGTTGTTCGGCGCCGCGAGCGCTCCGATCGCGTGGACGACGATGTGGCTGCCGTCGAGGAAGCTGCCGAGCTCCTTCGCGCGATCGCGGACGTCGGTCGAGCTGACCGCCATGACGAGGAACCGTGCCTCGCTCGCGAGCCTGCGCGGATCGGTCGTCGCCTCGAGCGGCTCGGGCAGCGGCGCCTCCGGCAGGCGCGGACAGCGGCGCGTGCGCGTGATCGCGTCGACGACGCCGGCATCGCGCGACCACAGCACGACGCGGCGCCCGGCGCGCGCGAGGACCGAGCCGAGCGCGGTGCCGAATGCACCCGCACCGACGATTCCGACGGTGTCCGCGCGCTTCACGACGCGGCCTCCGGCGGGATGTGCGCGGTGCGGTTCTGGTAGTAGTAGAGGAGCTTCACGTCGTCGACGTGCAGCGTCTCGCCGACCTTCACGACGATCGGGCGCGAGTGATACGTCGACAGGCCGCGGATCGCGTCCTCGACCTTCTTCTCCGACGGCTGACCGATGTAGTTCGGGTGCTCGGCGCCGAAGCCGGGATTGTCGGCGAGCCGGCGGCGCAGCCGCTCGACGCCCTCGATCGCCGCGTCGAGCTTCACCGACAGCTGGAACGGCGTCGCGCGGAGGAGCCGGTAGATGTCGCGCGTGCCGGCATTCGCGGCGATCGCGTCGTAGAGCGCGCGCGCCAGGAGATGCGTCGAGTGGAAGACCGAGAGCTTCGGATAGACCGCCGCGAGCCGGCGGCCGAGCGCACGCGTGTACTCCGCATCGCGCTGATCGTCGTCGGTGACCTCGCCGTCGGCGCCGCGCACGAAGCTCGCGGGGTCGACGATCCGGCCGGCGCGATCGAGCGACTCGCCGTCGTCGGTGATGTCGTTGCCGAACACGTCGTACGGCCGGCCAAACCGGACGATCACCGAGCCCTCGTGCGCGAGGATCTTGCGGAAGAACTCGATGATGCGACCGAGCCGGCTGAACTCGTCGTCGGTGATGATGTAGCGGTTCTTGCCGGTCTCCGCGAGGTAGTCGTCGATCAGCGTCTCGGCCTCGAGCACGAGGCGGTAGTTGATCGTGACCGGCACGATGTAGATGCGCTTGTTCGGCATGCCCTCGCGGACGAGGTTCTTGTACGCGGTCACGGTCGTGCCGAGCAGGCCGAGCTTCAGGTGCTTCTCGATCACGTTCGACCGGCAGCGCGTGCCGCCCGGGAAGAACAGCGAGTGGTAGCCGTGCTCGAGGAGGACGGTCGAGTACTCCTTCAGGACGTCCTTGTAGAGCTCGAAGCGCAGCCGCCGATCGACGCGATACGCGCCGAGGTTGCGCATGAAGAACGAGATGAACGGGTTCGTGAACAGATTTTTTCCGGCGCCGTACGTCGTCGGTGGCAGGCCGGCGCGCATGAGGCCAAACCCGATCGCCGGGCTGTCCATGTTCGAGCTGTGCGTCGGCGTGACGACGATCGTGCCGCGCTCGGCGCACGCGCGGACGATGTCGATCTCGCCATCGGCGTGGATGCGGTTGTCGAGGTTCTTCAGCGCCGCCATGCCCTCGCGGATCGTGCTCATCGGCGAGAACAGGAGGCCGAGCATCGACGGACCGACGCCGGTCGCGAACTTGTAGACGCGCGGATCGAAGTTCCCGACGACGTCCTTGCCGTAGTAGCGGACGAGCTCTCGGAGCTCTCCCTGCTTGTCTTCCTCGCTCATCGTGAGCAACCTGCGGGACAGGTCGCGCCACTTGTCGGCCGCGCCGTTCTTGCTCTTCTCGAGCCGCTTGATCTCGCAGTAGGCGACGTCGTTCAGGACGTACTCGAGCGAGTGGTCTCCGCCCTGCTTGGCCTCGGCGATCCTCCGAGCCGCGACCCGGCGTTCGACCTCGGCGAGCAAGCGGTCGCGGTCGGCATTGAACCTCTCGAGGCGGTTTTCGGCTTCCCGAACCGGCCGGTCGCTGGCCATGAGGATCCTGTAACACACGAAAGAAACCCGAAGATCGGCTCCGGGGCCCTTGCGCGAGCGCTCTGTGGTATGTTCTTCATTAAGTAGGCGGGCGGGCTCTCCTGTAGAGCTGCCTGCGGATCCCGGGTCCTGAATCCGGGAGAGGAGCCTGGCGTCCTTTGACCAAGCGTCCTGCGAGTAAGAGCAAAAAGACAGCGTCCGAGCCCGCGGCGAAGGCTGCGAAGGCGAAGGGGAGTCGTCGCGCCGCGTCGCCATCCAAGGCCGATACGGGTGAGACGGAGACACCGGCCAAGAAGGGCCGGTCCAAGGCGGCGAAGACCGACAACGTAGTGAAGTCAGAAGCAAAACCGACCAAGAAGACAGCGAAGGCCGAGAAGGTCGAGGCGAAGCCGGCGAAGCGCACCACGAAGAAGGTTGCTGCCCCCCCGCCGCCGCCGCCCCCCAGGCCCGAGTACGACCTGAATGGCCCCGTCCCTCCGGAGGGAGCGGGGTTCTCCAAGAAGGTGGGCGCCCTGCTCGGCGTCGGCCAGAAGGCACTCGGCATCAAGACGTTCCGGCCCGGTCAGGCCGAGGCGTTCGATCACCTCCTGGGCGGCGAGGATCTGCTCGCCGTCATGCCGACCGGCAGCGGCAAGTCGCTGCTCTATCAGCTGACGTCACTCGTCGTTCCCGGCGTCACCGTCGTCGTCAGCCCGCTGATCGCGCTCATCAAGGATCAGCTCGACAAGATGGTCGCCAAGGGCGTGACCGCGGCGAAGATCGACTCGACGCTGACGGTGAAGCAGCGCCGCGAGGTCGACGCGCTCGTTCGCTCGCCCGGCGGCAAGCTCCTGCTGACGACGCCCGAGCGCATGGCCGACCCGGAGTTCCGCGTGTTCCTGCGCGAGGCGTCCGAGGGCGTGGGCGTGTCGCGGTTCGTCGTCGACGAGGCGCACTGCGTCTCGCAGTGGGGCCACGACTTCCGTCCCGCGTACCTGTCGCTGCGCAAGGCGCTCGAGGACGTCGGCCGTCCGCCGGTGCTCGCGACGACCGCGACCGCGCCGCCGCACGTCCGCGACGACATCCTGTTCCAGCTCGGGATGGAGAAGGCGACGATCGTCACGACGACGTTCGATCGTCCGAACCTGCACTACGAAGTCATCATCTTCCACGACGAGGAAGAGAAGATGAGGACGCTGGTCACGCTGCTGAAGAAGCTGCCGCGGCCGGGCATCGTCTACTGCGCGACGGTCAAGAAGGTCGAGGAGCTCTACGAGGCGCTGACGCGCTGGGGCATCCCGACCGCGAAGTATCACGGCCGCATGAACAAGGGCGAACGCGACAGCTCGCAGCAGCAGTTCATGGAGTCCGCCGACCTCGTGATGGTCGCGACCAACGCGTTCGGTCTCGGCGTCGACAAGGCGAACGTCCGCAACGTCCTCCACTATCACGTGCCCGGCTCGCTCGAGGCGTACGCGCAGGAAGCCGGCCGCGGTGGTCGCGACGGCAAGCCGGCGCGCTGCGTGCTGCTGTTCTCGCCCGACGACGTCGCGATCCAGGAGTACTTCCTCTCCGGCACGTATCCGACGAAGCGACAGGTGCGCCAGGTGTTCGACGCGCTGACCGCGTTCGGCAACGCGACCGGCAAGCTCGCCGAGGAATCGCCGCCGACCGTCGCGAACATCGCGCTCGCGTCGAGCGTCGGCCAGCAGCGCACGCGAACCGTGCTCTCGCTGCTGAAGGACGAGCAGTTCATCGTCGAGAAGGAAGGCGGCCTGTTCTACGTCGCCGATCCGCCGCCGGAGCTCGACGAGCTCATGGAGCGCGCGAAGCAGTACGAGGCGCGCCGCATCGCCGACCGCCAGCGCCTCGATGCGCTGCTCACGTACGTCAAGGCTCCCGGGTGCCGCAACCAGGTGATCCTCGAGTACCTCGGCGAGCCCGAGCCGCCGAAATGCGGACGCTGCGATAACTGCCTGCGCTCGCGCGAGGCCGCGCTCGCCGCATCGACCGAGGCGACGCGCCGCGGTGCGTCGGTCACGCGGCAGCTCGACGACGATGGGCTCGAGATCCCGAAGCCGCGCCGCGAGATCAAGGCGCGTGTCGTCCGGATCGATCAGCCGCAACCGACCGCCGCCGCGCCGAACGGCGACGCACTGGCCGCGATCGGTACACCGACCGGCGAGGTGCCCAAGCCGTCGACCGTGCTCCGCCGGAGCGCGAAGCCTGCCGCTGCACCGGCAGCGACAAACGGCCACGCCGCGCCCGCGCCTGCCCCTGCCCCGGTTGCCGCCGCGCCCGCCGCGGTCGTTCGCAAGAAGCCGCAGCCCGCGCC
>JAEWJO010000739.1 GCA_023386455.1 Pseudomonadota bacterium | reverse complement strand
ATGCGCAGCTCGTCGAGCGTTCGCGCGAGCGCCCTCGGCATGCCCGGCTCGCCGATGACGTCGCCGAGCCGCACGAGCCGCTCGCCGCGCAGCCGATCGACGACGCGCGCACACAGGGCCTCGAGGGGCAGCGCGCCGACGACCGCGAGGTTGCGCTCGGCGAGGCTGATCTTCGACAGCTCCGCGGCGACCCGGCCGACCGTGAACGCGTGAAATCCAAACGCCGTGCCGCGCGCTTTCGCGAGGCCGCGGATGCACTCCTGCGCCGCGTCGGCCGTCGCCCCGACGACGATCACCTCGTCGCCGGCCGGTCGGCTCGCGAGCCACGCCGCGACCTCGCCGAGTCGGCGTTCCGCGCGAGATGCTCTGAGGAGTCGACGATCCACGAGAGCCGCAGTCTACCGCGCACCTCTGTCGTGGCACCGTCGACGGGCCTGCCCGGATCACCGGTTTCTCGACCGAGATCGTGCGAGACGTCGCCGGCCGCTACCTCGCGGCGAAGTGAGCCCGGATCTGCTTTCGCACCTCCGAGAGCGTCGGAAGCTTCAACATCTCGAGGACGAGGTTGAAGTCGAAGCCCGGAAGGCACGCACTGCGGTCGCGTTGCGCGAAGCCACTCTCCGTCAGCACGTGGATCGTGACAGCGTCGTCGATCCAGAACCACACCTCGCCGATGCCGAGGCGCTCGTAGATCTCGAGCTTGCCGATGCCGCCGCTGGTCCACACGACCTCGAGCGCGAGATCGGGTCGTGACTTCTTCGTGTCGTGGAACAGGTAGCACTTGTCGGGCTCGAGTCCTCTTCCTTCGCGGCGTGCTTCAAGAGCCACGCACCCGCGCCGTCGTACACGATGCGGGCACGGGCCTTGCTCCTTGCGAGTCGTGCGATGAAGGTGGCAGTCCTGCTCAACGCGAAGGCTGGTCAGCTCGATCGGAAGGTGTGCGAGGAGCGCGCACGCGAGATCGTCGATGCATGTCGTTCCCATGGGATCGACGCGACCGCCACGCTGTGCGAGCCCGCACGGTTGACCGAGACCGCACGCAAGCTCGCGCGCGAGGGCGGCGTCGAGGGGGTGATCGCCGCTGGCGGGGATGGCACGGTGAGCGCGATTGCCGCGGGGCTCGTGGACACCGATGTCGTGCTCGGGGTGGTTCCGCTCGGGACGCTCAATCACTTCAGCAAGGACCTCGGCATTCGCGATCTCGAGACCGCGATCGAAGCGATCGCGAGTGGGAACACGGCGCGCATCGATGTCGGTGAGGTCAACGGACGGGTGTTCATCAACAACTCGTCGATCGGGCTGTATCCGGAGGCCGTCGTTCACCGCGACGTGGAGCGGCGCACGCACAAGCGCGGCAAGTGGCCCGCGATGGCGCGGGCGGCGATCCGGATCCTGTTGCGGTTCCCGCTGCTGCATGTCGCGATCGGGCTCGCGGGCAAGGTGTTCTCGGCGAGGACGCCGTTCGTGTTCGTCGGCAACAACGAGTACGAGACCGGCGTGACGAACCTCGGGAGTCGGAAGCGGATCGACCGCGGGACGCTCGGCGTGTACACGGTTCGCGCGACGAGCCGGCTGAAGATGTTCTGGCTCGTGCTGCGCCAGATCTTCTCGCGCGACACGCCGCCGGACTTCGAGGTCCACGCCGTCGATCGCGCGGACATCGTGACGAACAAGCGCCACTTGAGGGTCGCGCTCGACGGCGAGGTCGTGCGGATGAGCCCGCCCCTGCACTATCGAGCGCGGCCGGGCGCGCTGCGCGTGTTCGCGCCGGTCGCCGTCGCGGGCACGGCAGGGGAGGCAGCATGATCATGCGGCGGATCCGGGCGAGAGGCGCGAGCGCGCCCGACGAGGCGAGGGCGCCGGCCGCGAAGAAGCTCGTCGCGCACATCTCGGACGCGCACTTCGGCGCGCACGACTCGACGATCGCGGCGGCGCTGATCGAGGAGCTGAACACGCTGGCGCCGGCGCTCGTCGCGTTCTCGGGTGACTTCACGCAGCGCGGCCGCGTCGCGCAGTTCCAGGCGGCAAAGCTGTGGCTCGGCCAGCTGCTATCGCCGTGGCTCGCGGTGCCCGGCAACCACGACATTCCGCTGTACGACGTCGCGACGCGCGTCATGTGGCCACGCGATCGCTACCGGTTCCACATCACCGATGACCTCGAGCCGTGCTTCATGGACGACGACCTCGCGGTGTGTGGGGTCGACACGACGAACACCAAGGCGCTGAAGGGCGGCCGCGTGACGCACGCGCAGGCGGCCCGCGCGGCGATCAAGTTCTCCGCGTATCCCGAGAGGTGGCGCGTGCTCGTCGCCCATCATCCGTTCGTCGTGCCCGAAGGCCACGAGAGCGATCGCGTCGACGGCGCGGACGCGGCGTTGCCGATCCTCGAGGCGGCCGGTGTCGACATCATCCTGACCGGCCACCTCCACGTCGCGAGCGTCGCGGGGCGCAACGAGGCGCACACGATCCTCTCGGTGCAGGCCGGCACGTGCATGTCGACGCGGCTTCGCGGCGAGCCGAACGGCTACAACCACCTGCGCTTCGCGGACGACGTCGTGACCGTCGTGCAGCGCGTCTGGGACGGCGGCCGCTTTGTCGATGGCGACGCGAAGACGTACCGCCGGCGGGTCGGCCGGTTCGTGAAGGTCGACGAGGTGACGGGCGCGACCGCGGCGGTCGTCCCGCGGCCGTGAGCGGTGGCCTCAGCGCACGATTTTGTCGCACGAAAGATCGTGCGCCAGTTCGCATGGATCGGTGGTCCCACACCGTCGGGTGGCATCGCACCGAGGCGTGCGTTTACGATCGACGGATGATGAGGCTCTTCTCGATCATGATCCTGTTCGTGACGCTCGCGTCGCTGTCGGCGTGCCTGGTCCGCACCGCGCCGGCGCGCGGCGGAGGCCGGGCCCGCGCGTGTCCGCCCGCACATCACTGGGACGGCTATGCGTGCGTCCACAACGGACGCCACCGCGGCCGTCGCTGAGCGGCTTTTTTGAAAACCTTCCCTCCGGTGCGCGGAAATCGGAACGGAATCCCCGCTGTATCCGACAGTTTGCATGGCTTGTCCGGTTGCCGTTCGCTGGCTGGACTTGCCGCCAGCGATCGGGCCGGGCCGAACGAATCCTGCGAGTTGGCGCGCGCCGCGCGTGGCCCATCGGTTGCTGAACGGACACGCCATGCGGCGGTGCCTCGCCGCCAACCCCACGTTTGCAAGGCTCTGCATCGCCGTCGGCCCAGCGTTCGTCAAACGAAACCGGCGGCGGTGCAGTAGCCGAGCATCTCTCTCTCCTCTCCATCACGTCTCATCCCCGTCACCGCTTCACGGCGGGCCGGCGGATTGTCAGGCCCTGCATCGCCGTCGGTCGAGCGTTCGTCAAACGAAGCCGGCGGTGGTGCAGGGCCGAAGCATTTCAGGCGCCGGGTGGCGGCGGCGGCGGCTGCGGAGGAGGTGGAGGCCCGCACATCTCGACGAGGCGGCGGTACTGCGCCGCGATGTCCGGCGAGCCCGCGATCCCGAACGAGGCCTCGTGGCTCGCGAGCCAGCTCGTCGTGTTCACGCTGCAGAACCCGGCGGGCCGGACCGCGTTGTCGATCGCGCCGAGCGCGAACGCGTCGGCGCCGGGGACCGGCTCGATATTCGCCGCCCGGTTGGCGAGCTCCCACCAGTCCCCGCACGTCCGCGCGGACCGCCACTTTGCGGCCAGCTCGAGCATGACCGCGGCTTGCGAGCTGATCCCGACGTCCTGCCAGTACGGCTCGCACGCGATCGTGCCGCTGGCGCGCCAGCACTCGAGCTTGTGGAGCAGCTTCGCGCACGTCGGATCGGGGACCTTCCCGATCGAGCTCGCGATCTGCTTCAGGGCCTCGATCAGGATCGTGTCGCGGTTGCCGACGAGCGCGATCTGGCGCGTCAACCGGGTGCACCGCGTGACGACGGACGCTCGATCGTCGGCGTCCATCGCCATCCGGTTGATCGTCACGGCATCGGCGACCGTGCCGACCTCGACGTAGTTCGCGGCGAGCAGGTCGAGGATCTCGATGTCGTGGATCCGGTGGCGATGGAGCCAGTGCTCGGCCCGTTCGGCGTCCTCGGTGGCGAGGATGTTCGCGAGGTCCACCTTCACGGCATCGTCGAGGCCGCGCGTGGTCGAGCCGATGAGCGGGACGAGGTTCGTGCAGGCCGCGTCGATGTCACCCTTGATCGCGCTGCACCACCCGCGCAGGTAGGCGAGGAGGTCCTTGTTGCCGCCGTGGCGGTTCTGCGCGCCGATGCCGCACAGCTCGATCCAGCCGATGCCGGGATCCGCGAGCGCCTGGGCGATCGCGAAGTGCGGTTCGAGCGCGGGATGACTCATCGAGCCGAGCGGCCAGCGGAGCTCGTCGTGGAAGTCGGGCAGGTACTCGGACGGATCGAACGGCGGCTGCGGGACGAGCACGGTCGTCGGCAGCGAGCCGGCGAGCCGGCCGACCGGCGGATCCTCGGCCGTGTCCTCGGCGACGGTCGCGCGCGGATCGAGCGGCGGCGCGGTTCTCGCCGCGCACGCGAGCACGACGACGATCGACCAGGCCCAGCGCACGAACCGAGTCTACCGAGCCTCGATGGCGCGGTTGTCACGATTCTATCGGTGCCCCGATGGCAGCGACTACGCGGTCACCCGTGCCGCCTTGGCCTCGGCGGTGTCGGGGACCTTCTCGTTGCGCTTCATGAGGATCGGGATCAGGAACGTCGCGACCGCGCCGAACACGTTGTGCTCGGGCTCGAGCATCTTGCCGATGCCCTGGGCGGTGATGAGCGCGACGAACACGAGCATCATGTCGGTGACGGGCCGGACCTTGTGCTTGCGGCCGATCGCGAACATCTCGCCGATCAGCTCGCCGTACTCGAGCTTCGCCGTGTCCTTCGAGCGGAACTTCTTCGCGAACGCCTCGACCTCGACGCGCAGCGCGGCCCAGTCGATCTCGCCGATGTACGTGTGGAAGCGCCGGAGGTGCGTGACGATGTCGTCGGGCGTGCCCATCGCGATGCACTTCGTCATGTCGATGAACTGGATCAGGACGTCCTCGTGCAGGAGCTTCGCGAGGCCGACGTCGTAGACGACGATCGTGTCGTCCGGCTGCGCGACCATGTTGCCGGGGTGGAGGTCGGCGTGGACGAAGCCGTGGTCGAAGCACATCTTGAAGAACGTCGCGCGGACCGCCTCGGCGAGCTTGGGATACGTGCCGGGCGGGAGCGCGTCGACCTTCGTGCCGCGGATGAACTCCATCGTGAGGACGCGGCTCGAGCAGAGGGCGGGGTAGACGGTCGGGAAGCGGACGCGAGGGTCGCCCTTGAAGTTGGCGTGGAACCGCTCGTAGTTGCCGGCCTCGATCGTCAGGTCGGTCTGATCGTGGATGGCCTCGATGAAGTGGCGCGTGTGGCCGACCGGATCGGAGCGGCGCCAGCCGGGATGGAGCGCGATGACGCGCGCGAACGCGATGAGGATGACCTGGTCGCGCTCGACCTGGCGGCGAACGCCCGGGCGGAGCACCTTGACCGCGACCTCGTGGCCGCCGTCCTTCATGCGCGCGCGGTGGACCTGGGCGACCGATGCGGCGGCGACCGGCTTCTCGTCGAGCTCGGTGAACAGCTCGGAGAGGGGCTTGCCGAAGTCGCTCTCGATGACGGTCTTGACCTTGCGGAACGAGAACGGCGGGATGCGGTCCTGGAGCGAGCGCAGCTGGTCGATCACCTCGGGCGCGAACAGGTCGGGCCGCGTCGACATGACCTGGCCGAGCTTGATGAACGTCGCGCCGAGCGTCGACATCGCCTGCTTCAGCATCCAGCCGCGCAGCGTGCCGACAGCGCTGGCGCGTCGTGGGCCCCACACGAAGAGCGCGAGCCCGAGGCGCGCGAGGCCATACGCGACGCCGCAGAGGATCACCACGACGAGCAGGAACAGGAAGTGGAGGAAGTTACCCGGCCAGCGCAGCACGACGCCTCCATCCTACCGGGCCAGGGCGCACGTGTGTCAGCGCCGCGCGGTATCTCCGAGGGAATTTCGCAAGGTTGAGTGACCGATCGGGTGAGCGGGGAGAGGCGCGGATCTTGGAGCTGCGCCGTTCATGAACAGCTTCAAGGCCGACATCGAGGAGATTCGCCGCCGCGCCCGCGAGAAGATGGAGGAGGGCGCCGTCACCGCGAACTACGGCGCGGACCGCGAGAAGGTCATCGAGGTCCTCAACGAGGTGCTGGCGACCGAGATCGTTTGCACGCTGCGCTACCGCAACCACTACTACATGGCGCAGGGCATCCACGCGCAGTCGGTCGCCGCGGAGTTCCTCGAGCACGCGAACGAGGAACAGGGGCATGCGGACATGGTCGCGAAGCGGATCACCGAGCTGAACGGCCGCCCGAACTACAACCCCGACGGCCTCTCGACGCGCAGCCACGCCCAGTACAGCGAGGGCGACACGCTCGAGGAGATGATCCGTGAGGACCTCGTTGCGGAGCGAATCGCGGTGGCGACGTACTCCGAGATCATTCGCTGGCTGGGCAACGACGATCCGACGACGCGCCGGATGATCGAGGAGATCCTGGCCGTCGAGGAGGAGCACGCCGACGACCTCGCGAACCTGCTCGGCAACCTCGGGACGTCGCATCGCAGCAACGGCCACTGACCGCGTGATATGACAGGCGGTGGGGTGTCGAAAGGCGACGAAGTACCATCCGACCAGGACATCGTGCATGCCCTGGCGGACGACCTGCCGGTAGGCATCTGGGTCGCGCG
>JAEWJO010000582.1 GCA_023386455.1 Pseudomonadota bacterium | reverse complement strand
CTCTCACCATGTTCTTGCGGGCGAGCGGCGAGAACCCGCCGCTCTGCGCGATCGCCTCGACGATCGACATGCCGGGAGTGAACTTGATGGTGCCGTTGCGCATCACCTGGCCGAACACCGAGCAGCGCAGCGAGTTGATCTCGACGACCGTCAACGAGACGACCGGATCCTTGAGGTATCCGTCGGCGAGCCGGCTCCGGATCTCCTCCTGGACATCGCGCAGGTTCTTGGTGCCCGCGGCGACGGTCCCGATGAACTGGACTTCCATCTGGCCCGACCCGTCGAGCGTGTAGGTCGCCTTCGATTCCTTGGTCCCGTAGAAGATCGTCAGCTCGAGCTTGTCGCCCGGGCCCAGCGCCAGCTTCGTCTCATCGAACGGAGCCGTCGTCGGGTACGTCACAGGCGGGTTGTCGTGGCAGGCAGCACAGACAAGCCCGAGTAAAAGCACGAGCAAACGCATTGCGGGGTTGGTGACTCCACACCAACCAGTGGTTCATGCCAGATCCGGGTGAACGTTTCTAGAGAGGGATGCAACCAACCCCAGGTTGACCCGGTACGGAACATTTCGTATGGTCGTCGAAGGCACAGCCCCATGAGAACACTCACGAAAATCGTGCCTGTGCTCGCGCTCGTGAGCGCCACCGGCTCCGCGCAGACGCCTCCTCCGGCGGGCGCGGGAAGTGGCTCGGCTGTGCCGCCGCCGGTTGCGGACACCGAGACTGCCTCGGGCACCGCGACCGTGGAGGGCTCCGCGACGCTGACCGTCGACGTGCCGGCTCCCAAGCTCGCGCTCGCCGATGCCCAGAAGAAGGCCGGCGCCGCCGACAAGCAGATCCACGAGGACATGCGCTTCGTGCTCTATCTCAAGGAGCAGGCGAAGAAGCAGAGCGACGTCATCAAGCTGAGCTGCGTCAACGATCGCATCGTCCAGCTGAAGGCGCAGATGAACCTCGCCGACGGCACGAAGGAGCAGCTCGACGAGTCGTTCACGCGCAACACCGATGACCGCCACTCGCTGCTCGTCACGTACGAGGGCCAGGCAAACGGCATCCGTCGCCTGCGCGAGGAGGCCGTCGGCTGCATCGGCGAGCCGGAGCTGTACAAGCAGGAGTCGGGCAACAACACGTCCGATCACCCGCCGATCGTCGACGACCCGACCCAGGACCAGCCGTTCGAGCCCGAGCTCGAGCCGCCGGGCTACGCCTCTCCCTACTTCTGAGAGAGACACCGTAACCGTGCGTACGCGCTCGGTTCCTCGACGAGCGCGGGTGCAACTCGCCTGTACGTAGTGCTTGGTTCCGGCGCGGATTTGAGGGATGAACGACGACGGCGTCGCGCTCCACTAATCCCTGTCGATGTTGAGGACCCTCAAATATCGCGGCCTGCAGGTCGGCCTCGATGTCCTGATGCTCTCGATCACGTACTGGCTCGCGTGGCTGGTGCGGTTCGAGTTCGCGATCCCGACGTCGTGGCTCCACGTGCTGCTCGCGACGTGGCCCTACGTGATCGCGCTTCACTACGCGAGCCTCGCGATCTTTCGCGTGCCGACGCTGTCGTGGCGCTACATCGGCATCGGCGACATCGGTCGGGTGCTCGGCGCGCTGACCGCGTCGAGCGCGCTGCTCGTCGGCGTGCGCCTCGCGCGCCCGTTCACCGAGTACGGCGTCGGCATCGTCGGCATCCCGCTCGGCGTGCTGTGCATCCACTTCGTGTTCGGCTTCATCGCGATCATCGGCATCCGCACGGTGCGTCGCGTGTACGGCGAGGCTCGCGATCGCGCGCGCCAGATCGCCGGCGACGAGCGCCACCGCGTGCTGCTGATCGGCGCCGGCCAGGCGGGCGTGATGGTCGCGCGCGAGATCCTGCACCGCCCCGATCTCGGCCTCCATCCGGTCGGCTTCCTCGACGACGATCCCGCAAAGATGGGCATGTCGATCGGCGGCCTCCCGGTGCTCGGCCCGACGAGCGCCGTCGGTGTGGTCGCCGAGCGCAAGCACGTGTCGCGCGCGCTGATCACGATCGCGAACGCGCACGGCCAGCAGATCCGCCGCATCACGGAGCTGTGCCGCGACGCGCGCCTCGATACGAAGATCATCCCGGGCATCTACGAGATCGTCGGCGACAAGGTGAACCTGTCGCGCATTCGCGAGGTCGCGATCGAGGATCTCCTCGGCCGCGAGCCCGTGGAGCTCGACGAGGATGTCGTCAGCGCGAGCATCGGCAGCCGCGTCGTCGTCGTCACGGGCGCCGGTGGCAGCATCGGCTCGGAGCTGTGCCGCCAGGTGTGCCGGTTCGGTCCGGCAAAGCTCGTGCTCGTCGAGCGCTACGAGAACGCGCTGTTCGAGATCCATCGCGAGCTGACGCAGGCGTTCCCGCAGGTCCCGATCGAGCCGCGCGTCGCCGACGTCTGCGACGTGCCGCGCATGGAGGAGATCTTCGAGGCGACGAAGCCAGAGATCGTGTTCCACGCCGCCGCGCACAAGCACGTGCCGATGATGGAGTGGAACCCCGGCGAGGCGATCAAGAACAACGTCGGCGGCACGCGTGCCGTCGCCGAGGTGTCGGATCGCCACGGCGTGAAGCGCTTCGTCCTGATCTCGACGGACAAGGCGGTCAACCCGACGTCGGTGATGGGCGCGACGAAGCGCGTCGCCGAGATCTATCTTCAGGCGTTCGCTCGCAAGTCGGCTTGCCGGTTCGTCATCGTGCGGTTCGGCAACGTGCTCGGCTCCGCCGGCAGCGTGATCCCGATCTTCCGCGAGCAGATCGCGAAGGGCGGCCCGATCACGGTCACGCACCCGGAGATGCGCCGCTACTTCATGACGATCCCCGAGGCGAGCCAGCTCGTCATGCAGGCCGGCGCGATGGGCGAGGGCGGCGAGATCTTCATCCTCGACATGGGCGAGCCGGTGAAGATCGTGAACCTCGCGCGCGACCTCATCACGCTCTCGGGCCTGCGTCCCGACGAGGATATCGAGATCAGGTTCAGCGGTCTGCGCCCCGGCGAGAAGCTGTTCGAGGAGCTCTCGACCGATACCGAGAGCGCCGACAAGACGCGCCATCCGAAGATCTTCATCGGCCGCATCAGCGCGCAGGAGTGGGACGCGGTCGTCACCGGCGTCGACGCGCTGCTCTCTCTCGCCGACGGCACGACGGCGGAGCGCCTGCGCGCCACGATCGCCGACCTCGTGCCCGAGTATCGCTTCGAGAAGCCGTCGCGGAGCACGGGCAACCAGTCGATCCTCCCCGAGGCGACCGACGACAAGCGCGTCGGCCGGGGCACCGGGCCCTCGCGCATCCCGAACTGAGCAGCCGTGGCCCGCATCTTCCTCTCGCCTCCCGATCTCGCCGGCAACGAGCTGCAGCTGTTGCAGGACGCGCTCGAGTCGAACTGGATCGCGCCGCTCGGCCCGCACGTCGACGCGTTCGAGGCCGAGATGTGCGCGAAGGTCCAGGTCCCGTACGCGCTCGCCTGCTCGAGCGGGACCGGCGCGCTCCACCTCGCGCTCGAGGTGCTCGGGGTCGGCAAGGGCGACGAGGTCTGGCTGTCGACGCTGACGTTCGCGGCGACGGCGAACGCGGTCGTCTACACCGGGGCGACGCCGGTGTTCGTCGACAGCGAGGCTGTCACCTGGAACATGGATCCGGCGCTGCTCGCGCAGGCGCTCGACGACGCGGCCCGCACGGGGACGCTGCCGAAGGCGGTGATCGCGGTCGACCTCTACGGTCACTGCGCCGACCTCGAGGTGATCGCCGGCGCCTGCCGCCGTCACGGCGTGTACCTCATCGAGGATGCCGCGGAGGCGCTCGGCGCGACGTACCACGGCCATCCCGCGGGCTCGCTCGGTGACCTCGCGATCCTGTCGTTCAACGGCAACAAGATCATCACGACGTCGGGCGGCGGCATGCTGCTCGGCCGCGACAAGGCGTGGATCGACCGCGCGCGCTACCTCGCGACGCAGGCGCGCAGCCCTGCTCGTCACTACGAGCACGAGGCGGTCGGCTACAACTACCGGATGTCGAACCTGCTCGCCGCCGTCGGGCGCGCGCAGCTCGCGGACCTCGACCGCCGCGTCGCCGCACGTCGCGCGACGAACGCCGCGTATCGCGCCGCGCTCGGCGACCTCGGCTGGACGTTCCTGGGCGAGGCGTCAGGCTGCGTGTCGACGTTCTGGCTGACGTGCGCGCTCGTCGAGAGCACGGCGATGCGCGACCGCATCCTCGATCACCTCGCGGCCGCCGATATCGAGGCGCGCCCGGTGTGGAAGCCGATGCATCGCCAGCCGATCTTCGAGGGCGTCCGCTCGATCGGCGGTGCCGTCTCGGATCGCCTGTTCGAGCTCGGGCTCTGCCTGCCGAGCGGATCGCGGATGACGGACGGCGAGCGCCAGCGCGTGATCGACGCGATCCGTCAGGTGATGTCGTGAAGCGCCAGCAGTACCTGCGCGAGATCTTCACCAAACCGCCGCTCCTCGTCTGGTGCCTGTTCGTCGTGCTGACGCCGTTCTACGTGCTGCCGAGCGGTCTGCCGCAGCCCGGTGACCTGCTCGTGTTGCCGATGGTGCCGATCGCGCTCGCCGGCTGGAACGGCCGGCTCCACAGGTCGTTCACGAAGCCGATCCGCTCGCTCGGGCTGTTCATCGGCTGGGTGTGCCTCGTCAACTACGGCTGGGCGCTCGCGATCGGCAACTTCACGATCCTGAAGTCGTACGCGATCTTTCCGATCTACTACCTCTACAACGGCGCGGTGTTCCTCGTCGCGCTCGTGCTGTACCAGCGCTACGGCGAGAACCTGCTGCGCTTCACGCTCTACATGACGCTCGGGGCCGTCGCGTTCCAGGTCGCGGCGTCGTTCTTCTACCGCGCCGGCATCTATCGCGGAAATCTGTTCTTCAACAGCCCGAACCAGCTCGGCTTCTACGCGCTGCTCGCAGCGTCGATCATCGCGATGCTGCAGCGTCGGATCGCGTTTGGCCTGTTCAAGGCGAGCGCGGGCCTCACCGGCTGCGCGTACCTCGCGATGCTGTCGGGCTCGCGCGCCGCGATCGCCGGCATCGCGATCCTGCTGTTCCTGCTGCTGTTCGCGAACCCTCGCGTGATCATCGCCGCGAGCCTCGCGGCGGTCGGGCTCACCACGCTCGGTGGACCGGTCGCCGACGCGATCAGCACCGTCGAGCGCCGCGTCTCGACCGATCGCAATCCGCGGCTGAGCTTCGTCGAGGAGCGCGGCTACGACCGGCTCTGGAAGCACGCCGAGCACCTCGCGGTCGGCGCCGGCGAGGGCGACGTCACGCGCTTCCAGGACCAGAAGCACAGCCCCGGCGAGCTGCACTCGTCGTTCGCGACCGTGCTGTTCAGCTACGGCATCGTCGGCCTCGTGCTGTTCCTCATCTTCCTCTTCCGGCTCGGTCAGGGCTCGTCGTTGCGCCTGCTCGCGATGCTGCTGCCGACGCTCGCGTACACGCTCGCGCACAACGGCCTGCGAAGCACGCAGCTGTGGGTGCTGCTCGCGTTCTACATCGTGCTCAAGCTCCCTCCGCCGCCGGCTCCGACTCGCGCGATCGCATCATGAAGGCGTACATCTTCTTCTCCGTCCACGAGGAGCTGTTCCATCGCATCGCCGAGGGTCTCGCGCCCTACGGCGTCACCTCGTTCGGCGGCTTCGTGTGGGGCAGAAACCAGGTTCGCAGCATCGAGAACCGCGGTGTCGAGTACGACCCGCTGCTGGTGTTCACGCGCGACATGCTCCCGCAGATCGAGGAAGGACCGCCGCCGGATCTCGCGTGGCTCGAGCGCCGCGAGACCGAGCTCGGCGTGTCGATCCAGCGCATGCTCGCGTCGGAGCGTCACCTGCTCGCCGGCCGCAGCTTCGACGAGATCATGCGGATGGCCGAGGTCGCCCTCAGGGAGGTCGCGGCGATCTACGATCGCGTGAAGCCCGACTTCGTGTTCTCCGAGGACGTGTCGTGCTTCCACAGCTACGTGCACTTCGTCCTCGCCCGCGAGCGCGGCATCCCGTTCTGGTGCATCGGCCACGGCAGGCTGCCGTACCGCCTCGCCGTGTACTCGTCCGGTCTCCAGCACCTCGAGCGCGTCGAGCGGCTGTACCCGACGCTGCGCGAGCGCGGCCTCAGCGCCGCCGAACGCGAGGAGGCCGAGGCGTACGTCGCGAAGTTCCGCAAGCGGCCCGAGCGGCCGACCGGTATGGACGTCCGCGCCAAGCGACCGGGCATCGAGCTCGCGGACGCGGGGCGCGGCTGGCTCGCGGCGAAGCGGTACCTCGACGATCCGCGCGATCCGACGGCGACCGCGCCGCTCGGCATCGTGCGCAACCGGCTGCGGCGCATCGCCCGCAACACCGCCGCCGAGCTGTCGGGCGTGTTCGAGAAGCCGGTCGCCGGCGAGAAGTACGTGCTCTATCCGATCCACTACCAGCCCGAGGCCTCGACGCTCGTGCAGGCGCCGATGTACGTCGACCAGCTGGCGCTGCTCCAGGACATGGTGAAGGTGTTGCCCGCGGGCTACCGCCTCTACGTCAAGGAGCACCTGACGAACAAGGGCCGCCGTCCGCTCGAGTTCTACAGGGCGATCAAGGCGCTACCGGCGGTGCGGCTGCTCGGTCCCGAGGAGGACACGTGGTCGCTGATCCAGAACGCGTCGGTGATCGCGGTGATCACCGGCACGATGGGCTGGGAGGGCATGCTGTTCGACAAGCCCGTCGTCACGTTCGGCGACGTGTTCTTCAACATGCTGCCGAACGTCTATCGTGCGGGGCAGACGCCGAAGGACGGCTGGTACGCCCTGTTCAAGCGCGCGACGACGAATCACGTCATCGATCGCGAGTCGCTGCTCGCGCTGATCTCGGCGCTGCACCAGTGCAGCTCTCCCGGGTTCATGGCGCAGGCGACGAGCTTCCCGGGCGTTCTCGACGAGGAGAACATCGCCAACATCACGTCGGCGCTGGTTCGGGAGGCGGGGCTGGCGCATCGGTCTGTCGCTGCCGGATGATCCGGCCGACGAGCCACGTCGACCACGCCATCTGGATGACCTTGTGGACGAGCACGGCGAGCGCGACGCCGACGAGTCCCCACTGCCACGTCATCGCGATCATGAGCCCGACGAGGACGACGAGCGTCGCGAGATCGAACGCGAACAGCGTCGCCGGGCGGCCGAGCGCGATCATCGCGCGCTGGACCGGGGCGTTCGCGACATTGAGCACCATCGCGAGCAGGTACCAGCGAAATGCCTCGGCGGCGCCGCGGAACTCCTCGCCGGCGACGAGCGTGACGAGCGGCTCCGCGGCGACCGCGGCGACGGCCCACACGACGAGCGAGCCGATCAGCGCCATGCCCGCGGTGCGGCGGAGGAGACGCGCGAACCCCGCGTAGTCGGCGGTCGCGGCGCACCGGGCGAGCTCCGTGAACAGCACCTGCTCGAACGGCATGAAGATCTTGCCGGGAATCGTCCCGAGCTGCTTCACGACGCGGAACAGACCCGACGGCAGCTTTCCGAGCATCGCGCCGACGACGACCATGTCGAGCTCGGCGTGCGTCTTCTTGACCGTGAGCTGTGCGTTCGTCGCGACGAGGAAGTGGACGATGCCCGAGAACCGCGCGCGGATGCCCTGCAGCGACACCTTCGACCAGCCGCCGTAGCCAGCCTGCCGGGCGACCCACTGCGAGCACGCCGCGATCATGATGTTGCCGGCGACCTCGCCGATGACGAGCGCGACGACGCAGCCGTCGAACGACATGTCGAGCGCGACCGCGATCGCGACCGCGGCGGTCATCACCGCGGCGGCGACTCCGCTGATGATCGCCTGCGCGCGATACGCATCGCAGATCCGGAACACGCCATCGGATGCACCGGCGATGCGCGTCGCGATCGTCAGCGCGTACAGCACGCACAGCATCGACTCGTGCGGGCTCCAGTCGAACGCCGACGGCACGACGAACGCGAGCCCGGCGACGACGATCGCGGAGAGCAGTGCCGTGACGACGTCGATGACGACGCCGAGCTTGATGATCCGGCGGACGTCGTCGGTGCGGCCGCCGGCGATCGCCTCGGTGCCGTACTTCACGATCGCCTGCCACGTGTTGCAGTTCGCGTAGCTCTCGACGATCGCGATCACCGTGCGGATCAGCGCGAGCACGCCGAACAGCACCGGCCCCAGGTGACGCGCGAGCAGCGCGAGCGTGATGACCGCGGCGAGCGACGTGAACGCCTTCCCGATGGTGACCGGGATGCCGTACTTCACGACCTTGCGGACGGCTCGATCGCGGAACCAGTCGACCGCACCCACGGCTCTACGCGCGCGACTGCTGAGACTCGGCCGCCGGCTTCTCGGCGTAGCCGTAATACGAGTAGTAGTAGCCGCTGCGCTGATCCGGCTCGATCGCGTTGACGATCACGCCGAAGATCTTGCCGTCGACGGCGCGGACCATGCGCTCGCTGCGCTTCAGGTCGTCGCGCAGCGTCTTGCCGGCGTGGACGACGAGGATGACGCCGTCGGCCTTCTTCGACAGCACGACCGCGTCGGTGACGACCTGCAGCGGCGGCGAGTCGAGGATGATGCGGTCGAAGCGGCGCGTCAGCTCGTCGAGCACCGCCGCGAACCGCTGGCTCATGAGCAACTCGGCCGGGTTCGGCGGCAGCGGGCCGCACGGCAGCACGAACAGGTTCGGGATGTCGGTCGACTTGATGACCTCGTCGTAGTCGCGATCGCCGACGATCAGGTTCGACAGGCCGGTGCTGCGCGGCACGCCGAGCGAGACGTGCAGGCGAGGACGGCGCATGTCGGTGTCGATCAGCAGCACCTTCTGGCCGCTCTGCGCCATCGTCGTGCCGAGGTAGATGCAGCTCGTCGTCTTGCCCTCGCGCGGGTTCGCGCTCGACACGACGATCGTCTTCAGCTGGCGATCGGCGGAGGAGAACAGGATGTTCGTGCGCAGCGAGCGGCAGCACTCGGCGATCGCCGAGGCCGGCTGGCGGTGCACGTAGAGGTCGCGCGCGCTGACGTCGCCGGCCGGGAGGTCGGCCTCGTCGAGCATCGGGATGATGCCGAGGATCGGCGCGCCGGTGACCTGCTGCGCGTCGGCGGTCGACTTGATCGACCGGTCGAGGAACACGACGAGGAACACGAGACCGAGCGCGAGGAACAGCGATAGCACGCCGGCGATCGCGACGTTCATGCGCAGGCTCGGCGACACCGGCACCGTCGGCACGAGCGCCGGATCGAGCGGCCGCACGTTCGACGGGTCGAAGTTGCGGTTCATCCGGTCGTTGAGCTCGGTCGTCGACAGGCGGCTGCGCAGGATGTTGTAGCGGTCCTCCGCGCTCTTCTTGCGGCGGAGCAGCTCGTTGTACGCGACGACCTTCGGGCCGAGCTCGAGCGACTCCTTCGTCGCGCGATCGACCTCGGCCTTGAGCGCGACCTCGGTCGCGATGACGGCGTGCAGCTGCTCCTCGACGCCGGCGAGCATCCGCTTCGCCTCGGTCTGCAGCGCGTTGTAGAGGTCGTCGACCTTCGCCTTCTGCATCTGGTACTGCGTGTTCTTCGGCCCGATCTCCTTCTCGAGCTCGATGAACTTGTTGCGCTCCGTGTAGTACTGCGCGCGCAGTGCGTCGAACGACGTGTTGTCGCCCATCAGCAGGATCGGCGACTCGAGCACGTTGCCGTCGGCGGCCTTGCGCATGCGGTCGAGCTTCGCGGTGAGCTCGAGGCGCTGGCCGTGGACCTCGTTGTACTTCTGCGAGTACGCGGTGATGCCCGACGACACGATGCTCTGGCGCTCCTCGAGCGTCACGGCGAGCAGGTCGTTGTCCTTCTGGAACTTGAACAGTGCCGACTCGGCCTCGCGGAGCTTCGTCTCGGCGTCGTCGAACTCGGTCGACAGCGCGCCGCTCGCCTGCTTCGTGTCCATCGAGAGCAGGCCCTTGGAGTAATCGAGATACGTCGCGATGTGCGCGTTCGCGATGTCCGCGGCGAGCTGCGGGCTGTGGTTGCGAACCACGACGTACATGATGCGGTTCTGATCCGGGTACTTGATCGAGAGCTTCTTCTGCAGCCGCTTCGTCGCGTCCTGGATCACGTCGTCGGTCTTGCGGCCGGAGCGGTCCTGCTCGGTGAGCAGCGTCGTGTACAGCCGGTTCTGCTCGACGGTCTGTCGGATCAGGCTGTAGCTGCTCAGCACCTGCTGCTGCTGCATGTAGTAGTCGTTGGTGCCGCCGACGCTCGCGCGGGTCAGCACCTCTTCGCGCTGGCCGAGCAGGTCGGGTAGGCGCGGCTCGATCTGGACCGAGGCGGTCGCCTCGTAGACCTTCGGCTGGCGCTGCGTGTAGATGACCGCCGCCGTGATCGCGAGCGCACAGATCGCGAGGACGGCCCAGGCGTAACGCCGCAGGCCATCGACATAACGCTTGAAGTCGAAGTTGAGGAGCTGCTCCTCCTCGCCGGTGTCTTTGCCTTCGACGTCCACTGGTCTTCCGTACTTAGTCGCCGCGCCGGCCCTGTAGGTTCATCAGCGCGGACCGAACTTGTAGCCGAGATCGACGGCGTAACCAAGCAAAGTCGCGAACCCGAAACACCTGTGATCTTCATCTCATAGATTGGCTCCTCCGAAATCCTGGTGTTAGGGTGAGCGGGTGAGACGCACCCCTGGATTGGTCATCGCGGGCCTCGCGCTCGTGGGTTGTGGCGACGGCAAGGGCAGCGGAGGCGTCGACGCGCCATCCGGGGACAGCGTCTCGGCCGACACGCCACCGAGCACGACGTTCGGCACGCCGATGGCGGTGACGCTGATGCCTGGCGTCGGCATCGACGACGATCCATCGCTGACCGCCGATCTGCTCGACCTCTACTTCAACCGCGATGGCGACATCTACACGGCGCATCGCACGTCGCCGACCGCGCCGTTCGGGACGCCGACGAAGCTGACCGAGCTGTCGGGCACGACCTCGTACGAGACCGGTCCGCACATCTCCGGCGACGGCCTCACGATCTACTTCTCGAGCGATCGCACCGGCGCGAACCAGAGCGTGTTCGTCGCGACGCGCGCGAGCAAGTCGGATCCGTTCGGCGTGCCCGTGATCGACGACGAGGTCAGCTCGCCGCAGGACGATGCAGGCCCGTCGGTGACCGACGACGGTCTCGCGCTCGTGCTCAGCTCGGTGCGCGACGGCGGCAATCCCGACCTGTTCATCGCGACGCGCGCGAGCAAGACCGTCCCGTTCGGCGCGGCGACCGCGATCACGCCGGTGAACACGATCGCGAGCGAGAACAGCCCGATGCTGTCTGCCGACAAGCTCACGCTGTTCTGGGACGCGAATCCCGGCACGAGCGGCGATCTCTATTACGCGACGCGAGCATCGGCGACGGGCACGTTCGGCGCACCGATGGCGATCGCCGAGCTCAACACGCCGTCCGAGGAAGGCGACCTCTGGGTCTCGCCCGACGGCCGCCACTGCATCTTCGTGAGCAACCGCGGTGGCTCGACGTACTCGTTCTACGAGGCGTCTCGCTGATCACTCGAGCGCGCGGGCGGTCAGCTTCCGCTCGCGCAGCCACGCCGCGATCCGCTTCGTGATCACGGTCGCCGCGTCGGCATCGGGGTGCACCGAGTCGAACAGGTGCACGCCGTCGGCGGGACCGAGCGTCGAGAGATCGAGCACCGGTGTGCCGAGGCGCGCCGCGAGGTCGTCGAGCTTCTTCGGCAGGTCGTAGGTCTCGTTGTTGAACGCGCGGATCGCCGGATGCTCGGGCATGCGCACGAACACGACCCGCGTGCCGTGCTGCTGCATGTCGCGCACGTTCTCCTCGAGCAGCGACCAGTAGCGTTCCGTCAGGAGCCGCGAGAACCGCATGCGCTTGAGGTAGCGCTCGGCCATCTTGTCGAGGCCGTCGGGCCAGTCGCCGCGATACGAGACGTGGACGCCGAGGTAGCCAAAGCCATCGGTCTCGCTGTGCGTGACCTTGAACCACGACTGGATCTGCAGCTGGTAGAGCGCGCCGTCGAGGTTCGCGGTCGTCGCGAGCGTGCCGAGGAAGATGAGGTAGTCGAACAGGTGATAGCGGTGGCCGAGCGCCTGGACGTTCTCGTTCACGACGCGCGCGATCGCGGTCTCGACCGCCTGCTGGATCTCGCCGGTCGTCGCGCCGCTCTCGCGATACGACTGCGTGTTCGGCTTGGCCTGCGCGCGCGTCGCGGTCGCGAGCGACAGCGGATCGCTCTGCATCACGAGGTCGGCTTCCTGCTCGAAGTTCGTGCCGTTGATCCAGCTCGACACGTTCGCGACGACGACGTCGGGATACTGCTTGTTGCGGCGCAGGTACTCGAAGAACGCGATCGGGCTCTGCTCGTGCGCCGCGATGTTGAAGATCGTGCGATTGCCGGCGCCGAGCTCGTCGCCGAGCAGCTTCGGCGAGATGCCGGTCATCACGAGGCAGTTGCCGAACACGACCCACGTCTCGCCGGTTCCCTGCGTGACCTCCATCTTCGGCCGCTGCAGCGCGAACTCGATCGTCGCGCCGGCGCGCGAGCGCAGGACGAGCTCCCACGCTCCGACGAGCGCGAGGAACGTCAGCGCGAACGCTACGAGGTAGCGTCGATCAGAACTGGAAGTAGATGAATGCATCCGAGACTTCGCGACAGACGAGGGTGAAGAACGCGAGGACACCGAGGGCGACCCCGCGCGGGATCGGAGAGATCGCGACGACCATGCCGCGCTCGCGGACGTAGGCGTGCGCGTAGTAGACGAGCATCGGCAGCAGCCAGACGATGTCCTTCAGCATCGTCTTTGCCGGCATCGTGAGGTGCCAGCCGGGAACCCAGAACATCGCGTGCAGCACCGTGAACGCGTCGTGGATCGATCCCGCGCGGAAGAACACCCACGCGACGAGCACGAGCAGGAACGTGACCACGATCTGCACGACGTCGCGGACGAACGACGGCGGCGGCGGTTCGCGACGTGGCCCGCGCAGGGCGTGCTCGACGACGAGGAAGATGCCGTGCAGCGCCCCCCACGCGACGAACGTCCACGCGGCGCCGTGCCACAGGCCGCCGAGCAGCATCGTCAGCATGAGGTTGCGATACGTGAACAGCCGCGAGCCGCGATTGCCGCCGAGCGGGATGTAGAGGTAGTCGCGCAGCCAGCTCGAGAGCGAGATGTGCCAGCGCTTCCAGAAGTCGGAGAACCCGCGCGCGATGTACGGGTGCTCGAAGTTCGACGTCAGCTCGAAGCCGACGAGCCTCGCGAGGCCGCGTGCGATCAGCGTGTAGCCGGCGAAGTCACAGAAGATCTGGAACGCGAAGTAGAGCGTGCCGAGCCAGGCCTCGGTCGTCGAGGCGGTGTGCGGCGCCGCGTAGACCCGTTCGACCGACGACGACAGGTTGTCGGCGACGCCGATCTTCATGAAGTAGCCGATCACGATCCACTGGATCGCGGTCGCGACGTGCTCGGTCGTGATGCGGCGTGGGGTCTCGAGCTGCGGCAGGAAGTCGCGCGCGCGGACGATCGGACCGGCGACGAGGTGCGGGAAGAACGTGATGAACAGGAGCAGGTCGAGGTACGAGCGCGCCGGCTCGGTCTTTCTCTGATAGACGTCGACCGCGTAGCTGATCGCCTCGAACGAGTAGAACGAGATGCCGATCGGCAGGACGAGACCGAGCACGGGGGTCGCGACCGAGAGGCCGGCGGCATCGAGCACCGCCGTGACGTTCCCGATGAAGAAGTCGAAGTACTTGAACGTGCCGAGGATCGTGAGGTTCGACACGATGCTCGCGGTCACCGCGAGCTTGCGCCGCCTCGCGTCGGCGCCCGGACGCGCCATCTCCCGGACGCAGTAGAAGTCGATCGTCGTCGAGAGGAAGACGAGCCCGAGGTAGGCCGGGTTGAACCAGCCGTAGAACACGATGCCGCCGCCGAGCAGCCACAGCTTCCGTCCGCCCCACGACCGGATCGCGAAGTAGCCGGGCAGGAACACCGCCAGGAACGCGAAGAAGACGGCCGAATTGAACGTCATTGAAGCAGCCGAACGGGCGCGTGCGCAGGAGTATCAGTCGCTTCGCGCGAAAAAAAGTTCATCTGCGCAAACGTGCGGAATTGCACGTGCGGGGTCACGATGAACGAACCGGCGGGTCCCGGCAACCGAAGGTGTGGTATTCGCAGGACCCGCGATGAACGTCCTCGGCATCTGTCATGACGTGTTGATCTGTTCGGCGGCGCTGGTGCGCGACGGCAAGGTCATCGCCGCGATCCCCGAGGAGCGCCTCGATCGCGTGAAGCAGAGTCGGGTGTTCCCGTCGCTCGCGATCCAGAAGTGCCTCGAGCTCGGCGGGCTCGCGTGGAGCGACATCGACGAGATCGCGATCGCGTGGAACCCGGGCATCGAGCTCGAGACGATTCCGGGCGGCTACCTGTCCGCGCGCCGCTGGCGGACCGAGCACCTGTCGCAGGTCCCCGCGCGGATCATGCAGCTGCTCGGCACCGGCGCGACCGACGAGATCACGATGAAGGGCGCGGCGCACGGCGCGCCGCCGATCACGTTCATCAACCACTACGACGCGCACGTCGGCAAGGCGCTGTACGGCAGCCCGTACGAGCACGCCGCGATCCTCGTGCTCGACGGCCGCGCCGAGAAGCAGACGAGCCTGCTCGCGGTCGGTCACGGCACGAAGGTCGAGAAGCTCGCCGAGGTGAAGTTCCCGCACTCGCTCGGCCTGTTCTACGGGACGATCACGCAGCTGCTCGGCTTCAAGCCCGACGGCGACGAGTGGAAGGTGATGGCGCTCGCGTCGTACGCCAGCGGCGACAACGAGTACTACCCGGTCCTGAAGTCGCTGATCGAGGTCGCCGACGACGGCACGTTCGAGATGGCGCTCGACCACTTCGAGTACCACAACTTCTTCGATCGCCGGATGTACAGCGACAAGCTCGCGAAGAAGCTCGGCGGCGTGCGCAAGCGCAACGAGCCACTGACCGAGCGCCACGAGAAGATCGCCGCGGCGATGCAGCGCGTGTTCGAGGAGTCGGTCACCGAGATCATGAAGCGCCTGCACGCGCGCACCGGCGTCGACAACCTCGTCGTCGCCGGCGGCTGCTTCATGAACAGCGTCTACAACGGCAAGATCGACGAGGTGACGCCGTTCAAGCACGTGTACATCGGCAGCGCGCCCGACGACTCGGGCACCGCGGTCGGTGCGGCGCTGTGGCTCGACGCGCAGCGCACCGGCAAGCGCAACCCCGAGGCGATCCGCCACAACTACTGGGGCCCGGAGTACAGCGACGCGCAGTGCCTCGACGTCGCGCGCCGCTTCAAGATCTCGTCGGCGACGGTCGTCGACGATCCCGCGCGCGCCGCGGCGAAGGATCTCGTCGACGGCAAGATCATCGGCTGGTTCCAGGGCCGGATGGAGTTCGGCCAGCGCGCGCTCGGCAATCGGTCGATCCTGCTCGACCCGCGCCGCAAGGACGGCAAGGACATCGTCAACGCGGCGATCAAGTTCCGCGAGGCATTCCGGCCGTTCGCGCCGGCGATCCTCGCCGAGAAGACGCACGAGTGGTTCGAGTGCGCGCCCGGCACGAAGGTGCCGTTCATGGAGCGCGTGCTGATGTTCCGTCCCGAGAAGCGCGAGGCCGTGCCGTCGGTCGTCCACGTCGACGGCTCGGGTCGGCTGCAGACCGTCGATCGCGACTCGGCGCCGCGCTACCACCAGCTGATCGAGGCGTTCGAGAAGCTCACCGGCGTACCGATCGTCCTCAACACGAGCTTCAACCTCAACGGCGAGCCGATCGTCTGCTCGCCGGAGGACGCGCTCCGCACGTTCTACACGTGCGCGCTCGAGGTGCTCTACCTCGGGAACGTCCGGATCACGAAGTGAGCCGCGTCGAGCTCTGCCTCGACGACGGAAGCCGGTTTGCCGGAGAAGGGTTCGGTGCCGCTGGTGCGGTCGCCGGCGAGGTCGTGTTCTCGACCGCGATGACGGGCTACGTCGAGTCGCTGACCGATCCGTCGTTTCGCGGCCAGATCCTCGCGTTGACCTATCCGATGCCCGGCGGCTACGGCGTGCCGGCCCCGCGCGCCGCGGGCACGCTCGACGGTCCGTACGAGTCGGATCGCATCCAGGTCCAGGCGCTGATCACGCAGAACCCGATCGCGCGGCACAGCCATCATCAGGGCGTGCGCTCGCTGTCGCAGTGGCTCGCGGCCGAGGGCATCCCGGGCATCGCCGGCGTCGACACGCGCGCGCTGACGATCCACCTGCGGGCGCACGGCACGATGCGCGGCCGGATCGTGCCCGTCGAGGATCCGGCGGCGCACACCGTCGAGCTCGACATGACGACGATCGGCGCGCTCGTGGCTCCCGCGCAGGTCGTCCGCTACGACCGCGGAGACTGCGTCGTGCTCGTGATCGATGCGGGGGCGAAGGACAACGTCGTGCGCTCGCTCCTCGCACGCGACGTCTCGGTCGTGCGCGCGCCGTTCACCGCGGATCTCGCCAGGCTCGCGCGCGAGTGCGACGGCATCGTGATCGGAAGCGGCCCCGGCGATCCCAAGCACCTCACCGGGCTCGTCGAGGACGTGCGGGCGCTGCTCGCGTCGTACGCGCGGCCGATCTTCGGCATCTGCCTCGGCAGCCAGATCCTCGCACTCGCCGCAGGCGGCGACACCGCGAAGCTGCCGTACGGCCACCGCGGCGTGAACCAGCCGGTGCAGGACCTCGCGACGAAGCGCTGCTACATCACGAGCCAGAACCACGGCTATGCCGTCGTCGACGGGTCACTGCCCGCGGGCTGGGAGCCATGGTTCGTCAACACGAACGACCGCACGAACGAGGGCGTGCGCTCGACGAGCAGGCCGCACTTCGGCGTGCAGTTCCATCCCGAGTCGCATCCCGGCCCCGACGACGCGGCGTACCTGTTCGACGACTTCGTCGCGCTCGTTCGCGAGGGACGGCGATGAAGCCGCGCCGCGTCCTCGTGCTCGGCTCCGGCGCGCTGCAGATCGGCCAGGCCGGCGAGTTCGACTACTCCGGCTCGCAGGCGATCAAGGCGTTGAAGGAGGAGGGCGTCGAGACCGTCCTCGTCAATCCGAACATCGCGACGATCCAGACCAGCGAGGGGCTCGCCGACCGGATCTACTTCGTCGCGATCACGGCCGGCAACGTCGCGCGCATCCTCGAGCAGGAGAGCTGCGACGCGATCCTGCTGTCGTTCGGCGGCCAGACCGCGCTCGATACCGGCCTCGCGCTCGACGGCGACGGCACGCTCGAGCGACTCGGCGTCCGCGTGCTCGGCACGCCGGTGCGCGCGATCCGCGACACCGAGGACCGCAGCCTGTTCATCGAGCGCCTGCGCGAGATCGGCGTGAAGACCGCGACCAGCCGCGCGTGCACGTCCGAACACGAGGCGCGCGATGCGGCGGGGACGCTCGGCTTCCCGGTGATGCTGCGCGGTGGGTTCGCGCTCGGCGGCATGGGCAGCGGCATCGTCGATCGCGAGGACAAGCTCGACGCCGCGCTGCGCCGTGCGTTCGCCGCCGGCACGCGGCAGGTCCTCGTCGAGGAGTGCCTGCGCGGGTGGAAGGAGATCGAGTACGAGATCGTGCGCGACGCGAGCGACAACTGCATCGCCGTCTGCGGCATGGAGAACTTCGATCCGATGGGCGTGCACACCGGCGAGTCGATCGTCGTCGCGCCCACACAGACGCTGTCCGAGGACGAGCACCAGGCGCTGCGCAGCATCGCGCTCCGCACCGTCCGGCACCTCGGCATCGTCGGCGAGTGCAACATCCAGTACGCCGTCGATCCGACGACGTTCGACTACCGCGTCATCGAGATCAACGCGCGGCTCTCGCGATCGTCGGCGCTCGCGAGCAAGGCGACCGGTTATCCGCTCGCGTACGTCGCCGCGAAGATCGCGCTCGGCTACTCGCTGCCGGAGATCCCGAACGGCGTCACGGGCTGCACGACCGCGTTCTTCGAGCCGTCGCTCGACTATGTCGTGTGCAAGCTGCCGCGCTGGGACCTCGACAAGTTCCGCGGCGCCGCGACGGGCATCGGGAGCGAGATGAAGAGCGTCGGCGAGGTGATGGCGATCGGCCGCACGTTCGGCGAGGCGCTGCAGAAGGGCATCCGCATGCTCGACATCGGCGTCGACGGTCTCGATCCGTCGGCGTACGAGGCCGCCGATCTCGACGACGCGCTCGCGCACCCGACGCCGCTGCGCGTGTTCGCGGTCGCGCGTGCGCTCGCATCGGGGACGTCGATCGCCCGCGTCGCCGAGCTATCGGCAATCGATCCGTGGTTCCTCGGCGAGATCCAGGGTGTGCTCGAGACGGCGGTCGCGCTGCGAGCGCTCGACGACACGGTGCTCCGTCGCGCGAAGCAGCTCGCGTTCTCCGACCGCCGGATCGCCCAGCTCGCCGGTACGACCGAGCTCGCGGTCCGCGAGCGCCGCGCCGCGCTCGGCCTGCGCCCGCACCTCGCCCGCATCGACACGCTCGCGGCCGAGTTCCCGACCGAGACCAACTACGTCTACGCGACGTACCACGCGTCCGCCTCCGAGGTGCCGGCCTCGACGAAGCCGCGGCTCATGATCCTCGGCTCGGGACCGTACCGGATCGGCTCGAGCGTCGAGTTCGACTGGGGCTGTGTGACCGCGGCGAAGGCCGCCGCCGACCTCGGCTACGAGGTCGTGATGGTCAACAACAATCCCGAGACCGTCAGCACCGATCACGACGAGTGTGACGTGCTCGTGTTCGACGAGCTGTCCGTCGAGAGCGTGGTCGAGCTGTGCCGCGAGCTGAAGCCGATCGGCGTCGTCGTCGCGATGGGCGGCCAGCTGCCGAACCGGCTCGCGCTGCCGCTCCACCGCGAGGGCATCGCGCTCGTCGGCACGAGCGCCGAGAGCATCGACATCGCCGAGGATCGCAAGAAGTTCGGCGCGCTGCTCGACCGGCTCGGGATCGACCAGCCGCGCTGGGCGCACATCACCGAGTCGAGCCGCGCCGAGGAGATCGTCGAGCAGCTCGGCGGCTACCCGGTGCTCGTGCGTCCGAGCTACGTGCTGTCCGGCGCGGCGATGACCGTCGCCCACGCGCCGGGCGAGCTCGCCGACATCCTCGCACGCGCGACGAAGGTCTCGCCGGCGCACCCGGTCGTCGTCTCGAAGTTCGAGATCCACGCGCGCGAGGTCGAGGTCGATGCGGTCGCGAAGGCCGGCGAGATCGTGATCGCTGCGATCTCCGAGCACGTCGAGGACGCCGGCGTGCACAGCGGCGATGCGACGATCGTGCTGCCGCCGCAGCGCCTGTTCGTGCCGACGATCCGCCGTGTCCGCGAGGTCGCGGCGCAGCTCGCGAAGGCGCTGCACATCACCGGACCGTTCAACGTCCAGTTCCTGGCGAAGGCGGACGCGGTGAAGGTGATCGAGTGCAACCTGCGCGCGTCGCGCAGCCTGCCGTTCGTGTCGAAGGCGACGAACCGCGATCTCGCGAAGGCCGCGATGCGCGTGATGCTTGGCGCGCCGGTCGACCTCGAGCCGATCGATCTGCTCGATCTCGACTACGTCGCGGTCAAGTCACCGAAGTTCTCGTTCTCGCGCATCGCCGGCGCCGATCCGATGCTCGGCGTCGAGATGGCGAGCACGGGCGAGGTCGCGTGTTTCGGCGCCGACTTCGGCGAGGCGCTGCTCGAGTCGCTCGCCGCGACCGGGTTCCGCATGCCGCAGACGGGCGTCTTGCTCTCGCTCGGCCCGGTGATCGACAAGTACGCGTTCTACGACGAGGCGCGGGTCATCGTCGACGAGCTGAAGCTGCCGCTGTACGCGACGGCCGGCACCTACGACGCACTCGCCGCGGTCGGCATCCGCTGCACGCGCCTCGGCAAGCGTGTCGACGAGCCCGGGCCGACGGCGATCGAGGCGATCGAGCGCGGCCTCGTCGATCTCGTCGTCAACATTCCGCGCGAGTTCGACGCGCAGGGCCGCCCCGACGGCTATCAGATCCGGCGCGCCGCGATCGACGCCCACGTCCCGCTCGTCACCGAGCTGCAGCTCGCGCGCGCGATCACCGGCGCGATGCGCCGCCGGATCCCCGCGAAGCTGCGCCCGTGGGACGCGATCGTTCAGCCGCCGATCTCGACGAGGAACAGGTAGTCGAACGACGCCGCGGCGGCGCCGGTGTAGAGCTCGACCGTGCCCAGCGTGCCGCCGACATTGCCGGTCAGCGACAGATCGATCGAGCCCTGGATCGCGCGGCACTGGTTGCCGGTCGAGAGGTTCTGGATGATCTGCACGCTGTCGCCGACGGCAAACGTGCCCTGCCAGAGCGTGCCCTGCGCGGGCTCGATGCTCGACGACTCGCGCAGCGTCATGCCGCCGCCGCTGATCGTGCAGCAGTAGTACTGCGAGTTGCCGGGGAGCGCGCCGACGCACATGCCGATCGACGACCCGCCGGTGGTCGCCGGGAAGCCGACGACCTTGAAGCTCGTCGCCGCGTAGACCTTCTGCATCTGCATCGGCGGCGCGAGCAGCGCATCGCCGGTGTTCGGATCGGCCTGCTGGACGCGGCCGTTCGAGACCGACCACGGCGCGGGCCCGGTGCGCGTCCAGTTGTTCGCCGACGTGCCGGCGGTGAACCCCTCGAACAAGACGCGGCGATCGCCGGCGGTGTTCGGGCGCGGGTCGCAGAGGTCGCCGACGCCGTCGCCGTCGGCATCGGGGTCGGCGTTGGCCGTGTTGAGGTGAGGACAGTGGTCGCAGACGTCGCCGCGGCCGTCGCCATCGTGATCGAGCTGGTCGGCGTTCGCCATCGCCGGACAGTTGTCGACGTCGTCGAGGATGCCGTCGCCGTCCTCGTCGGTCATCGACGGCGGGCTATCGACAGCATCGGCGGGCGCACCCGGGGTGTCGCCATGCTCGAACTGGCATCCGGCCACCAGGAGTCCCGGGAGCAGCCACCTCACCACGCGCAGAGGTTATCAAGTCTGCGAGTGAGTCTGGGGCCTCAACATGAGGAAAGGCCGTTCCACGAGGAGGTAACTGCCGAGCGCCACGGGGACCGTGAGGCAAAACGTATAGATCACGCGCAGGCCAAACGAGGTCGCGATGAAGTCCGGGCAGGGCGCCCAGCGCAGCACCACCATGTGCCACAGGTACATGCTGAACGAGATCGCGCCGAGGAAGCGCATGGCGGGGTGCTCGAGGAAGCGGGCGCCACCACGGGCGACGCCCAGGACGACCGCCGAGGCAGCCGGCGCGATCAGGACTTCGGTGATCGGAATCACCTGCGACGGTTCGGTAACACGGGTCACGTACAGTGCGAGCGGTGTCATCGCGATGTACGCCCCCGTGCCCAGCAGCACGAGCGTCCGGCCGGAGAGACCGGGCTTCTTCCACAGCACCGCGGTCAGGATGCCGAGGGCGAACGCCGGCAGGAAGAACGGTGTCTCCTCGAGCCACAGGTGGCGGTGCGCCGGCGCGATCGTCGCGAACCCGATCGCGGCCCAGATCACACTGACCGCCGTCGCGAGCAGCACGAGTCGCACGGCGCCGAGCTTCTGGACGATCCGGTGCAGCGCCGGCAGGAGCCAGTAGAAGAACTCCTCGACCTGCAGCGTCCAGTACACGGTCTGCAGCGGCGCGATCAGCGTCGGCAAGAACAGGAAGTGCAGCGCGATCGCGAGCGGCCCGGCAGGCTCCTCGCTGCCGACGAGCGAGCGCGCGACGGCAAGCGCCATCACCGAGAAGTAGTACGCCGGCATGATGCGCAGGCAGCGGCGGATCGCGTAGTGCTTGAACCGCGGCGGCGCCTTGCCCTCGACGTCGGAGCGCAGCCACGGCAGGTAGAGCAAGAAGCCCGAGAGCGCGAAGAACAGGATCACGCCGCCGAGGCCGCCGCGCTCGATCGGCGCCCATGCCAGCGAGTCGTCGGACACGACCGCCTGACGCGTGTGCGCGACGAGCACCATCGTCGCCGCGACGCCGCGCAGGCCGTCGAGCGACGGGATCCGCCAGCCGGATCCGGTGCGCTGGTCGACGACGCGGTCGTAGACCTTTGCGAGCACGCTCGCCATTCAGTGCACTTTGTAGATCACGTGGACTTCCGACGACAGCATGCGCTTGTCCATCACGAGCTGCATGTCGTCGATCATCGGCGCGAACATCTGCGTCCACGCATCCGCCATCGGCGCGGTCTCGGGATTCGCCTGCATCCGGACGATCACGTCGCGATACAGATCGACGAGGTCGGTGCCGAACCACCACTCGGCGACCGGCGCGATGCCGAATTCCTTCGCCATGTACTCGAGCGACGCTCGCGAATAGAGGTGCGTGTGGCCGCCGGCGAGCTGGCGCTGCATGACCTCGGGGAACACCATCTCGAGGAACACCGTCGGCGAGTACAGCGGCACCGAGATCATCAGGTACTTCACGTGCGGATTCGACGTCACGGCGCGCAGGAAGTCGCGCGGCCGCTGCAGGTGCTCGAGCGTGCCGATCAGCGCGAGCACGTCGTGCTTCGTCGTCGACACGATCTTCTCGCTGTCGTCGGGAGCGATCGTCTGGAGCGCGGGCGTGCCGATCATCTGGTTGCCGAACGTCACCTGCGACGCGCTGATCTCGTAGCCGCTCGACCGCGCGAGCCCGCGATGGTGGAGCGCCGCGACGAGGTAGCCCGAGCCCGCGCCGACGTCGCAGTACGACAGCCCGACTGGCTTCTCGCCGAGCTCGGCGAGCGATGCGACGAGGAAGTCGACCTTCGGCGTGTAGATCGCATCGCGCCGGCGCTCGAACGCGACCTTGTCCTGCTCGGTGTAGAACAGCGAGCCGTACTCGGAGTCGCCCGACGACGTGTAGACGGCGGCGCCGAACGCGTCGGTGTCGACGTAGGCGCCGTTCAGGTGGCCGCAGCGCGCGCACAGGATGTACTCGATCGTCTGCTTCGTGAAGCGAAGGCCCTCGATCGGTCCCGCGCAGCACATGCACGCCTCGCGGCGCGGCTGCTGGATGTAGAGCGCGGCGATCTTGCGCTGGTACGCGAGAAACGCGTCGTTCTGCTCGAAGAAGCTCTTCTTGATGCCGAGAAGGGATTCGCTCGACTTGCCGAACTTCAGGATCTTCGTCACGAGGCCTCCAGAGTTGTCGCCGACCAGCGCGCGAGCGCTAGCCACTGCCAGATGAAGAACGAGTTGTCGCCCTCGCCGCCGACGAACCGATCGAGCGCCGCGAGCGCGGGCGCGCGCGCGACCCAGCCGCGCCGCCAGAATGCATCGCGATCGATCTGGTCGCGGATCCACGCCGCGAGCGGGCCGCGAAACCACTCGCGTTGCGGCGTCTGCACCGACCGCTTCGACGCGAGTCGCACGGCGTCCGGCAGGAGGCGCGCGGCGGCGTCGCGCAGGAGCGCCTTCGTGACGCCGCGGTGGATCCGATCCTCGGCGGGCAGCGCGAACATGTACGCGAGCAGGCGGTGATCGAGGAACGGCGGCCGCAGCTCGGTGCCGTACGCCATGCTGAGCCGGTCGCGAAACCGCAGCGCGCGCGGCAGCTTCGTGTACCGCAGCTCGCGATACATGAGGTTTCGGAGCGCGTCGGGGAACGGCCGCTCGAACCGCGGCAGCGGCGGCGCGAGCGCGGCGAGGTCGTTCGCGATGCAGTCGGGGCGGACGCTCGCGGTGAGGTCCTGGCCGCGGCCGATATCGCCGTGCTCGCTCGCGGCCGCGCTCATCGCCGGCGTCGCCTGCGCGAGCGTCGTCCCGGCGGCGGTCAGCTCCACCTCGAGCTCGGCGGTCCTGCCCGCCGCGGCGAGGTCCGCCCACAGCGCTGGGCGAAACCGCGCGTAGCCGGCGAGACCCTCGTCGATGCCGGTGCCGTCCATCACGACGATCACGCCTGCCTCGCGGAGCGCCTCGAAGCAGAGCGTGTACGCGGTGATCGGCGCGCCGGCGTGTGGCTCGCCCTGCTGCGCGAGGATCCGGTCGAGACTCTCGACGAAATCGACGGGCGTCACCGTGCGAAACGTCGCCGCGTGACCGGTGTGCTCCGCCATCGCCGCGACCCACGGCCGCTCGCTGTACTGCTCCTCGGCGAAGTCGAACGAGAACGCGGCGATCTTGTCGGGGCGCTCGCGATCGACGAGCGACAGCAGCACCGCCGAGTCGAGGCCGCCCGACAGCGTGATGCCGATGGGCACGTCGCTGCGCAGCGCGATCCGGACTGCATCGCTCATCCGTGCGACGAGCTCCTCGCCGCGCGCCGCGCGCTCGCCGGGGACCTGGATCTTCGCCACGTCCGCCGCGAGATCCCAGTAGCGCTGCGGCTCGGGCTCGCGCGAGTCGGCGAGCCACATCCAGTGCCCCGGCGGCAGCTTGCGAACGCCGCGGAAGAACGTGTCGTCGGTGTGCTCGTAGAAGTCGCGCGCGAGGAAGTCGAAGATCACGCGGTCGTCGGGCGCTGCGGGAACGCCGGCCGCGACGAGCGCGCCGATCTCCGAGCCGAGCGCCCAGCCGTCGTCGAGCCGCGCGTAGTAGAGCGGCTTGATGCCGAGCCGGTCGCGCGCGCAGAACAGGCGCTCCTCGCGCGAGTCCCAGATCGCGAACGCGAACATCCCGACGAGCTCGTCGAGGCACGCCGGTCCCCACGCGGCGAACGCCTCGAGGAGCACCTCGGTGTCCGAGCCGCTGCGCCACGGCACGGCCAGGCGCGCCGCGATCTCGCGGTAGTTGAAGATCTCGCCGTTGAAGATCAGGTGATAGCGGCCGTCGCGGCTGACCATCGGCTGATGGCCCGCCGCCGACAGATCGAGGATGCTGAGCCGACGGTGCGCGAGCGCGACGCCGGGCTCGACGAGGAAGCCGGCGTCGTCGGGGCCGCGGTGCGCGATCGCATCGCTCATTCGCCCGGCGCGCTCGCGCGAGGCAGCGCGGCCGAGGATCGCGGCGATGCCGCACATCAGGGCCTGGCCTTTCGCGCCTCGCGGCGACGGAGCAAGAAGTCCGCGTAGTCGAGATCGTCGCGGTCGTCGATGTCGACCGAGTCGATCGCCGACATCTCGTACGGACGGCAATGGTCGCCGTAGAACGAGCCGCCGCGGATCACGCCGGCCTTCGTGACGACGATCGCCGGCCCGTTACGCGCGTAGAGCGTCGGCTGACCCTGGCGGCGAGACCGATCGAACGGCAGATCGCCGGTGACGTGCTCGCGAAGCTCGTCGGCCTCGAGTGCGAGCACCGCCCACGGCTTGAAGCGATGCGGGACCTCGACGACGGAGACAACCGCATCTGCTGCCTCGTCGAGCTTGCCGAATGCCTCGTCGATGTGCCGCGCCGTCCGCATCGGCGACGTCGGCTGCAGGAGGACGACGACGTCGGTCGTCCACCACTCGCGCGCCTGGAGCCACTCGACCGCGTGCTTCGCGACGTCGATCGACTTCGCGGTGTCGCTGCCGAGCTCCGGCGGCCGCAGGAACGGCGCCTCGCAGCCCTGCGAGACCGCGTACTCGGCGATCTCGCGGTCATCGGTCGAGATCACCGTGCGGGTGATGCACGTCGCCTCGGTCGCCGCCTCGCAGGTCCACGCGAGCAGCGGGCGTCCACCGCACGCCGCGAGGTTCTTGCGCGGGATACCCTTGGAACCACCTCGTGCCGTGATGAGTCCGAGGACGTTCAAGGTGCCTCAATACGTGATGCGTTTCTGGATCTTGATGTCGGTCTTCGTCGCGAGGACGTCGGCGATCCGATCGCCGGCCTTGCCGTCGCCGTAGATCGGGTCCGACGTGTAGCGGCCGTGCGCGATCTGCTTCGTCAACGCCTCGAGCACGGCGTCCTTCGCGTGGGGCACGTCGATCAGGTTGTGACCGCGACGGCGCCCGTCCTGGCGGCTCCCGATGTTGACGACCGGCGTGCCGATGAACGCGCCCTCGCGCACGCCGCTCGACGAGTTGCCGACGAGGCACGCGGTGCGCGACATCAGGCGGATGTACGTCGCCGTCGGGAGGTTCTTGAAGAAGTGCATGTTCTTGCCCATGCCACGCTCGCGCCACTTGCGGATGCCGCGCGCGATGTCGTCTGAGCCGGCGTCGGCGTTGGGCCACAGCACGATCGCCGGCAGGTCCGTCGCGCGGACCGCTTCGAGCGTGCTCCAGATCTGCTTCTCGCCCTCGCCGTACTCGGTCGTCACGGGGTGCTGCGAGACGAGCAGGAACGGCCGCTCGAGATCGATCGGATCGCCGACGCCCTGCTCGAACATGTGCGCGAGGCCGTTCGCAGGCTCGTTCGCGAGGATGCCGGCGACCGAGTCGATGCGCGGACAGCCGACCAGGTAGACGTCCTCGGGGCGCTCGCCGAGCTGGACGATGCGGTCGCGTGCGTCCTCGCTCGCCGGGAAGTGGATGTGCGCGAACTTCGTGACCGCGTGGCGGATGCTCTCGTCGATCGTGCCGCTGACCTCGCCGCCCATCGTGTGCGCGATCGGGATGTTCATGTACGCGGCCGACAGCGTCGTCGCCATCGTCTCGAATCGATCGCCGACGGTGAGCACGATGTCGGGCCGCAGGCGGTCGAAGATCGTCGGCAGCTCGAGCAGACCGAGGCCCGTCGACTTCGCCATCGTCGTCAGGGTCTCGCCCTCGATCAGCATGAATACGCGCGCGGCGATCTCGAAGCCGTCCTTCTCGATGAGATCGGCGACGGTGCCGTAGCGGTCGAGGATCGCCGAGGCGCCGGCGATCACCTGGAGCTCGAGCTCGGGATGACGCTGGATCGCGGCCATCGCCGACTGGATGCTGCTGTAGTTCGCACGCGAACCGATGACGATGCAGACCTTGCGCTTCACGCGATGTCCTCGGCGCTGAGCATGTGATCGGCGGGCAGGTCGCGCACGACCTTCTTGCCGAGGACGGACTCGAGCTTGTCGGCGCGGATGCCGGTGCCCGGCTTCTTGAACGCGAGCAACTCGCGCGACAGCACCTGGCCGGCGGTGACGGTCGTCGCGGTGACGATGCTCTTCTCGAACACCTGCTTCATGCCCTGGAACGCGGTCGCATCCGACTTGTCGACGGGGTTGTCGAGGATACGCCAGGCATCCTTCATCTCGCTGCAGTAGCGCGTGAACTCGGGCGGTTCCATCGCGAACTGCGCGTCGGACCCGTACATCTTCTGAGAGAACGTGATGTGTTTCTCGATGACCGTCGCGCCGCGCGCGATCGCGGTGATCGACGCGGCAAAGCCTTGCGTGTGATCCGAGAACCCGGTCGGCACGCCGTAGCGGTTCGCGATCTCCTCGATCACGTTGATGCCGGCCTTCTCGACCGGACACGGGTACGCCGAGGTGCACTGCATGACGGTCAGATCGCCGCACGGGCGGAGCGCCTCGACCGCGCGGTCGAGCTCGGCCCAGTTGCTCATCCCCGACGACAGCACGACCGAGCACTTCGTCTGCGCGACCCGCTCGAGGAGCGGCGTGTTCGTCACCTCGCCGGACGCGATCTTGTAGATGTCGACGCCGACCTCCTCGAGCAGGTCGACGGCCTCGATCGCGAATGGCGACGACGAGAACAGGAGGCCATTGGCGCGCGCGATCTTCACGAGCTCGCGCCACTGATCGCGCGAGAACGCGGTTCGCTTGAAGTACGCGAACCGCGGTTCGGCCTGGAAGTACGACGGCGCCGGCGCGGTCTTCAGCGTCTCGGCCTCGGCGATGTGAGTTTGGAACTTGACCACGTTCGCGCCGCACGCCGCCGCCAGCTCGACGAGCTTGCAGGCGTTGCCGAACGAGCCGTCGTGCACGGAGCCGACCTCGGCAATGATCCAGGTACGTTTCGCAGACATCGGGGTTCTCGTCGGGAGAGCGGGCGACCCTACCACCATGGCAAGCGGCGAGGGGACTCCCATTAGTGACCGGCCGACGCCATCTGGTTCATCACCATCGGTGTCTGCCGGGCGTGCGTAACCTCGCGCAGGCGCAGTAGGATGCGACGGTGACGGTCACGGATAGGTTCGAGACGGCCGACGAGGTCTGCGACTACCTCGTCATCGGCCCCGAGGTACGAGACGCATTTGCCCGCCTGCACGAGGCCTCCAAGCGCCTCGGCGATTCGCCGCACGCCGATCTGCTCCGCATGGATGCGTGTCACCGAATCCGGCTCGCCCAGGACAACATCTTCGCGTCGGCCGCCGACCCGGTGCCGCTCTACGCGCGCGTGCTCGACGCCGCCGCCAAGGCGCTCGACGCGGGCAATGCACTGCCACTCGCGCAGAGCGAGGTGTCCCGGCACGAAGGCGACACGCAGCAGGACGTCACCGCGACGCACTACGGTCACCTCTGGGGCGGGTTCTCGCCCGATCACTACTTCGGCGAGGCGACGGAGCTGCTCCGCGCGCGCTTCGAGCGCAATGGATTCGACCTGTCGCGCGCACCGCGCGAGCGGGTGCTCGATGCCGGCTGCGGCGGTGGTCGCTACTCCGTCGCGCTGAAGAAGCTCGGCTTTGCCGAGGTCGTCGGCGTCGACTGGAGCCCGCAGGGCATCGCGGTCGCGAACGCGCGGGTCGATGAAGCGAACATCGCCGGCGTGTCGTATCGCCAGGCCGACGTGCTGAACCTGCCGTTCGAGGCCGGCGAGTTCGACGTCGTGTTCTCGAATGGCGTGCTCCATCACACCTACGACACGCAGCGCGGCGTCGACGAGCTGCACCGGGTGATGAAGCCGGGTGGTCGCGGCTGGCTGTATCTCTATCACCGGCCCGGCGGACTCGACCGGCTCACGCACTACGTCGCGCGCCTGCTGCTCAAGCACGCGCGTCACGAGGTGTGCCGCCGCTACTGCCACGCGCTCGGCCTCGCTGCGAACCGCATCTTCTTCCTCCTCGATCTGTGGCTGACGCCGATCGCCGAGGCCTACACGCCAGCGGAGATGGACGAGATGATGGGCAAGGCCGGCTTCAAGGAGTGGCGCCGCTGCGCGCGCGGCTCCGACCAGGACCTCGCCGAGAAGATCTATCAGCAGGAGCCGTACGCCGAGGTGAAGTATGGCGTCGGCGAGAATCGCTACCTGATCGACGCGTAGCCTACGCGATCCAGCGCTCGTACCAGCTGTCGAGGTGGAACAGCGCCCAGAGCAGCTGGGTGTGATCGACCTTGCCGGTCATCTGCTCGGCGAGGATCCGCTGCACGCCGTCAGGATCGACGACGCCGAGCCGCGCCATCCGAGGCGGCGCGAGCCGGGCGTGGAGCTCGTCCTTCAGCTCGTTGCCGAACCACGTGCGCATCGGCGCGGTGAAGCCCTGCTTCGGGCGGTCGATCAACGCCTGCGGGAGATAGCGCGCGAGCACGCGGCGGAGCACGACCTTGCGCTGGTTGCCCTTGACGCGGAAGTCGAGCGGCAAGCCGAACGCGAGCTCGAGAACGCGGCGATCGAGCAGCGGTGCGCGCGCCTCGAGCCCGACCGCCATCGACGTGCGATCGACCTTCGTGAGCCACGCATCCGGCAGCGTCCTCGTCGCGTCCCACAGCAGGCCCGCCTCCGTCGGCCGCAGCTGCGGCAGCGAACGCACGTAGTCCGCGACGACGTCCTCGGCGCGCGGCCGGCCGGCGATCGGGGGCAGCACGAGATCGAGGCTCGGGTTCGCGGTCGCGCCGCGGTAGAAGCCGCTGCGCCCGAAATACGCCGCGGCATCGATCGACGACGCGCGGCGGATCGCGCGCTCGATGCGCGGCTGCGGGATCAGCGACGAGCGCTTCGCGAGCTGCGACCGGATCGGCCGCGGGACGACCGACGCGACCCTCTCGAACACGCGCGTCGCGCTGTAGTAGCGATAGCCGGCGAAGGCCTCGTCGGCACCGTCACCGGTCAGCGCGACGGTGACGTGACGGCGGGCGAGCCGGGCGACCGCGAGGCTCGGCAGCACCGAGTAGTCCGCCATCGGTTCGTCGAGTGCCTCGGTGATCGCGGGCAGCTCGCGCAGCACGTCGCTCGCCGACAGCACCATCGTCGTGTTCTCGACGCCGAGGTGCTTCGCGACGCGATGCGCGTACTCGCTCTCGTCGAACTGCTTCTCGCGAAACCCGATCGTGAACGTGCGGACCTTCGACGCGGCCTCCGCCATCAGCGCGACGACGAGGCTCGAGTCGACGCCGCCCGACAGGAACGCGCCGAGCGGGACGTCCGCAACGAGACGCGAGCGGACCGCGGTGCGCAAACGCTCGTGCAGCTGATCGGTCGCCTGCTCGATCGTCAGATCGCGTGGCGCGCGCTGCTCGAGCGCCGCGGTCTCGAATTGCCAGTACCGCGTCGACACCGGCTCCGCGCCGGCCTCGAACACGACGTACGAGCCCGGCTCGACCTTGCGCACGCCCTTCACGATCGCGCGCGGCGCCGGCACGTAGCCGAGCTCGAGGTAGAGACGAAGCGACTCGCCGTCGACCTCGCGCGCGACGTCGGGGAACGCGAGCACGGCGCGCACCGTCGAGCCGAACGCGAGCGCGGCGCCGGCGCGGTGGTGGTAGTAGAGCGGCTTCTCGCCGGCGATGTCGCGCGCGAGGATCATCCGGCGCGCCTTGCGGTCCCAGATCGCTACGGCGAACATGCCGTCGAACCGCGCGAAGCACGCGGTGCCCCACTGCTCGTACGCGTGGATGATCACCTCGCTGTCGGTGTGGCTCGTGAACGTGTGACCGTGCCCCTCGAGCTCGGCGCGCAGCGCGGCGAAGTTATAGATCTCGCCGTTGAAGACGGCCCAGATGTCGGACGTCTCGTTCGTCATCGGCATCCGGCCCGCCGGCGAGAGGTCGATGATCGACAGCCGGCGATGACCGAGGCCGACGCCGGGCTCGACGTGGACGCCGGCGTCGTCGGGACCGCGTGCGACGAGCGTGTCGCGTGCAGCGACCACGAGCGCGGGCTCGACGGTGCGCCCGTCGTATCGCCACACGCCGACGATGCCGCACATGCCTCGACTTTTAGCATGCGCGGAGCTAGCGTCGCGACGCTCGATGGACTGGTCACGCTGGCGTAGGCGCGCGGAGAAGCTTCGGAACCACCCGCGACCGTTGCGGTTCGCCGCGTCGCGTGTGCTGTGGCACAGCGGGCTGTCGCACTTCTTCATCGCCGAGCTCGGCGATGGCCTGCGCGTGCGGTTCTTCCCGAGCTCGATCTCGGCGGCGCTGTGGGTCGAGAAGGACGCGCGCAACGAGGACGCCGAGTTCCTCGAGCTGGTCCTGCGCGCTGGCGATACCTACGTCGACTGCGGCGCGAACATCGGCCACCTCGCGCTCGTCGCGCGGCGGCGCGTCGGCGAGACCGGCGCGGTCACCGCGATCGAGGCGAACCCGCGGATCTTTCGCTACTGCGCCGAGAATCTGAAGTTGAACCACTTCACCGACGTCCGCGCGCTCCACCTCGCGCTCGGTGAAACCCACGGCGAGATCACGATCAGCGACCACCGCGCCGACGACCAGAATCGCGTCGGTGCCGGTTCGACCGCGGTGCCGATGCGTCCGCTCGACGAGGTGCTCGACGACTCGGCGGTGACGCTGCTCAAGCTCGACGTCGAGGGTTTCGAGGTCGCCGTCCTGCGCGGCGCGCCGCGGACGCTCGGGTCGACGAGCCTCGTGTACTGCGAGCTGTCGGCGTCGAACTCGGCGCGGTTCGGGTTTCGACCGGCCGAGGCCGAGCGGCTGCTCGTCGATGCGGGCTTCCTGCTCGTGCAGCGCACCGCCACCGAGTGGACGCTCTCCGAGCGCGGCGTGTTCGAGACGCTGTCGGCGGCGGATCACCCGCGGACCGGCTACAACCTCGTCGCGGTGCGGCGCACGTTCGTGCCGGAGCTGACGGCGCGGCTCGCGGCGCGCGGCGTGCGCGTCAGCTAGCGAACAGGCTCTTCGCCGCGGCCTTCACGGTCGCGAGCGCGATGTCGAAGCTCCTGCGCGTCTCGTCGTCGACGGGGCCCCAGCGGCGCGCGATCAGTCGCTGATCCATGCCGAGCATGCCGGCCGCGCGATACGTGAGGATCTTCGCGCTCGTCTCGGCGAGCGTTCGCGACACGCGGACCGGATAGTCCTTGAAGTGCTTCAGGTGGCCGCGCATGCGGAACCGGTAGCCGTCGAGCGTGCGCTGGAGGCTCGCGGCGCTCGCCTGCGAGTACGCGTACAGCACCTCGCGCGCGAGCGCGTAGTGATGGCCGAGCATCGCGCGGATCAAGAAGTCGGAGTCCTGCGAGCGCAGGAACGCCGGATCGAACCCGGTGCGCTGCGCGACGTCGGTGCGGATCATCGACGGCGGGAACAGGAGCGGCGGCGGCACCGGCTCGTCGAACGCGGCGACGATCGGCAGCGGCTGCTGCGACTGCGGGCGCATCAGGCCGACGAGCTCCTCCTGGCCGTTCGTCACCGCCGCGCACACGCATACCGTGATGATGTCGTCGTCGACATCGAGCCAGCGCGCCTCGACGGCGAGCCGCTCGGGGAACATCCAGTCGTCGGAGTCGAGGAACGCGAGGTACTTGCCGGTCGCGAGCTCGAGCGCGCGCTGGCGGGCGGCGCCGCGGCCACGATTCTCGGCGAACCGCTCGATGCGAAACCGCGGGTCACGCTTCGCGACGTCGACGAGCACGTCCCACGTGCCGTCCTGGCTGCCGTCGTCGAGGCAGATGCACTCCCAGTCGTCGACCGACTGCGCGGTCACCGATGCGAGCGCGAGCGGCAGCGTGTCGACCGCGTTGAAGCACGGCATCATCACCGAGACGAGCGGCCGGGTCATCGAGGCTCGAGCTCGACGGGGACGCCGTCCATCTGGAGCGAGTGCTGGGCGGCCTCGAGCACCTCGATCACGCGGACACCGCTCGCGATGTCGGTCTGCGGCGTCGCGCCGTCGCGGATGCAGGCGACGAAGTGGCGGAGCTGGAGGCGGAGCGGCTCGTCCATCGCGAGCTGCGGGATCTGGACGTTGCCGTCGCGCAGCGTCAGGTACTGCGCGTACTCGGTGAACGTCGGCGGCCGGTCGTAGCCCTTGTCGTAGATGCGCAGCTTCTCGCTCGCGACGTCGTCGAACTCGACCATCTTCTGCGAGCACACGAGCGTCAGCCGGCGCTCCTTGCGGGGCGACAGCCACGACAGGTGGATGTGCGCCATCTCACCGGTCGCGTAGCGCAGCGTCAGGAACACGACATCCTCGACGCCGTTCTGCAGCACGCTCTGGCCCCGCGCGGCGACGGTCATCGGCTGGCGCTCGAGCAGGATGTCGATCATCGACAGGTCGTGCGGACCGAAGCTCCACAGCGCGTTCTCGTCCGAGCGGATGCGGCCGAGGTTGACGCGGGTCGAGTGCAGGTAGTGCAGCGAGCCAAGCGCGCCCGAGCGCAGGAGCGTGCGCAGGCGGACGACCGCGGGGTGGTAGACCATGAGGTGACCGACCATCGCGACGCGGCCACTGCGGCCCGCGGCCTCGGCGACGACGCGCGCGTCCGCGAGGCTCATCGCGAGCGGCTTCTCGACGAGGACGTGCTTGCCGGCGGCGAGCGCGGCGCACGCGAGCGCGGCGTGGGTTGCCGCCGGCGATGCGATCACGACCGCCTCGACCGACGGGTCGGCGAGGATGTGATCCGGGTCGGTGAGCGCCGGCACGACGGCGATCGCGCGCGCCCTCGCGAGTGCGTCGCGGTCCGGATCGACGACGGCGGCGAGCGTCGCCTCGCTCGCGACGACGCGGACGTGGTTGAGCCCCCACGCGCCGGCGCCGATGACCGCGATACGCGGCATCACATCGCGAGACGGAACCCGAACAACAGCTCGTGACGCGTGAAGCTCGGGTCTTCGATGATGCCGTCCGTCATGTAGCGGTAGTCGGACTGCACCGTCGTGAAGTGGTAGTCGAGCGTCGCCGCGAGCCAGTTGCGGAAGTTGTAGTGGATGCCGCCGATGACCGACAAGATGAAGTCGTCGCGCGTCGGCGGACCACCGACCATCGGGTCGATGCCGTTGTACTGGCGGAGGTGAACCTCGGGCTGCACCATCACGACGAACGGCACGAACAGCTGCTGCCACCACAGACGGATGACGTGGTCGCGGTAGAAGTTCGCGTTGATCGAGTCCTGGTGCGTCCAGTCGTAGGTCAAGACGACGCGGCCGAGCGGGGAGTAGCGATAGCCGACGGACGCGCCGAGCAGCGGCGCCGAGTAGCTCGGGCCCGCCGAGTAGAACCCGTTCTCGTAGCCCGCCTGGAAGTTCAGCGTCGTCTTGAGGCTGAGCAGCGTCGAGATGCCGGCGAGCGCGACGAGCGGGAACGACGACACCTTCGTGCTGTCGGCGCCGAGACCGGTGAACGCGCCCATCGACACGTCGGCGTAGATCGTCGTCTGCGGCAGCCAGCGCCACTGCGGGTGGATGCCGAAGCGGTGCTGGAAGCGATCGGCGAACGACTGCGTGTCGCGCTCGAAGATGTCGATCGTGTTGTTGTAGTAGATGTACCCGCTGACCGTTCGATCCTGCGGGTGATAGATCAGCTTGAGCCCGAGGTTGTTGATGTCGCGGTTCGTGTTCGCGTCGGTCTCGAAGTTCGCCGCGCGGATGAGGCGCATGAACTGCTCGTCGAAGCCGAACGAGAGCCGGCCGTCGGGGTTCGTCAGGCCGCGAATGCCGATGCCGAGGCCAAGGCCGCCGGTGTCGCGAACCGTGCTGTCGCCCGACAGCATGAAGTCGTACGACGCACGCGCCTCGGCGCGATACTGAAAGCTCCCGCCCGACGACGACGACCCATCCTCGGTCGTCCGCTGCAGGCGCGCCTGGTTGAGCGAGCCGACGCCGACCTGGGCGAGCATGCGGAGCACGCCCGACGTCTCGACGTTCTCGTCCTGGTAGAAGACGTTGTTGACGACTCCCGTCGACAGGCCGAACACCGGGTAGATCGTCGTACCCTCGCCGATCTTCACGCCCGGGCCTTCGACGGCCGAGATCGGCGCGGTCGCGCTGGCCGGATCGAACGTCGAGATCGTGATGTCGTTGGGCGAGTACTGGGCGTACGCGGAGTGGCTCGCGAGAACGACGGCGAGCAGGACCGAGGCGGACCAAGGCGATAAAAATTTGCGAGTCATTCCTGGGTCCTGCGACGGAGGTCGAACATACGCATACGAGGATTTCCGGTCAACAAGATGCCGACTCGGTTAGTGCCCTCCGGGGACCTAACGTTCATGAGCGAATTCGCACACTACGATTCGCCCGTGAAGTCCGGCATCGTGACGTGACCGGGCTGCGAGATGCCGCTGCGGCGGACCACCGAGAGCGCGGTCAGCGCGAGGATCTTCGCGTCCAGTAGAAGCGACCAGTTATCGACGTACCAGACGTCGCGCGCGAACTTCTGCGGCCAGCTTCCGGCGTTGCGTTCGTGGACCTGGCACCACCCGGTGATTCCCGGCAAGACATCGTGCCGCCGTGCCTGATCCGGAGTGTACAGGTTCAGGTACTTCATCAGCAGCGGCCGTGGCCCGACCAGGCTGAGCTCGCCGCGGAGCACGTTCACGAGCTGCGGTAGCTCGTCGACGCTCGTCGCGCGGAGGAACCGGCCGAGCGGGGTGAGCCGCTGATCGTCCGGAAGCGGCCGGCCATCGCGATCGGTCGCGTCGAGCATCGTCCGGAACTTCAAGATCCGGAACGGCGTGCCGCGCAGGCCGGGACGCTCCTGCGTGAACAGCACCGGCGAGCCCATCGTCGCGCGAACCGCGAGCGCGGTCGCACCGATGATCGGCGCCGCGACGACGAGGCCCGCGGCAGCAGCCGTTCGATCGAACGCGCGTTTGACGAGGAGTCGCCAGCCGCGCTGCTGCACTACTTGCGTCCGATGCCGCAGTACGTGAAGCCAGCTTTGCGAGCATTTTCGGGCGACCACACGTTGCGGCCGTCGACGAGGACCTTCGTGCGCATCGTGTCGGTGAGGCGCTGCAGATCCGGCTGGCGGAGCTCGTGCCACTCGGTGACGAGCACGACCGCGTCGGCGCCATTCGCGGCGTCGTACGGGTTGTTGACGAGCTCGATCGCATCGCCAACCTGTGCCTTCACGTTGGGCATCGCGGCCGGATCGTACCCCACGACCTTGGCGCCCGCGTGACGAAGCTGCTCGAGGAGCGTCAGCGCCGGCGACTCGCGGATGTCATCGGTCTCCGGCTTGAACGCGAGGCCCCACAGCGCGATGCGCTTGCCCTGGAGGTTGCCGCCGAAGTGGCTGATCGTCCGCTCGCCGAGCACCTTCTTCTGGCGCTCGTTCGCGGCCTCGACGGCCTGGACGATCGTCAGCTGGACATCGTTCTCGCGGCCCGTGTGAGCGAGCGCGCGGAGGTCCTTCGGGAAGCACGAGCCGCCGAAGCCGGCGCCCGCGAACAGGAACTTCGCGCCGATGCGCGGGTCCGAGCCGATGCCCTTGCGCACCGCCTCGATGTCGGCGCCGACGACCTCGGCGAGCCGCGCGAGCTCGTTCATGAACGAGATGCGCGTCGCCAGCATCGCGTTGGCGGCGTACTTCGTCATCTCCGCCGAGCGGATGTCCATCGCCTGGATGCGATCGCCGGTGCGCATCACGCCGCGATACACCTCGCGAAGCAGGTCGAGCGCGCGCGCGTCGTCGGTGCCGAGCACGACGCGAGCCGGCTTGATGAAGTCGTTGACCGCGTCGCCCTCCTTGAGGAACTCGGGATTCGACGCGACCGCGAACGGGTGCTTCGTCTCCTTGGCGATGATCTCGCGGACCTTGTCGGCGGTGCCGATCGGCACCGTGCTCTTGTTGACGACGACCGTGAAGCCGTTGATCGCACGGCCGATGTGCTTCGCCGCCTCGAACACGTACTGCAGATCGGCGCTGCCGTCGGAGCCCGAGGGTGTACCGACGGCGATGAACACGATCAGCGCGCCGGGCACGGCCTCGGCGGTGCTCGTCGTGAACTTCAGGCGACCGAGCTGCGCGTTGCGGCGCACGAGCTCCGGCAGACCCGGCTCGTGAATCGGGATCTCGCCGCGACGCAGCGCCTCGACCCGGCTCGCGTCGATGTCGACGCAGGTCACATCGTGACCAAAGTCAGAGAACCCGGCCCCGGATACGAGGCCGACGTAGCCAGTTCCAATCACGGCGATCTTCATCGAGGGGGACCTTAGCGTAAGATGACCGGGTTGCCGCTACGGGTCGCGCACATCGCAGCGTCGGACATGACGCTGTCCACGCTGCTCCTCAATCAACTCCAGAGGTTTCGCGACGCCGGCTATGAGGTCGTCGGAATTTCCTCTCGCGGCCCTCACGTAGAGCAGCTCGACCGCGCCGGCTTGCCGTTCTTCGAGATCCCGCTGACGCGCACGTTCGGCCCGCTCGCCGACCTGAAGGCGTTCGTCGCGCTGTATCGGCTACTGCGGCGCGAGAAGTTCGACATCATCCACACGCACACCCCGAAGGGTGGGCTGCTCGGGCAATACGCCGCGCTGTTCGCCCGCGTGCCGATCCGCGTCCACACGATCCACGGCCTGTACTTCCCCGGGTTCATGCGGCCGGAGCAGCGCTGGATCTACGTGTGGCTCGAGCGGATCACGCTCGCGTTCTCCCAGTACAACTTCTCGCAGAATCCGGAGGACATTCCGGTCGCGATCGAGGAGCACATCTCGCGTGCCGATCGGATCGAGCAGGTCGGCAACGGCATCGCGCTCGGCCGGTTCGACCCGGCGAACGTGTCTACCGCGGAGCGGCGCGCGATCCGCGCGGAGCTCGGGCTGGCCGACGAGCACGTCGTGATCGGCATGGTCGGGAGGCTCGTCGAGGAGAAGGGGTACCTCGAGGCGTTCGAGGCGGCGGCGCGGGTCGCGGCGGGCAATCCCAACGCACGGTTCATCTTCATCGGCGGGTTCGAGGACAAGCCCGACGCGATCACCCGCGATGCACTCGCACGGTTCGGGATCGAGCACGTCGCGCAGCTGCTCGGTCACCGCACCGACGTCGAGCGGCTCTACGCCGCGATGGACATCTTCATGCTGCCGTCGCACCGCGAGGGCTGGCCGCGCTCGGTGATGGAGGCGGCGGCGATGGGCCTGCCGTGTGTCGTCACGAACATCCGCGGCTGCCGGCAGACCGTCGAGCCCGAGGTCAATGGCCTCATGGTGCCGGCGAAGGATCCGGCGGCGCTCGCGGCCGCACTCGAGCGACTCGTGCGCTCGCCCGCCGACCGCGCGCGGATGGGCGCGGCGAGCCGGGGCAAGGCGCTGCGCGAGTTCGACGAGATGCGCGTGATCGAGTCGATCATCGCCGCGTATCAGCGGCTCGGTAGAACGCTGCGACGGTCTCGACGACGTACGCCTGCGCCTCCGCGCTGAGCGACGGCTGGATCGGCAGCGCGAGCACCTCGCGACACGCGCGCTCGGCATTCGGCAGCGAGCCCTCGCGATAGCCGAGGTCGGCGAGCGCGGGCTGGAGGTGGAGCGGCTCGGGATAGTAGACCTCGGTGCCGATGCCCTGCGCGGCGAGGTGCGCGCGGAGGGCGTCGCGGCGCGGCGCGCGGATCACGTACTGATGAAACACGTGATCGGGCGTTGCGGCGGGCAGGCGCAGCTCCGGCGGCACGCCGGCGGCCGCGAACATCTCGGTGTAGCGCGCGGCGTGGGCGCGACGCGCGGCGGTCCAGCGGGCGAGGTGCGCGAGCTTGGTGCGCAGCACCGCGGCCTGCAGCGCGTCGAGCCGGAAGTTCCCGCCGATCGCGAGGTGGTGATACTTCGGCCGCGCGCCCTGCGTGCGCACGAGGCGGATGCGATCCGCGAGCGCCGCATCGCGCGTGACGACCGCGCCGCCATCGCCGAGCGCGCCGAGGTTCTTCGTCGGGAAGAACGACAGCGCCGCCGCCGCGCCGTGGAGCGCGGGACCGCCGAGGCTCTGCGCGGCATCCTCGACGACAGGGCAGGGCACCGCGGGCAGCGGCGCCGGGTGGCCGAACAGGTGCACCGGGACGACCGCGCGCGTCTTCGTCGAGCACGCGGTGGCCGCGGCGCGCGCGTCGAGCACGAGGTTGTCGTCGACGTCGGCGAACACGATCCGGGCGCCGAGCCGGGCGAACGAGCCGGCGGTCGCGAAGAACGTCAGGGGCGTCGTGACGACCTCGTCGCCGGGGTCGATCTCGAGTGCCATCGCGATCGCGTGGAGCGCGTCGGTGCCGGAGCTGACGCCGATCGCGTGCTCGGTGGCCGTCGCCGTCGCGAGCGCACGCTCGAACGCGGTGACCTCGTCGCCGCCGATGAACACGCCGCTGTCGAGGACTCGCGCGATCGCGGCGTCGACCTCGGCGCGAATCGGCGCGAGCTCGGCGGCCATGTCGAACAACGGGACCTTCACGGCAGGCCGCACCGTATCACTTCGGCTAGAGTCCGCGGATGCGCATCGTCGTCACGGGAGCCGCGGGCTTCATCGGCTCGCACACCTGCGAGCGCCTCGTCTCGCGAGGCCATGACGTCGTCGGGATCGACTCGTTCGACAGCTACCTCTACGCCGCGGATCTCAAGCGCGCGAACGCCGCCGAGCTCGCGAAGCTCGAGCGGTTCCGGCTGATCGAGGCCGACATCTGCGACCGCGATGCGATCGCGCGCACGATCACGAAGGACGTCGACGTCGTCTGCCACCTCGCGGCGCTCGCCGGCGTGCGGCCGTCGCTCGCCGAGCCGCTGCGCTATCTGCGCACGAACATCGAGGGCACCGGCGTGATCGTCGAGCAGATGCGCGCCGTGGGCCTCCAGCGCCTCGTGTTCGCGTCGTCGAGCTCGGTCTACGGTGCCAAGCGCGGGACCGAAGTCGCCGCGTTTCGCGAGGACGATTCGTGCCTGACGCCGGCGTCGCCGTACGCCGCCACGAAGCGGATGAACGAGCTGCAGCTGTCGGCGTATCGCGACCTCTACGGCATCGGCGTGTCGGCGCTGCGGTTCTTCACGGTCTACGGCCCGCGCCAGCGGCCCGACATGGCGATCGCGAAGTTCACGAAGGCGATCGCGGCGGGAGCACCGATCACGCTGTTCGGCGATGGCACGTCGCGGCGCGACTACACGTTCATCGAGGACATCGTCACCGGGACGGTCGCGGCGATCGAGAAGAGCGAGCCCGGGCGGTTCGAGATCTACAACCTCGGCGGCACGCAGACGATCTCGCTCGTCGAGCTCGTCGAGACCATCGAGCGGACGATCGGCAAGAAGGCGCAGATCGACTGGCAGCCCGACCAGCCCGGCGACGTGCCGATCACGTACGCGAACATCGACCGCGCCCGCGCCGACCTGGGCTACCAGCCGACGACCCGGCCGGACGCCGGCATCGCGCGGTACTGGGACTGGCTGCGGCGCGCCTAGCTTCACGTTTCTTCGCGATCTGTGGCGGCGCGAATCCGGGGCTGTTGCTGGCGTGCAACGCACGCGCGGCCGGTCGCGACACGAACCGTATGAAATCGCGCGCACGACACCCGGCAAGCCAATTGCTTTGGTGCCGCCCATGCGTGCCGCCGTCCTCTCCGTCGCGCTCATCGGATGTGCGTATCGCCCGGGGTCGTTCTCGAGCCCTCGCCAGGGCTTCCTGGGGCAACGCACGACGGTGGGCTGTCTCGACCTCGCGGTCGAACGTCGTCCGGATCTGACGGGAGGGGGCACGGTCCTCGCCTACGAGTTCGGCAATCGCTGCGATCGTGCGGCGACCGTCGACCTCGCGCAGGTGACGGTCGTCGGCCGCACCTACGAAGGCGAGCAGCGCCGGCTGTTCGCATTCGATCCGGATCAGGAGATCAGGCCGCTCCAGATCGACGGTCGCACCGCCGGTCGCGAGGCGATCGCGTACCCCGACGCGACGAGCCACTTCGCCGAGGTCTGCGTCGACGCGGCGTCGCTCGCGCACGAGACTCCCGCGCGCTGGCTGTGCTTTGCCGGCCGCGTCCCACCCCAGCTCGCAGAGGTGTCCCCGTGATCAAAGCCCTCGCAGCTGTGCTCCTCCTCGTCGCGCCGGTCTCCGCCCATGCGAGCAGCTCGTGCGGTGGCGGCAACGGCGGCGGTGGCTCGTCGTCGTCCGGATCTTCGTCCTCGTCGTCGTCCTCGTCGAGCGACTCCGGGTCGAGCTGGTCGTACACGCCGACGTCGAGCGACTCCGGCGCCGCGACCACGACGACATGCGTCGAGGACAACGACGTCGTCGGCTATCGCCAGTGCACGAAGTTCGGCGCGTGGTCGACGAACCTGCGCCTGCCGCGGCTGTTCATCGAGCTCGGGAGCAACGTGCGCCAGTTCGGCTCGCGCCTCGGCTCGCACGGCGGCACCGTCTCGCACGGCGCGGAGAGCTTCTCGTACCGGATGGTGATGCCGGAGTCGGGCGCGATCGATACCGCGCTGACGTCGACGATGCGGTTCGGGTTCGGCATGCCGCACGGCCTGTACGCCGGCGTCGAGGCCGAGCTCGGCGGCATCACCGCGCAGCGTGCGGGCACCGTCGCGATGGAGACGCCGGGCACGTTCGGCCGGCCCGACCTCGACGCGACGACCGGCATGTTCATCGGCGCGCTCGGCATCGCCGGCGTGCGCGGCACCGCGGGTCGCGCGACGTTCGCGGTCGAGGCCGCCGGCGGCGTGCGCACCGCGCGCTACCGGTTCGCGAGCACGTATCACAACTGCGAGACGACCTCTGCGATCAGCGTCAGCGAGGGCGTCGTCGAGGCGCGTGCGCGTGCGGAGCTGTGGATGAGCCCGTGGCTCACCGCGGGCGTGTCGCTCGGGACGAGCGTCGTCGATCGCGGCGACTGGCTCGCGGGCGCGTACCTCGGGTTTCACAGCCGCGCGTTCGCCGGCGGCCGATGAGGTCAGATCTGTAGCTCGTCGCCCTCGCGCGCGGGCACGAGCGCGATGCCGTGCGGCTCGAGCAGCTGCTTGCACGCGGCGACGATCTCGTCGACGTCGTCGTCGGTGTAGTCCTGATCGTAGTGGAACGTGACGAGCGTCTTCACCTTCGCGGCGATCGCGGCGTGGCACGCTTCCTCGTACGACGAGAACCCGCGGTTGCGGCGGGTCGCCTGATGCTCGGGGCGATACGTCGAATCGTGGAGCAGCACGTCGGCGCCGCGGTAATGCGCGATGGCCTCGGGTGGCGGACCGCTCTCCGGGTAGCCGACGTCGCTCGCGTAGACGAACGTCTTGCCCGCCTCCTCGATGCGAAACGCCAGCGCCTTCGCCGCGCCATGCGGATGCTCGCGCGCGGTGACGGACAGCCCTTCCGCCTCGAACGACTCGCCGCAAACGACCGCACGGACGTCGAACGTCGCCGAGAAGTTCTTGAGCGTCTGGAGCGGCGAGAAGTTCGGGTCCATCTGACCCTCGAGGATGTCCTCGAGCACCTTCGGCGAGCCGCCCGGCCCCCACACGGTGAACTGGTTGCCGCCGATGAACACCGGCGGGAAGAAGCCGAGACCCTGGATGTGATCCCAGTGCGTGTGCGAGAGCAGGATCGCGGCGCGACCCTTGCCCTTGCCGAAGTCGCCGGCCATGAGCGCGTTGCCGAGGTGCATGAGCCCGGTGCCCATGTCGATGATGACGAGCTTGCCGTCGTCGGTCGCGATCGACACGCACGACGTGTTGCCGCCGTAGCGGTTGGTCTCGGGGCCCGGCGCGGGGATCGAGCCGCGCACGCCCCAGAACCGGATCTTCATGTGTCCCCCAGCGGAATCTCGAGACCCTCGTACGCGCTGACGAGCGTGAAGCGATCGGCCGAGGCGACCTCGCGATACTGGGCGAGGATCTTGTCGTTCTCGTCGTCGGAGCGCATCGGCGCGTGGTGGAACAGACAGAGCTGCTTCACCTTCGCCTCGCGCGCGATCTCGATCGCATCGTCGGGGCGCGAGTGCCCCCAGTGCGGGCGGACCTTGTACTCGTCGGGCAGGAACTGCGTGTCGTAGATCAGGAGGTCGGCGTTCTTGCAGAGCGCGACGACGCCGGCGCGCATGCTCGCGAGCTCCTCGCGGATCGGCGGCGGGAGCGTGCCGAAGCTCGGACGCTCGATGAAGTCGCGGCCGAGCAGCATGTCGGTGAACGGCGCGGTGTCGCTGCAGTAGACGACCGCGGCGCCGTCGACCTCGACGCGGTACGCGATCGCGACCCACGGATGGTTCAAGCGCGCGGCGGTGACCTTCGCCTTGCCGATGTAGAACGACGCGCCCTCGACGAGCTCGTGGAAGTGCATCTCGGCCTGCATCGCCGCGAGCGGTACCGGAAAGTACGGCGCGTTGTGCTGCTGGCTGAACACCGCCTCGAGGTGCATGTCGCGCTGGCGCGCGAAGATGTGGACGTGATTGCCCGCGCGATAGAGCGGGTGGAAGAACGGCAGGCCCTGGACGTGATCCCAGTGCGTGTGGCTGATGAGGACCGAGCACTTCCCCTTGCCGTCGCCGAACGACTCCTCCATCAGCGACTTACCGAGTCGCCGGATGCCGGTGCCCGCGTCGATGATGATCGGCGGCTCGCCCCGGGGGCGCACCTCGACACATGACGTGTTCCCGCCATAGCGATTGGTCGCCCGTCCCGGGACGGGGATGGACCCTCTGACTCCCCAAAACCTGACCTTCATCGGGCGCCACTCGCGAACCTATCGCGCGGGAGGACCTAGTAGCTAGAACGACTTGCGTGAATCTAAGAGGATCGTGACGGGGCCGTCGTTGAGGAGGTCGACCTTCATATCCGCCCCGAACTCGCCCGCCTCGACGCGCTCGACACCGGCGGCGCGGATCGCGACGAGCGACTGCTCGTAGAGCGCCCTGGCGAGGCCAGGCTCGAGGGCGCCGGTGAAGGCGGGGCGCCGGCCCTGGCGCGCGTCGCCGTAGAGCGTGAACTGCGAGACGACGAGGACACCGCCGCCGACGTCGAGGACGGAACGGTTCATCTTGCCGGCATCATCCGGAAAGATACGTAGGTTGGTGACCTTGTCGACGACGTACGCGAGGTCCGCCGGACCGTCGCCGGCTCCCGCACCCAGAAAGACCAGCAGGCCGCGGTCGATCGAGCCGGTCACCCGCGTGTCGACGGTCACGGAGGCCCGCGAGACTCGCTGAACGACGGCGCGCATATCCCGGCAGCTTACAGGCAACTCCGTTGCCTTGCCGGGGGTCCAACCGGCGGCTAGGATGCGCCCGCTCATGAGGAATTTCGCGCTCGTCGTCGCCGTGGCCCTCGCGCTCGGCGGCTGTGGCAAGGAGATCGGCGACGCGTGCGTCGTGAGCTCGGACTGCGACCCCAACGGGGAACGCCAGTGCGACAACTCTCAGAAAGAGGGTTACTGCACGATCCAGGGCTGCGATGCGACGACCTGCCCCGAGGAGGCCGCGTGCATCCGGTTCTTCACCGGCGGGTTCTCGAACAAGACGTGCGAGACCGACCCGTGCTCGCTCGACGAGCTCTGCGACATCAACAAGCGCTGCGTGCCGCGTAGCGCCGAGATTCGCTACTGCATGAAGAAGTGCGATAGCGACGACGACTGCCGTGACGGCTACGAGTGCCGCAACTTCGAGCGGATGAAGGCACACGGCGGCGAGCCGGTGCTCGCGCCAGGACAGCAGGTCGACGACTCGTCCCCGAAGTTCTGCGCGACTGCTCCGGGAGCGTAGTATCGACAGGTGTCGATCGGCGCGTTCCTCCTGCGGCGCCTCGGCTCGGGCGCGCTCGCGATCCTGGGCGTGTCGATCCTCGTGTTCTCGTTCCTGCACATCGTGCCGGGCGACCCGGTCGATCACCTGCTCGGCGGCGAGGCAACCGAGGCGCAGCGCAAGGGCCTCGAGAAGTGCATGGGCCTCGACAAGTCGATGCCCGAGCAGTTCGTCCAGTTCCTCGGCCACATCGCCGACGGCTCGCTCGGCGTGCAGTGCCCCGATCCCAAGGGCAAGCCGACGGTCGCCTCGCGGATCTTCGCGGTCTTCCCGTACACGCTCGAGCTCGCGATCGCCGGCATGCTCGTCGCGATCGTGCTCGCGCTGCCGCTCGGCGTGATCGCGGCGGTCCGGCGAGGGACCTGGGTCGACACGTTCGCGACGGTCACCTCGCTGTCCGTCATCGGCATCCCGATGATGCTGCTCGCGCCGGTGCTCTTGCTCGTGTTCTTCATCTGGCTTGGCTGGCTGCCGGGACCGACGGAGACCGGCTGGGCGGCGCTGATCCTGCCGGCGATCGCGGTCGGGCTGCACCTCATGGCGATGCTCGCGCGGATGACGCGGTCGTCGATGATCGAGGTCCTCAACGAGGACTACGTGCGCACGGCGCGCGCGAAGGGCCTGCCCGAGCACCGCGTGCTGATCCATCACGCGCTCCGCAACGCGCTCCTGCCGGTGATCACCGTCGCCGGCCTGCAGTTCGGCTCGCTGCTGTCGGGGGCGATCGTCATCGAGAAGGTGTTCGCGCGGCCGGGCCTCGGCCTGACGCTGCTCGATGCGATCACCGAGCGCAACTACGCCGTCGTGCAGGCGACGGTGCTCGTGATCGCCGTGATCTACGTCGTCATCAACACGCTGGTCGATCTCGCCTATGGCCTGGCCGACCCGAGGATCCGGCGCGGATGAAGGCGGGCATGCGCCTCTCGCCCAGCGGCTGGGTCGGCATGATCATGCTCGGCGTGTTCGTGCTCGTCGGTCTCGTCGGGCCGCTCGTCGCGCCACACGACCCGAGCTACGGCAACCTCGACGAGCGATTCCTGCCGCTGTCGAGCACGCACTGGTTCGGCACCGACTCCAAGGGCGTCGACACGTTCAGCCAGCTGCTCTACGGCGCGCGCTCGGCGCTCGAGATCAGCTTCATCGTCGTCGCGATCTCGGCGACGATCGGGATCACGTTCGGCACGATCGCGGGCTGGTATCGCGGCGCCGTCGACGAGACCCTGATGCGGATCGTCGACATCCTGATGGCGTTCCCCGGCATCCTGCTGAACATCGCCGTCGTCGCGACGGTCGCGCGCCCCGGCCTCGGCGTCATGATCTTCGCGCTGTGCGTGAACGGCTGGGTCGGCTACGCCCGCGTCGCGCGCGGCGAAGTGCTCGCACTGCGCGAGCGCGACTTCGTGCTCGCGGCGGTCGCGCTCGGCTCGTCGAACCGCCGGATCATGATGAAGCACCTGATCCCGAACCTGCTCGGGCCGGCGCTCGTCCAGATGGCGTTCGGCTTCGGCTCGGTGATCCTCGTCGAGGCGACGCTGTCGTTCCTCGGCCTTGGTCCGCAGGTCGACTACACCTGGGGCGCGATGCTCGAGCAGGGCACGACGTGGCTATGGCGCACCGACTTCGTCTACTACGCGCTGATCCCCGGCGCGGCGATCACGTGGGTCGTGCTCGCGGCCAACCTGCTGTCCGACGGCCTGCGCGATCGCTTCGATCCGCGGCACCGCGGGAGGAGCTAGCGATGGCGATGCGCGTGCTCGTCTGCCGGATCGGCGATGTCGTCGACGACGAGCTGCGCGCGTTCCCGGTCCGCGGCGTCACGTGGCCGGTGATCGTCACGCGGATCGCCGGCGAGCTCGTCGCGGTGCCCGGCGTGTGTCCGCACGAGGACGTCGCGCTCGCGGGCGGCGACCTCCACGGCACGATCCTCACCTGCCCGGGCCACTCGTACGAGTTCGACCTGCGCACCGGCACGTGCACGCACGATCCGACGCTGTCGCTGCGGCGCTACCCGGTGACCGTCGTCGCCGACGAGGTCTGGGTCGACCTACTCTAGCTCGTCGAGATCCGAGTCCGCGCCGCAGTAGAACCAGCGCATCGGATCGAGGAACCGGCGGTCTCCCGTCTTCGGGATCACGACGAGGAACGGCTTGCAGTCGCGCTCGACGAACCCCGCGCGCCACATCTGCCGGCGGCGCCCGTCGAGCGCCATCAGCTTGATGTCGACGTGCTTCGCGTCGGTCTCCGCCGCGTGCCGCGCGATCGCCGACAGGCAGCGATGCCACGCGCCGGGCACGGCCATCACGTCGACGATCCGCATCGTGTCGCCGCCATGCATCAGCTCGAGCGAGCACGCGCCGATCGTCGTGCCGCGGTCGAGGATCACGTACGACGGCTCCTTGTGCGCCGGTGCCTCGAGGAAGCGCCAGTTGTAGAACGTCGAGTCGCGCACCGCGCCGAGCCGGATCGTCGTCGCGAACTGCTCCCACACCTCGTCGACGCGCGCGTCGTTGCGGCTCATCGGCTCGAGGTGCGGCACGAACCGCGGGCGCAGGACGCCGCGGACCAGCCGATCGAACGGCGCCTTGCCGAGGCCGATCGCCGACCCTCGCAACGGGCGCGCCCATCGCGCGACCTGGCCGACCTCGCGCGAGCCGCCGTGCTTGAGCGGCGTCAGGTTCATCACGCCGGGCGCGCCGTACATGCAGCCGATGCCGTGAGCAGCCATCTCGTTGCGCGCGGCCTCGTGCATC
>JAEWJO010000703.1 GCA_023386455.1 Pseudomonadota bacterium | reverse complement strand
GTACCGGCCGGTTCGTCGTCGTCAGCGATCCGAGCATCTTCATCAACCGCATGCTGCAGTACCCCGGCAACGTCCAGCTGACGGTCAACATCCTCGAGTGGCTCGATCGCCGCGAGACCGGCGCGCGCGCGAAGAAGGTGACGCTCGTGATCGGCGACGTGTCGATGTACGGCGATCCGCCGCCGTTCATCGCCGACCCGCGCGGCGGCAAGGTCGGCCACGCGATCGACGAGCTCAACTACTGGCTGTTCCTGCGCCGCGAGTGGCTGCTGACGCCCGGCGCGATGAAGGCGCTCGCCGGCACGCTCGCCGTGCTCCTGCTCCTGCTCGCGGTGCTCGCCCTGCCCGTCCGCCGCGGCCCTCGCATCGACGGCGCGTGGCTGCGCTTTGGCCGCCCGGTCCGCCGCGACGAGCCGTACATGCTCGTCGACAATGCCGACCTCGCCGCGACCTCGCGCGGCCGCGTGCCGGGCTCGTACCTCGTGCTCGCGTGCATCCTGCGCGACCAGGTGCAGACGCTGCTCGCCGACACGCTCGGCAACGCCGGCACCCGCGAGGGGGACCCTCGCGCCAAGGAGTCCCCGATCGATCGATCGCCCGCAGGCCCCGAGCCGCTCTACACGCTCACCGAGAACCAGCTCGCGTCCCGGCTCACCGATCTCAAGGGCGCCGAGGCGAGCCGCGCGCTGTCGCGTGTCTACAAGCGCCTGCGCGCGCTGCCCAGCCGCGGCCAGGCCGCCGCGCCGTGGAGCTCGGGGCACCTCGCCCGCCGCGATTTCGACACGCTTTACCGGGACGTCGCCGACCTCTGTCGTACATTGGGATCGCCGCTCGGCGACGCCGAGAGCCCGCACCAAGAAGCCGCCTGAAACGATGCAAGCCGCCCTTACTCACGACAAGCTCAGCCGGGTCAATCAGCTCGCTCGCGCGATCACCGAGGAGGTCGGCCGCGCGTTCATCGGTGCGCCCGCGATCACCGAGGCCCTGCTCACCGCGCTGCTCGCGCGCGGCCACGTCCTCATCGAGGGCTATCCCGGCGTCGCCAAGACGACGCTCGTCAAGGCGTTCTCGTCGACGCTCGGCTGCAACTACCGCCGCATCCAGTTCACGCCGGATCTCCTGCCGAGCGACATCACCGGCACGTACATCCTCGACATGCGCACGAACCAGTTCGTGCTGCGCGAGGGCCCGGTGTTCACGAACGTGCTCCTCGGCGACGAGATCAACCGCGCGCCGGCGAAGACCCAGTCCGCGCTGCTCGAGGCGATGCAGGAGCAGCAGGTGACGATCGAGGGCGAGACCCGCCAGCTGTCCGAGCCGTTCATCGTGCTCGCGACGCAGAACCCGATCGAGCAGGAGGGCACCTACCCGCTGCCCGAGGCGCAGGTCGACCGCTTCCTCATCAAGCTCAAGATGGGCTACCCGGCGCTCGCCGACGAGAAGCGGATGCTCGGCACCTACGATCGCAAGCCGCCCGCGGTGCGTGCGGTCGTCGGCCCGAACGAGGTGCTCGAGATGCAGGCGCTCGCGCAGGAGGTCTACGTCGCCGAGGAGCTGCTCGACTACGTGCTCGGTCTCATCGCGTTCACGCGCAATCACGCGCGCGTGTACCTCGGCGCCTCGCCGCGCGCCGGCCTCGCACTCACGCATGCCTCGAAGGGTCTCGCGCTGCTGCGCGGTCGCGACTACGTCCTGCCCGACGACATCCGTCACCTCGCGCCGCTCGTGCTCGGCCACCGCATCCTGATGACGCCAGAGGCAGAGCTCGAGGGCGCGCAGGGTCAGGTCGTCGTCGCCGAGGCGCTCGAGAAGGTCGGCTACAAGATGCCGAAGAGGCAGTAGGTCGTGATCGATCCCGTGGACGTGATCGGACCCGTGATCGTGGCCGTGCACGTGAACGGGGCCGCCCACGTGGGCGTCGCCGACGCCGTGAGCGATCGTCGGCAACAGGTCGCCTCGGATCGGCGTCCCCCAACCGTGGCCCTCGAACCGATGTCGCGCTCCAGCCGGCAGATCGGTCACGGCCTCGGTTTCGGCCACGGTGTCGGCCCCGTTCACGTGCACAGCCACGATCACGTGGGCGATCACGATCACGGGTGCGATCACGGGGGACATCCGTGATCCCCCGCCTCGCGACGCGCGGAAAGCTCGTGCTCGGCACGGCGCTCCTGTTCCTGCTCGTCGGGGCCCTGCACGGCACACCGCCGCTCGTCGCGCTCGCCGGATCGATCCTGACGGTCCTGCTCGCGCTCTACCTGATGTTCTATCCGACGGCGATCTTGCTCCGCCGCAAGAAGATCGAGCTGTCGTGGTGGGTGCCGCCCGGCGATCAGCCCGGCGGCGCGCTCGGCGTCGACCGCCCGTTCCAGCTCCACCTCGCGTTCCGCAATCACGGCAGCCGCCGCCTGCGGATCCTGTCGACGAACGTGCTCGGCGCGTCGGGCCTCGATCTCGACGAGAGGCCGAGCGCGACGGTCAACCGCGGCCAGCAGGTCGAGGTGACGACGACGGTGAGGCCCCTCGCCGCCGGGTATCACGTGCTGCACGGCGCGGCGCTGACGTTCGGCGACGCGCTCGGCCTGTTCGACATCGAGGCGTTCTTCCCGAACCCGATCGCGGTGAAGGTGTTCCCGCGAACGATGGCGCTGCGCGGCCAGCCGGTGCGCGCGATCGGTGGTGCGCTCCACGAGCAGGTCGGCCTGCACCACGTGCGGCGGCGCGGCCTCTCGGGCGAGCTGCGCGAGCTGCGCGAGCACACGCACGGCGACCCGTTCAAGTTCATCGCCTGGAAGGCGACCGCGAAGCGCCAGCAGCTGATGGTGCGCGACCTCGAGAACGAGATCGTGACGACGCACGCGATCATGGTCGACGTCGGCGCCGGCATGCGCCAGGGTCCGCTCGGTCGCGCGCCGATCGACTGGGCGTGCGATGCGGCGACCGCGCTCGCGAAGGCGTCGATCGGCAACAGCGACCGCATCGGGCTCGTCGGCTACGACACGCGGCCGATCGTCGAGCTCGCCGCCGACACCGGGCACCACCACTACCTGCAGATCATCGATCGCCTGCTCGACGTCCGCAGCGTCGTCGACGCCGACCTCACCGACGTCACCGCGGGCGAGCTCGTCGCGCTGGTCGCGCGCTACCTCGCGCACCAGGAGGCGATCGACGTGCGCATCAAGATCGCGCCGCCGCTCGACGATCCGCGGTGGAGCCAGATCCAGGCCGGTCCCGACGGCCAGCTCTACGACGTCGCGGCGACGGGCCGGCTGTGCAAGAAGCTGATCGACGTCATCGTCGGGCGGGATGGCAAGGACAAGGCGAAGCCGAAGCTGCCGGCGGTCGTCGAGGACGATCCGCAGCTCCGGCCGCTGCGCCAGTTCTGCCGCCTGCGCGGCATCGAGTTGCCCTACCGCGGAACGTGGGAGCACGGCCGCCGCTCCGCCGGCTTTGCCGCGGCGGTCGACCGCGCGGTCGCCAACGGCCGCCCCGACGTCGTCGTGATCATCAGCGACCTCGCCGGCCTCGCCGAGGACGAGGCGCGCACGAAGAAGGCGATCGCGCGCCTGCGCAAGTCCGCGGGCAGCGTGCTCGCGCTGGTGCCGTCGCCGAGCGCGTTTCTGCCCCAGGCAACGACGCCGCACGGCATGCGCGTCCGCGACCTGATGGTCCGCGATCAGCGCGCGATGCTCGAGCCGGGACGCCGCCTGCTCATGCGGCACGGCGTCACCGTGCTCGAGGGCTCGCCGCTCGCCTCGCTCGACGCGCTGCTACACGGCCGCCGCGCGGCCGCGTAGGCCACCGCATACATCTCTGGTTATCGAAGCGGCTATCGAACGGCCGCCCGGAGGCCGCTACTGGCCGATCTCGAGATTGCTCTCGACGACCGTGACCTTCCACTGCTTCTCCGACGTCCTGCCAACAGCCTTCGACGTCACCGAGCCGATCGCGAGGGCCGTCAGGAGGACGGCCAGGGCGATGAAGCCCGCGTCCTTCCAGCGGTCCGTACCGTGGCGCTGTTGGATGTCGTTGAGGTTGCTCATCTTCCTGCCTCCTATGGTCGAAGGAACGCCCACCATAAAAATACCGGTTCGTGCGCTGCGAGTCACGAAATTGCCGCGAAAAACCCGTGAGCGAGATCGAATTCCTCGTCGAGAAATCGCGAAATGTGCCGCGTGAGTCCACCGTGTCGTACACGTCGCTCGCGCAGCGTGTCAGCGGTGTGATCGCGTCGTCCTTCGCGGTCTCTGCAGACAAGGACACGCGACCGGGCGCGCCGGTTTACAGGCAGTGCGCGGGAGCGCGAATCAGGCGGCCGGATCCTCGTGCGTCTGCTCGAGCCGCTCCTCCGCGACGAGGCGCTCGTTGAGGCTGTGAATGTCGCCGCGCAGCACGGCGCCACAGCGCCAGCACGTCGTCGCATCGGAGCGAACGATCGTCGCGCAGGCGGAGCACCGCGGCGTGCGCACGCGCCGGCCGATCAGGTGGCCGGTCGTCGCACCGCCGAGCGCGGTGAACGGCATGAGGCCGCGCGACAGGCCGAACGCGAAGCCGATGCCGAGCACGGTGCCCGCGACCAGGCCGACGCCGCCGCGATGGGTCTGCCAGCGAAATGCATTCTTCGCGATCGGCGCGTCTTGCTCGAGCTCGACGTCGGGGAACCGCACCACCTCGGGTCGCGACACCGCGGCGTCGGCCTCGGCGATCGTGATGCCGAGCCGCTCGCACAGCGCCGCCTGACCACCTGCCGCGGCGAGCGCCCTGATCCAGCCCGCGACCTCGTCGCGCTGCGGCCCGCCGAGCCCCTCGGGCGGCGTATCCTCGTCGCGCACGACGGCCTGCACCGCGAGCAGGAACGCGAGGTCGGACATCGTGAGCGCGCCGGCGTTCAGCACGTCGTACTCGAGTGGCACGTACCCGCCGTTGAACTTGCCGCTACTGCTGTACTGCTGGTACGCGGCATTCGCCGCGAGCACACCGAGGCCAAGATAGACGGTCGCGATGCTGCCGCGCTCGGGGTCGTGATCGTGATCCGCGACGAGCACAGGCGGCTCGGCCGTGCGATACGGATCGTCCGCGTCCGGCCGGTGGAGCACGGCGTGGACCGTCCCGATCTCGTGCGCGAGCGTGCCGACGATGTCGTCGTCGCCGATGAAGCCGAGCGCGAACACCGCCTTGACCGCGTGGACCTCGACCAGCTCGACGCGCGTCGCCGGCTTGCGCTCGGTCGGCAGCGCACCGGCAAACCGACGGTCGTCGATCTCGACTTCGCGGTCGATGCCGGCGTGCCACAGCAGCCGCCGGAGCAGGAGCTTCGTGCCCGCACGTGTCGGCTGCCAGGGCTCGGGGAACGCGGCCGCCCCGGGCGCGATCGGCTCGAGCAGGAACGGCCTCGCGCCGCCGCGGGCGATCAGGTCAGCGAGCGTCGCGAGCAAGTGGTCGCGGGTCTCGGCGTCTGGCTTGCCGGGTTCGGGCATCGCCGCGACTATACCGAGCCCCGGTCAGGTCACGACCAGATTTTCCGTCGCGGTCCAGGCGCGCCGCTCAGGACGGCTTCGAGCTGCCGGTGCCCTCGACGCCGCGCATCGTCGCGACGCGGAGCTTGAGCTCGCCGCGGTCGTCGCGGCACAGCGTATAGGTCGACGCCTCGGCGCCGATCTCGCGGCCGCGCTCGTCGAGGTACGGCCAGCGCACCGTGACGAGCACCATCCGATCGTCGACCCAATCCTCGTCGAGGACCTCCGGTCGCGTGCTCGTGATCCCGCGCGCGTTGTACTGCTCCTGCGCACCACCGAAGAACGCCTCGACGTCCTTGATGTCGGTGAGCGGCATCGCCATCTCGGCACCGATCACGAACGCGGGCATCGCCCACAGCTTCGCGACGCTGACCCCGTCGCCGGCCGTGATCGCGGCGGCGAACCGGTTCAGAAATGTCTCTACCTCGTCGTGCCGCTGGCGGATGCTCCGCTCGAACGGTCTATGGGGCTGGGGATGTGCCATCTAGTCTGCTCCTCCTTCGCACGTGGAGACCTGCAGACTGTGTGCTCGGCGCTACGGCGTTGCGGCCATAGCGTGCGCGCGCGGGTGCTACGCCGTCGCCACGGTGCCGTGCGCGCCGGCCGCCTTCTGGCCGATCTTCGCGAGATTCACCGAGACGAGCTTCGACACACCGGGCTCCTGCATCGTCACGCCGTAGAGATTGTCGGCCGCTTCCATCGTCCGCTTGTTGTGCGTGATGACGATGAACTGCGAGCGATCGGTCATCTCGCGGACGATCTCGTTGTAGCGGTCGACGTTGGCTTCATCGAGCGGCGCGTCGACCTCGTCGAGGATGCAGAACGGCGACGGCTTGATGAGGAAGATCGAGAACACGAGCGCGACCGCGGTCAGCGCCTTCTCGCCGCCCGACAGCTGGTCGACCGTCGAGTTCTTCTTGCCCGGCGGCTGCGCCATGATCTCGACGCCGGCCTCGAGCAGGTCGCCGCCCTCGCCGCCCGACAGCGACAGGAACGCCTGACCACCGCGGAACAGCCGCGGGAACACCTTCTTGAACGTCGCGTTGACGGCCTCGAACGTGTCCTTGAACAGCTTGCGGCTGGTCTTGTTGATCTTGTCGATGGCGCGCTGCAGCTGGTCGACCGCGCGCTCGAGGTCGATCTTCTGGGCAGACAGGAACTCGAACCGCGTGCTGACCTCGGAGAACTCCTCGATCGCGGTCAGGTTGATGTCTGTGCCCATGCGCTCGATGAGATCCTTCAGCTCGCCGAGGCGGGCTTCCTCGACCTCGGTGATCGCCGGACGCTGGTGGAAGTCGTACAGCACCGTGGTGATGTCGACCTGGTAGCGCTCGTCGATCGCGGCGACGACGTTGCCCTTGTGCATCGCGATCTGGCCGCTGCGCAGCTCGAGCTGGCCGACCTCGGCCGCGAGCTTGTCGGCCGCGCTGCGAAGCTCGCGCGCGGACAGCTCGACCTCGGTCAACGCGGTGAGGCGCTGCTCGTACGCGAGCCGCCCCTGCTCGAGATCGGCGACCTCGCGCTCGCGCTCGGCGGGGACGTCGGCGAGGTGGACGGCGAGCGAGTCGCAGCCGGCGCGGAGATCGGCGGCGCGGCGAACCGCGTCCTCGATCTCGTGGCCCAGCC
>JAEWJO010000698.1 GCA_023386455.1 Pseudomonadota bacterium | reverse complement strand
AGCCCGTCGCTCGGCTGGTCGACGCTCGTCGTCACCGCCAACGACGCCGCCGCGGCCGACCGGCTCGCCGACGAGCTGGCCGAGATGTGCTGGGAGCGCCGGCACGAGCAGCCGCCGCGGTTTCCCGGGGCGAGCGAGGCGATCGCGACCGCGCGCGCCGCGAAGTTCCGGCGCAAGCTCGGCTGCGTGACGATGGCCGACGCGTCCGACGTCGTCACTGCCGGCGCGCCCGGCGACTCGACTCACCTCTTGCGCGCGCTGATCGAGGAGGGCAAGGGGATGCGCTCGTTCGCGGCGGTGCGCGATCCGGCCGCGATCGCGACGCTGTGGCCGCGCGAGCCCGGCGATGTCGTCGCGCTGACGATCGGCGGCACGCTCGATCCCACGAGCTCCGCGCCGCTGCCGGTGCGCGGCACCGTCGTCAGCAAGCACGACCGCCACGGGTTCGGGCGAACGGTCGTCCTCGCCGTCGACGACGTGCGGGTCGTGATCACCGAGGGACCCTCGATGGTGATGCGGCCGTCGTTCTACACGGAGGTCGGGCTCGACCCGTTCCGCGCCGACATCGTCATGGTGAAGAACTTCTTTCCATTCCTCATGTTCTTCGCCGCGTACAACCGTAAGACGATCTTCGTACGTACGCGCGGCGCGACGGACTTCGATGCCGCGTTCCAGCTCCCGTTCGACGGGCCGATGCACCCTCGCGACCCCGTCGACGATTGGCGGCCTCGCGATCGCGTGCGACGCGGCGTAAGCTGAGGGCATGTGGGCGTCGCGCGTTCTGGTCGCGGTCGTCGTGCTCGCCGGCACCGCGCGCGCGGACGAGCTCGAGGTCGGTGGGACGGTCGGTGGACTGAGCTCGACCATGAAGCAGACGTATCCGGACTGCGGACCGCAGCCACCCGGCGACGACTGCGTCGAGAGCCTACAGGCGCAAGCGCGGCGACGCGGCATCGCGACCGGGATGTTCGTTCGCTATCCGCTCGTGCGCGCGCTGCTGGTCCAGGCCGAGCTCGTGTACGTGCAGAAGGGCTTCGAGGTCACCCAGCCGACGTTCCATGTCGACTATCTCGAGCTACCGCTGCTCCTGCGGATCGATCCGTTGCGCCACCAGCTTCCCGTGCGGTTCGCGTTCGCCGGTGGCCTCGCGCCTGCGCTCCGCGTGCGCTGCCAGAACTCGGGCAGCTTCTTCATGGCGGGCGCGGCCGTCCCGTACGACGAGCCCTGCGAGGACGCGCCGAGCGTCGGCAGGCCGATGTATCCCGCGCGCTTCGATCTCGGCGTCGTCGTCGGCGCGAGCATCGCGTTCGACTCGACGCTCGGCATCTTCGAGCTCGAGGCGAGAGGCGAGCGCGGCCTGATCGACAACGGCGCCTGGGGACCGGGCGGACGGACCGCGTTCGAGGCGTTCTACGTGCGGCTCGGCTACGCCCACGTCGTTCGGCGGTGACGTGCATCGCGCGCGGCGCGGCGTCCCGACCTGACACCAGCATCATAGCGCGGTCCGTCGGTCCGTTTCTAGCTTGTCAGATCACGGGCGATATCGAATATCGGCACCATGGACACCGGCCGGCTCGAGGTCACGACCGACAAGGGCGAGCGCACGTACGTGATCGGCGCGCGCACGCAGGCCGACGCGACGCCACCGGTGCTCGACTGGCGGACCTCGCCGCTCGCCGAGGCGTTCTTTCGCGCCGGCCCCGGCGAGCCGTACGAGCTCGAAACGGGGCAGGGCGGGACCGTGCGCGAGCGCTGGCTCGTTCACGGCGACGATCTGATCGGCGACACGGTCGTTCGCCACGCCGATGGCCGCGAGCTGTCCCGGCCGCGCCCCGCGCCGAAGCAGGTGCCGCCGATCGATCGCAGCGCACTCCCGGTGCTCGACCCGGAGCAGCAGCGTGCGGTCGATCTGCCGGCCGACACGTCGCTCGTCGTCGACGGCGAGGCCGGCGTCGGCAAGACGCTCGTCGCGCTCTACCGTGTCGCGTCGCTCGCGCGGCGGGCGGAGGCGAAGAGCAAGCGGTTCCGCGCGCTCGTGCTCGTGCCGACGGAAGGTCTGCGCCGGCTGACGCGCCTCATCGCCGACCGGCTCGGGATCGCCAGGCTCGAGATCGCGGTCGTCGATCAATGGCTCGTCGCGCGCGCGCACGAGGCGTTCGGCGGGCTCCCGAAGCGGCTGTCCGAGGGCGCGACCGCGCAGGTGATCGCGCTCAAGCGCCATCCGGCGGTCCGCGTCGTGCTCGACGAATTCATCGGCTGGAAGCCGCCGAAGGATGACGAGAAGGTGTCGCGCTCGCGCGCGCGGCTGCTCCACCTGTTCGGCGACCGGGACCGGCTCGTGAAGGTCGTCGAGGCGTCGGGCGGCGTGTTGCCCGAGCGCGCGATCGCCGCCGTGCAGAAGCACACGCGGATCCAGTTCGAGACGACGACCGAGAAGCAGATGAAGCACGTCGACGCCGACCGCCTCGTCGCGCTCGACGGCCGCAAGCTCGACGCCGGTACTCCGACCGAGGACGCGAACACGTTCGACGCCGAGGACGTGCCGGTGCTGTTCGAGCTCGTTCGCCGCGGTGCGCTGCCCGAGCAGAAGCTGCCGGTCTACGACCACATCGTGATCGACGAGGGCCAGCTGCGTGCGCCGCTCGAGCTCGCGGCGATCGGCGATGCACTCGCGAAGGGCGGCACGATCACGCTCGCCGGCGATCACCGGCAGGCGACCGACGAGACCGCGTACTTCACCGGCTGGGATGCCGCGAAGCGCGAGCTGCGTGCGCAGCGCTGGTCGGAGATCACGCTCGCGGTCACGTATCGCTCGGTACCGGTGATCGGCGCGTTCGCGCGCGCGATCAGCGAGCGGCATGCCCACGTGCCGGCCGAGCCGCCGCCGGAGCCCGCGGTGTGGGCGAGCGCCTGCGGGGGACCGCTCGCCCAGGCCGCGACGATGTGCTGGCATCTCGACGCGCTCCAGACGCGCGATCCGTGGCGCCAGATCGCCGTGATCGCGCGGACGCCGGAGCATGCGCGGCGGCTCCACGCCGAGCTGTCGCGAGGGCTCGACCCGACGCTCGTGCTCGACGGCGACTTCCGGTTCGAGCCCGGCGTGATCGTGACCACGGCGACGGCGATCTCCGGCCTCGAGTTCGACGCCGTCGTCATTCCGGACCTGACGCCCGCGTTTTTCCCGATCGTGCCGGAGCTCGCCCGCGCCCTGTACGTTGCGGCAACTCGCGCCAGGGACTGGCTGTGGCTGCTGACGCCCGAGCACTGGTCGCCGCTCGTCGGTTAGAATGACGTCGTGTTGCGCGCGCTCGTCCTCGTCGGAGTCCTTGCCGGTACGGCGTCGGCCGATGCGCCGGCCTACACGGATACGCGCTGTCCGACCGCGCCCGGGGTGAAGGCGAAGGGCTTCCGCCACAAGCGCGCGAAGCTCTACTCGAAGACGATGTCACCGCTCCATCGCGGCCACGACCTCGTCGCGAGCGAGGACGACAAGACGCAGGTCATCGAGGGCAAGCTCGCGTACGGCAAGCTCGACAAGGACCTCGAGGACGAGGATGCCGAGGTGTTCGCGTGCATCGACAACGCGTGGAAGTCGCTCGGTGTCGCGCGCACGGATCACGACGGCCGGTTCGTGATCGGGGTGCACCCGACGCTGCCGGTCGGCATGCGCGACCTCTACGTCGCGTCTCTTGGTGATGGTAGTGGTGCGTACTTCATCGCCTACGTCGCGAAGCGCGGCACGAGCGTCGCGGTGACCGACATCGACGGCACGATCACGTGGTCCGAGAACGCTGTCATCAAGACGGTGATCAAGCGCTCGCACGACATCGCGCACCGCCCCGACGCACCGGAGGCGCTGAAGGCGCTGCCGTACCCGATCGTCTACACGACCGCGCGCGGCGACGTGCAGACCGCGGTGACGCGCTCGTGGCTCGAGCGGCACGGATTTCCGCGCGGTCCGCTGAAGATGGCGAAGGGCCTGTTCGCGAAGCCCGGCGCCTCGGCGATCGCGCACAAGACGAACGTGCTGAAGTCGTTCACCGTGCCGATCGCGATGGGCATCGGCAATCGCAAGAGCGACGTCACCGCGTACACGGCGATCGGGCTCGCCGCGAAGAAGATCTTCATCCACCTGCCCGAGTACGCCCAGGAGCTGAAGGCGGATCTCGACGCGGGCAAGGCGATCGGCTTTGCCGAGTACGCGAAGCTGAAGGATCTCCTGACGCCCTAGGGGGTGAAGCGCGAAGCGCTTCGGGACCCTCCTTGTGCCGGCTTGCCGGCCTAGAGCAAGAGCCCCGAGCGCACCGCGAGGATCGCGCCGGCGAGCAGCAGCACGACCCAGACGACGCGCTCGAACTTCGCGGCGTCGAGCTTGTGGTGGACGCGCTCGCCGATCGCGAGCCCCGGGATGATCGCGAGCGCGATCGCGCCGCCGGCCTCGGCGACCGGCCGGCCGTAGAGCCCGCTCGACGCGTAGTTCGCGAGCAGTGCGAAGTTCAGCACGAGCCACAGCACGGCGAGCGTCGCGCGGAACGCGCGCTTGTCGGGCAGCCGCCGGCGGACGACGTAGACGATCATCGGGCCGCCGGTACCGAACAGGCCGTGCGCGATGCCGCCGATCGCGAGGAGGCAGAGCTGCAGCGGGCGGGCGAGCGGTCGGTCGGCAGGGCGCGCGAGCTGAAGCGCGGCGAGCCCGACGACGAACACGCCGAACACGAGCGCGAGGAGCGTCTTCGCCGGGAGGTGGAACAGGGCGAGCCCGATCACCATGCCGACGCCGACGCCGGGCGCGACCTCGGTCGCGAGCATGCGCCAGGTGACGGCCCGGAGGCCCCGGCCGAGCAGATAGCTCGACATCAGGATGTTCAGCGGGACGAACGCGGGCAGGAGCACCGTCGTCAGCGGGATCGTGGTCGCGAGCGCGGCGCCGCCGATGCTCGCCGCGAGGACCGTCCCGCCGAAGCCGATGGCGCCCTCCGTGGCAAAAGCACCGAGCGCCACCACCGAGAGGATGACGAGCGCCCCAGGATCGAGTAGGAATCCGCTCATGCCAGGAGATCGACGCAGCGTGCCGGAGGCCGCTGTACGGCTCGAGAAGCAGTTGTATCGCACCGTCAAGGAGGCGTGCGAGACCTACGAGCTGCTGCGACCAGATGACCGCATCATGGTCGCGATGTCGGGCGGCAAGGACAGCTACACGCTGTTCCACCTCCTGATGAAGCTCGTGCCGCGCCTGCCGTTCAAGGTCGAGCTGGTCGCCGTGCACCTCGATCAGGTGCAGCCCGGCTACAGCGGCGACGGGCTGCACGCGTGGCTCGAGAAGACCGGCTGGCCGTTCGAGATCCTGCGCGAGGACACCTACTCCGTCGTCACGTCGCACCTCGACGACAAGTCGACCTACTGCTCGATGTGCTCGCGCCTGCGCCGCGGCATCCTCTACACGGCGGCCGAGCGCCTCGGCTGCAACAAGCTCGCGCTCGGTCACCACCGCGACGACTCGCTCGAGACGTTCCTCCTGAACCTGTTCTACAGCGGCAAGCTCCAGGCGATGCCGGCGAGCTACCGCACCGACGACGGTCGCTTCGAGGTGATCCGGCCGCTGATCGACTGCGCCGAGAAGGACATCGCGGCGTTCGCGCCGCAGCTCGGCTTCCCGATCATCCCGTGCAACCTGTGCGGCTCGCAGGACGGGCTCAAGCGCGACGCGATGACCGCGCTGATCGGCGAGCTCGAGAAGCAGAACCCGTACGTCCGCTCGGTGATGGCGACCGCGCTGAAGAACGTGCGTCCGTCGCACCTGCTCGATCGCGACGTCGCGAAGGTGTGGGCCGCGCGGGCGCCGGAGATCCGGCCGATGGCCGAGGTCGCACCGCGCGAGAAGCATGCCGCGGCGCAGCCGGTGTACGCCGGTGGCAAGCTCCGCGTCGTCGATTAGAGACGACCGCTGACGCCGAGCGCGGGCACGACGGCGATGTCGCGGATGTCGTTCTGCGGGTTCAGCGCGATCTCTGCACCGAGCTCGGCGGCGATCGAGAAGTGTCTCGTCGCGACGTACTCGATGCCGCCCGCGCCGCGGACGAAGAAGCGCGCACCCTCGCTCGCGAAGATCGGGACGCCGGCCGCGATGCGAGGCCGCAGCTTGCCGGTCATCAGCGAGAAGCTCGCGCCGGCATAGCCACCGAACGACGGCGGCGGCAACGACGCCATGCCGTCGCTGACGAGGCCGGGGCCGAGCAGGAGCGCGGCGTCGATCGTGAGCTGCGTCGTGACGTCGAACGTGCCGCCGACGAGCCACGCGCTGCCGAGCTTCGGGATGACGCTGACGTGGACGATCGCGATCGCACCGATGCGCGAACGCGGACCTTCCGTCTCGACGATCGCGAGGTCGTCGTCGCCGCGCGGTGCCGCGACGATCGCGACCGGCTCGGGAGTCGCGACGAGCGCCACCGACATCACTGCCTCGCCACCGGCCGTGATGTTCGTCGTCTGTCCCGCCTGCTCGAAGCCGTCCTTGCGGACCTGGATCGAGAACGTGCCGGGCGCGGCGCGCCACAGCGTCACGCTCGCGGCGGGCAGCCACTCGTCGCCGATCTGCACCTCGGCGTCCGCCGGGGTCACCGTGATCGAGACGCGGCCGACCTTCTTGTCGAGATCGGCGATCACGTCGCCGACCTCCTGCCTGCGCGCGGCATCGGCGTCGCCGGAGTCGAGGTAGCGCTGGTACGCGTTCGCGGCGTCGGCGTCGCGCCCAAGCAGCTTGTACGTCGTACCGATGTTGAGCAGGATCTTCGCGCTCGGGAACCTCGCGTACGCGTCCTTGAAGATCGCGAGCGCGCCGAGATAGTCCTTCACCTCGAGCAGGCGGACGCCGGTCTGGACGAGCGACTTCGCATCGACGCGATCGCCCGACGGCGGCGGTGCGGGGGAGGGTGCAGGCTGCGCGTGCGCGGCCGCGGTGACGACGACGAGAGCCAGAAGGGAGAAGCGTGTCATCTAGATATCGGTCTCGATCAGGATCTTGCCAGAACCGGAGCCGGTGGCCGGGGCCTTGGCCGGCGGCTTCGGCGTCTTTGCCCTCGGCTTCACGGTCTTCTGCGTGGGCTTGGGCTTGGGCTTAGGC
>JAEWJO010000692.1 GCA_023386455.1 Pseudomonadota bacterium | reverse complement strand
GTGCGCAGGCGGCGTGTTGCGCGATCGCCACACAGCGGTTTGTCGTTGCCGGATTGGATCGGCTCGTCCAGCATGGTGTCCATGCGGATCGCGCTTGCCTGTGTCCTCGTCGCGACCACCACCTCGGTCGCGGGCGCCAACAGCCGGCTGCCTGACTATCACGCTGACGCCCGCGAGGAGCGCCCCGGCGCGCTCCTGCGCTTCGGCTTGACGTACGGCGTCGATCGCAATGCACCCGAGGCACGCGAGGTCGGCCCGATGATCGCGGTCGGCGCGCGCTCCGGCCGCTTCGGCGCCGAGGCGAACTACACGTTCCTGTCGTTCACCGATCCAGACGACACCGTCCATCGCGCGGGCGTCGCGCTGCGCTTCGATCTGCTCGAGCGCACGCAGCTCGGCTCCGGTCTCGCCGCGACCCACAAGGGGGCCGTCTACGCCGAGCTCGGTGCGGCGATCCGCTTCGGCTCGTGGCGCGCGAATCCCGAGATCGAGCGCACGACGACGCGGCAGGACGAGCTGCAGGTCGCGCTCGGTCACGAGCTCGAGGATCGCTGGCACATCGCGCTGCGGTTCGGCATCGCGCGCCAGGACCCCCTGATCGGTGCGTCGTGCCGCGGCACCGGCAGCTCGTGCACCGACCTCGTCATGGACCCGAACGCCGGCCAGGTCGCCGAGTCGCTGATGCTCGAGTCGACGTTCGCGCTCGGCCTCTGATCACTTCGCGCTCGGCGACGGCCAGCGATACCGCTCGAGTGCCTCGCGAAACCCGGGCGTCTCGAGCGACAGCGGCTGCATCCAGTCCGGATCGTCGAGCTCGCGCGTCCACCACGTCGGGGCGCTGTACGGCTGCAGGTGATAGACGTAGCGCCGCATCCGGATCCAGCGCGGTGGCTTGCCGCCAAACGGGTCGACCGCGATCAGCTCGCGCACGGTCCTGTCGCCATCGAGGAGCTTGTACGCGAGGTGGAACAGCCACGGGTCGTTCGGCGTCTCGTCCATTGCCGAGAACCAGATCAGCCAGTCGAGCCGGCGGTGGTACGGCCCGAGCACGCACGGCCGGCGGCTCACGTCGCCCGGCTTGCACGGCAGCTCGTACGCCTTCCATTCATCGTCCGGCGCATCGGACCGAACGGCCATCGTTCCCTCGATCACGATCTCGTAGCGCGTGCTGCCGACAGAGCCGAACGCGCCGTACGTGTTCACGAGGGCCAGGTTGTCGTAGCTGCGATTCATCGCCTGGCGCTTCGACACGAGATTCTCGACGACCGCGCCGCTCTTCACGATCACGAGCCCGGCGAACACGGCGACGAGCAGCTGCGGCAGGTCCCCTCGCCGTGCGATCGCGAGTCCGATCGCGACGACGAACAGCACGAGCACGAGCGGCGTCCAGATGAACGTGCACACGGCCGCGAGCGGGATCCCGACGAGCAGGATCCGGCCATCGCGCTTTGGCACCGGCGCGAGCCTGCGTCTCAGCCATTCGCGAGGCCGCCGCGGGACGAGCCGCAGCAGAAAGTCGTCGTCGAAGCACGCGAGGATCGGCACGAGCGTCAGCCAGTTCAAGAACGCCAGGTTGCCCGACAGGATCAGCACGATCTGGAAGCCCGCCATGCCGCAGCCGGCGATCAGCCGGAGCTTCCGCGGGCCGAACACGAAGAACGGCGCGATGACCTCGACGACGTGATTGACGACGACGCCGCCGGCGAGCACCGCGTGCGGCAGGAAGTGAAAGAGCGGCGACAGTGGATTGGGAATCGGCTGGGTCTCGAAGTGCCAGTCGAGGCACGTCAGCTCGCGCCAGCACGGATCGCCGCGCAGCTTGATGAGCCCCGCGCCGAGCATGATCCGGAGCACGAGCCAGCGGGTCAGGACGATCGTCGTCGTCGTCGGTGGTGGAGCCGCGAGGGGACGCGGATCCCACGGGTGCGCGAGGAAGGCCGCGAGCAGCGTCGTCTCGAGGATCTGGATCTCCCAGCCAAACGCGAACCACGTCTGGCCGACGCGCTCGAAGCTGCCGTAGATGACCCACAAGAGGAGCAGCATCGGCAGGTTCGCGTAGCCGACGGCGACGCACAGCGCGATCGCAAGCCCGATGTACGCCCAGAGCATCAGCGACGCGTCGGATGCGCCCCAGAAGAACAGGCTCGGCAGATCCCAGAACGTCCCGCCGTTTTCGCGAACGAGGTCGACGTAGGTCGCGACCGGCGTGAGGCCGTGGCTCCCGAGGAGGCCCGGCCCCTGGAAGACGAGGCCAAGGAACGCGAACACGTAGACGATGCCGAGGAGGCGCAGGATCAGCCAGCGGGTGAGCTGGTAGCCGCGCGGCGGCCCGGCCCAGCGCAGGAGCGTCTCCCACGGTGTCGGCACGCGGACGTCGACGTTCTCCTCTCCGGCCACACCCGATGGTACTGCGCTGCCCCACACGAGGCCCGCGTCCTGCGTGCTCGCGCCTATCTCTGTCGGTAGAGTCCCGTGGGTAGCGACTGCGTGTGCGCCGACCACAAAGCAGCGCGAGCGTCTCGCCACAGCGATGGATGACAACGAAAGTTGGCCCAAGGTAGTATGGAATGAACGCGCGCACGGTTGGCGGTTCGTTCGGAGGATGGTGTGCTGCGAGGAGTGACGCTTTCGAGTTTGTTGACGGTGACGGCTTGCCACTTCGGCGGCGGTCCTGTCCTCGCCGTCTCGTCTCGCGGCCATGCGCGTCTCGGGGTGGAAGCGAGCGGCGGACTTGGCTTCCTGCGTGGCAGCGTCGGGGGTACGTTCGCGCCGAGCCAGAGCGAGTCACGACGCACGTACCTGACGTTCGATCCGGGCATCGCGGTCCCACTCGACCGCTCGTTCGACCCGGCGTGGCTCGGCGGCGGTGTGACGCTCGGCGCCAGCTGGAGCGGCGACGAGCGGCAAGTCGCCGCAGGCGCATGGACGTCGGCCGCATACTCCAGACTTTGCCGCGAAGACCAGTCGAGCGGCTCGTTCCTCGTGAGCGTCGCGGTCGGCGGACGCTGGCTCGGAGGCGTGACCGAATGGTTCGTCGCTCCGAAGGCTGGTGCTGTCGTTGGGTGCGTCCACCACCCTGGCGACTAGCTTCGCGAGCTTGGCTACTCGCCGAGTGCGTCCCCCTGGCCGTCGGCGAGCTCGTCGGCGCGATAGCCGCGCGACAGCTTGCGTCCCGGCTGCGCGAGATAGAAGTAGTGGCACCGATCGCGCGCGCTCCACACGACGTACTCGACGGACGCGTGCTCGCCTGCCTTGCTACCGACGAGCACGGTCACGGAATCGCCGACAGCGAACCGCGCGATGCGGGATTCGACCACGGCGAGAGTCTACTCCAGCGCCGCGGAAAGGCAGCTCAGTCCGGATCGACGCCCTGGCGCAGGTAGCTCACGGTATCGACCAGGGTGAGCTGTGGATCACGCGGGTTGAAGCCAAGCTCGTGAGCTGCCTTGCTGGAATCGATCCACCAGTAATGCTCGGCCATCTCGACCGAGATCCGATCGACGGGCGGCTCCTTGCCGCGCCAGCGATATAGCTCCTCGACGAGCGAGGCACCGAGCTTGTTCCAGCGCTGCGGGATCTTGAGGCGCGGCGGGCTGACGTTGGCGATCCGGCCCAGGCGCTCGAAGAACTCCTTCGTCGTCCAGTTCGGGCCACCGAGCAGGTAGCGCTCGCCGGCGCGGCCGGTCGCGAGCGCGTTCGCGGTCGCCTCCGCGGCATCGCGCGCGTCGACGAAGTTGATGCCGCCGTCCGGGATCGTCGGGATCTGGCGCTTGATGAACTTGCGGACGTCGCCGGTCGAGGACAGGCGGCGATCGCCGGGGCCGAGCAGGAGCGACGGGTTGACCGCGACGACCTCGATGCCGAGGCGCTCGCCGTGCTCGAATGCGAGGCGCTCCTGGTAGATCTTCGAGGCGTAGTACGGCCAGCCGGCGACGATCTCCTCGGCGTACGGCGCGCTCTCGTCGAGGATCTCCTCGCGCTTGGAGACGCCGATCGTGCCGGAGGTCGACGCGAGCACCATGCGGCGAACGCCGGCGGCACCCATGCGATCGAGCACGCGGCGCGTACCGTCGACGTGGAGGCGCATCATGCGCTGGCCGTCGTCGGGATCGCGCGACACCGCACCCGCGAGGTGGAACACGGCGGACACGCCGTCGAGCGCCCTGTCGAGCTCGTCGCCCGAGAGGACGTCGCCGCGGATGTGCTCGACGCCGATGTCCTCGAGGATCGCGGAGCGCGTGCGCGCGAGCCCGCGAACGATGTGGCCCTGCTCGACGAGCACGCGGCAGAGATGCTCGCCGAGGAACCCGGTCGCGCCGGTGACGAGTACGGAGGTCTTCATGCGTTCGCTTCCTCGTCGGAGACGGTCTGGCCCTGCGACGCGAGGTACTCGGCCATCGGCGTCGTACCTGCATCGCCGAGCGTCCATGCGGCCTCGTGGGGCGCGAGGCGGCGGATCGTCGACTCGACGTGGTGGGTGATCGCGCGGTACTGCGCCGACCGCGTCTTCTCGGTGCTGCCGATCGCGAGGATGTCCTCGTAGGACAGGTACGGGCCGACGTACGACGCGACGCGCTCGCCCTTCTTCGGCAGGTAGCGCCCCTTCGGCATCGCGGCGTGCGTGCCGTGCAGGTACATCGGCAGGATGCCGCACTTGTTCGTCATCGCGAGGTAGCCGAGCGACGGCTTGAAGTCCGCCATCACGCCGGTGTCGCTGCGCGTGCCCTCCGGGAAGATCAGGAGGATGTAGCCGTCGCGGATCACCTCGCCGGCGAGGCGCAGTGACTCGCGCAGCGAGCCATGGCGCTCCATCGGCACGACGTTCGTGAAGTTCTCGAAGTACATCCGGCGGACCGGATCCTCGAAGAAGTAGTCCTTCGCGCCGAGCGCGACGAGCGCCTCGCCCTGCTCGCCCAGCGCGTACTTCACGAGGCCGGTGTCGAGGTGGCTCGCGTGGTTCGCCGCGACGATGTAGCCGCCGAACGGCGGGACCTGGCCCTGACCGTAGATGTCGGTCTCGAGCACGCGCTCGTAGAGCGCACGCATGCCACCGCGCAGCGCGCGCCGGCCGAGCGAGACGAGCGGACGTGGCACGTCGATGTCGTCGGAGACCTCGACCTCCTCGTCCTTCTTGGCCTTCTTCTTCGGGACGCCCCGCTGCAGCTCCTGCTTCGCGCCCAGTCGCGCGACGAGCTTCTCGACATCGGCGACCGTCTCGAGCCCGGTGAGCTCGCCGGGATCCGGCAGGTTGACGCCGGCCGCCTCGATCGCGACCGCGAGCTCGGTGAACATCAGCGAGTCGAAGCCGAGCTCGGCGAGCGGCGTCGCGCTCGTGATCGTGCCGCGCTTCTTCTGCGAGACATCGGCGAGCACGTCGTGGATCCACGTGCCGCTCGTGGCACCGGTGGCCTGCGAGAGCTGCTTGGCCTCGGCGCCGCCCTTGGCCGCGCGCTCGAGCCGCTGCAGCTCCTTCACGACGTCGCGGCGCTTCACCTTGCGGCTCGACGTCTTGGGCAGGTCGAAGTCCCAGAGGTGGAACGTCTTCACGCGCTTGTAGAGCGGCAGCGCCTTGCTGACCTTGCGCATCTGCTCGCGGACCTGCTCGCGCACCTGCTCGCGATCCTTTCGCGGTAGCGAGGTGTCCTCGTAGTCCGGGACGACGAGCGCGGCGACGGTCTCGTGACCGCCCTCGCCCGGCAGACCGACGACGCTGATCTCCTTGATGAAGTCCGAGTCGCCGTACAGCTCCTCGAGCTCGTCGGGGTAGATGTTCTCGCCGCTCGCGCCGAGGATCATCTCCTTCTTGCGACCGACGATGTAGAGGTTGCCCTCGTCGTCGAACTTGCCGAGGTCGCCGGTATGGAGCCAGCCGCCGACGATCGTCTGGCTCGTCGCGTCCGGGTTCTCGAAGTAGCCCGTCATGACGTTCGGGCCCTTCGCGATGATCTCGCCGATGCCGTTCGCGTCGGGGTTGTCGATCTTGACGTCGATGCCCGGCAGCGCGCGGCCGACCGAGCCCGGAACGATCTTGTCGCCCGGTCGGGTCACCGTCAGCACCGGCGAGGACTCGGTCATGCCGTAGCCCTCGTAGAGGTTGAAGCCGAGGCCGCGGAACGCCTTCATCGTGTCGGGCGGCAGCGCCGAGCCACCGCTGATGAGCAGGCGCATGCGACCGCCGAGCTTGCGGTGCACCGGGAAGAACAGCGCCTTGCCGGCACCGATGTCCCACGGCAGCTTGTCGCGCAGCGAGCGGTTGAGATCGACGATCGAGTCGAACGCCTTCTCGACGAGGACGCCCGCGTCGGACACGTTCTTGTAGATCTTGCGCTCGAGCAGCTGCCAGAGCGCAGGCACGCCGACCATGCCGGTGATGCCCTCGTCCTCGAGCGCCTTCGCGAGCGCGTCCGCCTCGATCTCCTCGAGGTAGTCGATCGACGCGCCGTGGAGCAGCGGCATCAAGAAGCCCGCCGAGAACTCGAGCGTGTGGTGCAGCGGCAGCACGCTCAGCAGCTTGTCGTGCTTGTAGAGCGTGAACAGCGACGACAGCTTGCTCACCATCGAGGTGAGGTTCTTGTGCGTCAGCATCACGCCCTTGGGCGTGCCCGTCGTGCCGCTCGTGAAGATCAGCGACGCGAGCGAGTCGCCCTTCACCTCGGGGCGCACTGCGCCGACCGAGACATCGGGCTCGGTCAGCAGCTCGTCGAACGCCAGCACGCGCGTGTCGGTGAGCTTGCCCCCCGTGTCAAGAACGTTCGCGCGCGTGTCCGACACGCGGGCGAACATATCGTTCAGCGCCGTGTGCGCCGGCGACCAGACGACGTTGACGTTGTCCTCGTCGTCGCCGACCGGCACCGCGAGTCCCGCCTCTCCGGCGAGCCGCTCGGCGACCTTGCGCGACAGCACCATCGCGCGCGCCCCCGACACCTTCGTCAGGTTGTGGACCTCGGGCAGCGTCAGGTCCTTGTCGAGCGGGACGACCGCGGCGCCCGCGAGCAGGATCGAGAAGTACGAGATGCCCCACTCCGGACGGTTCTCGCTCATGAGGACGACGCGCTCGCCGGGCTTCACGCCGAGCTGGCGCAGCACGCCGGCGCCCTGCCAGCCGAGCTCGCCCATCTGGCCGTAGGTGTACGTGATCGGCTCGGCGTCCTCGGCCTTGGGGACGAGGCGCAGCGCGGGGCGATTGCGGTGGAGCTTCACCGTCGCCTCGAACATCTCGACGAGCTCCTTGTACGTGTAGACGGACTTCGGCTTCGCGCCGAACTCCTCGTCGAGCTTGTCGAACGTCCACTTCTGCAGGCCCGGGAAGTGGGTGTCGAGCCAGTACTTGCGCCAGTCGACGAGGTGCGGCGCCCACAGGAGCTTGTCCTGATCGGCCGGCGTCACGCGTGCCCACAGCGCGCGGATGTTGTCGCAGCGGAACGAGATGTCGTGGTCCGTCGTGAACGGCTTGAACAGCTCGACGAGCTCGTTGATCTGGCCGGTGAACGTCGAGACCTTCTGCAGCTCGTCACGCGCACGCTCGGCGATCGCCTCGACGCGGGGCGCGCCCCACTTCGGCAGCTTCTCGTCGATGACGTTGATGAGGCCGTCGGCGATCCGCTTGAACATCGGCGCCGACCACTTCTCGAAGTGCTCGTAGCTGACGGGCATCGCCTCGAACCGCGCACGCAGCTTCGAGCGCAGCTTGTCCTCGCCGCGATCGGCCTTGTCCCGGTAGTGCTGGCGCACGGCGAGCCCGGTCAGCTGGGTCAGCCGCTTGCTCGAGATCCGGTTCGAGTCGCTCGAGCCGAGCTGGTACACGGGCTCGTGCTGGCCGGCGAGCACCGCCGCGGTCGCGAGCAGCATGCCGGCGGCGATGAAGTCGACCGAGATGATGTCGAGCGCCGCGTCCTTGCCGACGGGCACGCTGCGGTGCCCCTTCAGCATCAGGTACATGAGCGGCGCGGTCGTGTTGAAGCCCTCGTTCCAGCCGGGGAACGGATAGCGCACCGAGCTCTCGACGACGGCGGGCCGCACGATCGTCACCGGCACGCTCGGGTCGGACAGGATGATCTGCTCGCCGAGGCTCTTCGTGTACGTGTACGTGTTGGTCCAGCCCCAGTGGCGCGCGCGCTCCATGCCCAGCTTCGTGAGCACGTCGTTCATCCAGATCTTGCGCTCGCGCGCGACGGCGATCTTGAGATCGTCCTCGTCGTCGGGATCGCGGCGCTGCGCGCGCAGCGACTCGGCGGCCTTCTCGCGGAACTGCGAGATGTGCTGGCGATCGTTCGAGCGCTCGCGCGCCTGATCGATCATCTTCTGGCAGTCGGCGATCTCGGCGGCCGGATCGAAGTCGCGATCGAGGAGCTCGTTGTCGCGGTCGTCGCCCCAGTCGCGGGAGATCGCGGACGAGCGCGGGAAGTAGCCGACGACCGGCTCGTCTTCCCAGACATCGCCTTCGCGCTGGCCGGCGACGTAGCACGTCGACACGTGGCACAGCCGTGCGCCGAGCTTCTTCGCGAGATCGAGCACGTTCTTCGCGCCCATCGCGTTGATACGCAGCGCGCTCTCGAGCGACGGCGCGAACGACACGAGGCCGGCGCTGTTGATGATGACGTGGATGCCACCCTGCGCGTTGATCTCGGCGATCTGCTCGTCGGTGAAGTTACAGACGGCGCGGCCGATGTCGCCCGGGATGGCGACGATCTTCGACCGCATGAACGCTTCGTAGCCGGCGCCGTACGTCTTGCGCAGCGGATCGAAGACCTCGCTCGTCGCGACCTTCTTGTAGAAGCGCTCGTCGGCGGTGTTGCCGGCGCCCGGACGGACGAGGCAGAACACCTTGCCGACGTCGGGGTAGTGGTTCAGCAGCATCGACAGCGCGACCTTGCCGACGAAGCCGGTCGTGCCGATCAACAGGATGTGCTTGCCGCGGAAGATCTCGTCGACGGCAAGTCGCGGCTTGCTCGTCACCGGCTCGCGCAGCGGCGGAAGGCCGGCGTCGGTCTTCGCGTCGGGCCATGGCCTGGCATGCGACCACGCGGTTTCGGTCTCGAGGAAGTAGCCGCCCTTGCTGGCGTTATGTCCGTTACCGGTTCCCATCGCCGCGCCTCACATCACGTCGCAGATCATGTACGGCGGGTGGTGCATCATCGAGATCTGGGCGCTGCGGCCCATCGTCCCGCGCGCCATCGCGATCGCCTCGGCGATCGAGCCGGCGGTCTCCCAGCCCATGATCGCGGGCACGGTCGCGTTGTCCGCGCCGACGACGATCACGCGGCTGACCTTCTCGCGGCCGCGCTGGCCCCAGTACCACATGAACGCCGGGTGGGCGCCGTGGTACGCGTTGCCGCGGCGGTACATCTCGATGTAGCTCGGGTTGTACGCGAGCTCGTCCTGGTACTTCTTCTCGATCGTGTACGCGTCGGTCGTCTCGGTAAGGATGCGATTGAAGAACTCGATGTAGCTCGGGTGGTGCACCGG
>JAEWJO010000678.1 GCA_023386455.1 Pseudomonadota bacterium | reverse complement strand
GCCGTACCCACCGCCGGGACGCGGTCCGCCGAACGAGCGACCACCGCCGCCGCCGCCGGGTCCACGCGCCTCGCGCTCGCGCGCCTCGTTGATCCGGAGCATGCGGCCGTCGAGCTCCTGGCCGTCGAGCTCCTGCAACGCCTGCTGGGCACCCTCGGCGGTCGCCATCTCGACGAACGCAAAGCCCCGAGACCGACCGGTCTCGCGATCCATGATGATCGAGACGCTCGCTACTTCGCGTCCGTTGGCTCCAAAGGCCTCTCTCAGTGATGCCTCGTTGGTGTTGTAGTTCAGATTGCCAACATAGAGCTTCGTTCCCACGGACGTGTCTCCTGACGATTCTTGCGGACTGCGATCGAGTTACGTGCGTTTCGCGGCGACAGGTGGACGGAGGTTGTCCACCCCACGCTCACGATCGAGCCTATCACACCCTCCGTGCCCCTAGATCGTCACTTGAGGCATCCGAAACCAGGCTCTTTTTGTTGGCTGCGACAGGAAACTCTTTAGGATAGGTCCCACGTGTCACAAGGGGGACTCACTTGAAGAAACTCGCTTTCCTCGGAGGAGCGGTCGTGGCTGGCGCACTGGCGCTGACACAGGGCTCGCTCACCAGTCATGCGGCGGACCACCTCGACGGTCCGACAATCCTCATGACGGCCAATCGCATGGCTGATCTGAATGATGTCTATGCATGGATGACGACCGACGGCGCGAAGGTGAATCTCGCGCTCACGGTCTCGCCGCTCGACGACGGAACGAGGTCGTTCGGTCCGAGCGTGCTCTATGCATTTCACCTGACCAGCCGCCCGGCATTCGGGATGGCCGGCCAGGAGTCGAAGGTCATCTGCAAGTTCGCCAGCAACACCGATGGCGAGTGCTGGGTCACCAACTCCGCGGGCAAGACGGTCGACTACGTGAAGGGTGACTTCTCGGCGACCGCCGGCAAGGCCTCCGCCGGCGGCGGCTTCCGCGTGTTCGCGGGTCGTCGCTCGGATCCGTTCTTCTTCAACCTCGGCGGCTTCGCGACCGCGCGTCGTAACGCCGAGCTCGCCTGTGCCAACAGCACGATGACCCCGGGCGCTTGTCCGGGCGTGCTGCCGAAGGACGCCGCCGGATGCCCGGCCCTCGACGGGGCAACGGCGGGCGGCCTTCGCGCCCTCGTCGCGAACCCGCCTGCCACGAACAATCCGGCCGGGACGCCGTGCGCAGCGGGTCAGATCGATTGCTTCGCCAACGTCAACGTCATGGCCATCGTCGTCCAGATCGACAAGACCCTCTTCCTGAACGGCAACGACAAGCTCGTCACGGTCTGGGCGAGCACCCACATGGGCTCGTGAGGGAGGAGACGAACATGAAGACCATGATCAAGCTCGTCACGCTCTCGGCGCTCTTCGTGATCGCCTGCGGTGACAACAAGGAAGTTCCGGACGCGCGCGTCAGCGACGGCAAGCCCGCCGACGCGTACTGCTCCGATTGCCCCGCGGCGCCGACGCTCGGCACGCAGATGGACCGCGAGGGTCGCGCCGCCGTCAACACCGTCCTCAATCACGGCTTCGACGGCACGGCCGCGGCCGGGATGCCGAAGGACGACTACAACGCCGATGGCAACGCGGCGATGTGGGCGCAGACGTGGGCGCCGGAGTTCATGAAGAACCTGGCGATCATCGACTCGCTCGACAGCGGCTTCTGCGGCAACGGCCGCTGCGAGACCGGCGAGACCAATGCGCTATGCGGCGTGGACTGCAGCGCGGCGGCCGTGCCCGCCGGCAACGGCTGCTCGAACCAGGTGCTCTACAACGCCGGCATGGGCGGTGGGCCGAATACGATGTCGTATCTCGCGCTCGCGGGCATCCTCGCCTCTGACGAGCTGTACCTCGACACGAGCAAGACGATGTGCACCTTCTACCTCGCGGTCGAGTTCGGCGTCGTCTCTGGCGGCGGCAACACGACGTGCGGTGGTCGCACGCCGCAGTACGACGTGATCGACTACAGCCTCAGCATCCTCAGCGCGGGCACCAGCGGTATCGACACGAACCTGCAGCCGAAGATCAAGGACAACGCGGAACCGCACACGGACTACCTGACGGACTTCCCGTTCCTCGGCATGCCGCACTGATGGGCCGCCTGCTCGTCGCGATCGCGCTGATCGCAGCGTGTCGCAGCGGGCACACAAAGCGTAAGGACGCCGGCCGCGAGCCGGCGTCTGCCGTTTCGGGAGACGCGCGCGCAGCATCGGCGGTGCCGGCAATGCCGCGCAGCGACGACGGTGCCGCCGCGCTGGTCGGCCTCGACCAGGAGATCGCACGCGCGAAGAGCCATCGCGATCTGGTGCCGCTGCTCCTCGGCCGCGCCGCGATCCGCGGCCAGCTCGAGGACTACGTGCGCGCGCTCGCCGAGTCCGCGGCGTACATCGCCGAGGCGCCCGACAGCGAGATGGCGTGGCAGCTGCGCGCGCACGTGCTGCTGCGCGTCCACGAGTTCACCGAGGCGAAGCACGCGATCGCCGAGTACGGCAAGCACGTGCATCCGAGCATGCTCGCCGATCTGCAGACGACACTCGACGATGCGACCGGCGCCGCCGACAAGGCGCTCGCCGCGCGCGGCGAGGCGGCGAAGACCGCACCGAACGCGCAGACCCTGACGGTGTACGCAGCGACGCTCGCGCAGGCCGGCCGCACGCAGGAGGCGCTCGCACTCCTGCCACAGGCGACCGCGACGATTCGCACGAACACCCCGCAGTTCATCGGCTGGTTCTTGTTCCAGTGGGGCCGCGTCCACGAGCTCGACGGCCAGATGGCGGTCGCACGCGACTTCTATCGTGCGTCGTTCGCGCGCCTGCCCGGCTCGGTCGAGACCGTCGAGCACCTCGCCGGTACGCTCGCCGCGACCGGTGAGCCGGCCGCCGCGAAGACGCTCGCGACCGCCGCGCTCGCCGAGAATCGCCATCCCGCGCTGCTCGCGCTCGCCGGCAAGACCGACGAGGCCGCGGCGGAGTGGGAGCGCTACGTGAAGGCGCTACCGGAGGCGTTCTCCGACCACGCGGCGCGGTTCTACCTCGGTGCCGGCACGAACCCGACGCGCGCGCTCGAGCTCGCCCGAGAAAACCTCGCCAATCGCGACACGCTCGCCGCGCGGGCGCTCGTCGTCGAGGCGGCGCTCGCAGCCGGCGATCCGGCGGGAGCCTGCAAGGTCGTCGATCCGCTGCTCGCCGGCGGGACGAAGGCCGACCGATTCACCGCGTGGAAGGCGCTCGGTGCGTGCGGGCGCAAGGCCGACGCCGAGAAGCTCGGTCACGAGCTGGGCATCTAGACGCGCATCGCGTGCGCCCGGGCATCTAAACCGACGTCGACGGTGCAACGCAGCGTAGGTGCTGCGGTATTGTTCCGCCGCTTCCGGCCATGCCCCTGCCCTATCCGCATCGCGCGACGTTTCTTGCCAGCACGCTTGTCGTGCCGCTGGAGCAAGCCGCCGCGACGCCGTACGTGGCGCGCCTGGTCTCGCTGATCGTGTTCGATCACTTCCTGCGGCACCCGATGGTGACGCTCGGCGACGACGACGAGCGGTTCGGTGACGAGCAGATGCGCAACGTCGACGCGAACCATCCGCACATCGAGGAGACGATCGACTGGCTGTTCCGGATCGCGCGCCGTCACGAGGTGCTGTGGTTCGAGATCAGCATCGATCGGACGCGCGCGCAGGCGACGCTGCTCAGGTCGCGCCGCCCCGACGGCATCAACGAGGAGTGGACGTCGAGCGCCGACCTGCCGCTCTCGCAGCAGATCACGCAGTGCCTCGCGCAGTGGCTCGCCGCGCGCCGCCTGCCGCTCGTCGCCCCGCTCGCGGAGTTCACCGCCGACGACCTGCGCGCCGCCGGAGACCGCCTGGTCAAGGGTGCCGCGATGCTGTCGCTGCGCAACGCGTACACGCAGCTGCCGCCGAAGCTGCTCGAGCCGCTGCCGAAGCTCGCGATCCCGTACCTGCGCGTGCTCGCCGAGGTGTCGGGCGCCGCCGCGCGCACGCTCGACCCGAAGATCCTCGAGCTCGATCCCGGCCATCCGGTCGCCCGCCGCAACGCGTACGTCACCGGCCTGATGAAGGGCGCGGCGGATCGACGAGACATCCTGCCGCTCGTCCACGAGTGCCCGATGTACGGCAAGCCGCATCTGTCGATCTGGGGCGAGCCGTTCGACGCCGATCGCCCGATCGAGAACATGGGCGTGCGCCACCAGGGCATCGCGGCGAGCCTGATGCCGGGCAATCCGTACGCGTGCCACAACTACTCGCTCCAGCTCGCCGCCCACGGCCGCGTCGAGGAGAGCTACCGGTGGGCGGATCGCGCGACGGTGTCGGCGCCCGACTTCGGCGCGGCGCACCTCGATTGCGTGCGGCGCCTGCGTCAGGTCGGCCGCCCGGGACAGGCGTTCGCCGAGGCGCAGTACCGGTGCCGCGAGATCCTCGACCGCGCACAGGCCGGCAAGCTGCCCGCGAACGACTGGCAGGCGCCGCATCACGCCGCGCTCCTGATCGCGTTCGCGCACCTCGACGTCGGTCGCATCGCCGAGGCGATCGAGCTCGCCGATGCCGCGCTCGCCCAGCTGCCCGACGATCCCGCGACGAAGGAAGCGTTCGCGTGGGCATACAAGCGCATCTCGCACTGGAAGACCGATGCCGGCCTGCTCGCGCGCGCGTACGCGTGGGAGGGCTACCATCGCGGCGATCCGGGGCGCGCCGTCGTCGGTCTCATGCGCGGCCGCATCACCGACGACGAGGACAGCGCGTTCATGATCGACTCGCTGATCGCGATCGGTCGCGAGGATCAGGCCAAGGTCGCGTACCACCACTGCGGTGGCCTCGACGTCCACGGCCTGCTCGCCGACGGCAAGGCGCGCCTCGCATCCGCGCGCGCGCTGATCCTCGCCGGCGAGATCGAGGACGCACTCGATCAGATCCAGATCGCGCAGCTCCGCCGCAGCCAGTCGCGGCTCGAGGCCGACATCAATCGCGTGCTCCGGCTCGCCGCGACCCGCCCCGCGGCCGACTGGGAGCGCGTGATCGAGCGGCGCATGCAGCGCGGCGCGACGAAGCTCGCGCAGATGGCCGCACGCGACCTCGCCGACTTCGTGCCCGGCATGGACACGCCGCTCGTTCGCCAGGCGCTCGGCCCGCGCAAGCCGATCAAGCCCGACGTGCGCTGGATCAAGGACCTGCTCGCGACGCTGCCGGCGATCCAGAAGACCGCGGCCGTCGTGCTCGGCCGGCTCGCACGTCCCGACGACGATTCGCTCGCCGCGGCCGACACGCTCGCGCAGGAGTGGTGGACGGCGCTCGTCCCCCCGACGAAGGATCGCGACGCGCACGCGCAGGGCGCGATGTTCGCGCTCGGCGTCGCGCTCGCGCAGTACTTCGGCGAGGCGTCCGCTGCACCGTCGCCGATCGCGGGCGCGTACCGCCACATCGCGACCGAGGCGCTGCACCTCGTCCGTCGCTCGCGCTACCAGATCGAGGACACCGCGATCTCCGCCTTGCTCGAGATCTTCGAGAACCTCTCCAGCGCGCCCGAGTGGCTCCTCGACACCTGGCTCCTTCGCGTCGAGCGCTCGCTCGATCTCGAGGCCGAGCACGGCTCCTACCTCGAGGGCCTCACCGTCGACCTGCCGACCGTCTCGCGCATGCTGCGCGGCGACGAGCGCATCGGATGGGAGCTGCGCTTCGCACACGATCTCGCCGCGACCGACGCGTCGATGTACGAGCCGGCGTCGTCGATGTTCGAGCGCTCCACGCGTGCGACCGAGGGCGGCACGACCGCGCTCGCCTGGTCGCTCGCCGCCGCCGCCGCCTCGCCCCCACCGGCGCACCTCGACGTTCACTGGCTCGCCGCCCTCGCCAACCCGACCGCGGTCGCCGCACCGTGGCTCGCGCTCGCCGATGGCCTCATGCTCACGGGCCGGCCCAAGGAAGGCCTCGCCGCCGCCTGCCGTGCGCTCACCGCTGCGACCGCGAAAGAGCGGTCCGCCGCGATCGCGAAGCTCCAGCCCGCGTGGCGCGCCGCCGGCATCGCAACGCCGATCGACGGCGACGTCGCGTTCGAGGCCGGCCTCGCCGCCGCCGAGGCCGATCGCCTCGACACCGCGATCGAGCACCTGCGCTGGTCCGTCGCCTGCGAGCCCGGCAACGCCAAGCGCGCCCACACCCTCGCGGTCGCGCTCGCGCGCACCGGCCGCGGCCTCGAGGCGATCCGCATCCTCGCCGCGCACGAGCGCACCGACGCGCCGCGCCTCGTCGGCCGTGTCCTCGTCGAGGCTGGCCGCTTCGCCGAGGCCGTCGTCGTCCTGCGCTACGCCGCCCGCCGGTTCCGCAGCGCCGAGGACTGGGCGCTCCTCTGCACGACCGCCGCACGCGCCGACAACGACGCCGTCGCCGTCGAGGCCGGCCGCAACGCACTCCGGCTCGGCTCGACCGACTCCGACGTCCTCATGGCGCTCGCGACCGGCCTCTACCGGCTCGGCGACTTCGTCGAGTGCGAGAAGGTCGCGCAGCAGCTGATCGCCAACCGCGCCGCCCCGCGCGAGCTCCGCATCGTCGGTCTCCATGCGATGGCGCGCGCGCTCGCCGGTCAGGGTCGCCACGTCGACGCTCACCCGTACGCCAAGGAAGCCGGTCGCCTCGGCCCCAACGGCGAGCTCGCCGCCGAGCTCGTCGAGACGATGGACCGCATCATCGCCCAGCAAACACCGCCGACGCGCACGTCGCCGGAGCTGTCGATGGATCGCCAGGCGTTCGCCGATCTCGAGGCCGCCAGGTTCGAGCAGCTCACCAGTGCGATCACCTCGCCGTCGTGGGGCATCACGCGCGCCGCGCTCGCCGCCTGCGAGTTCCGCACGGCCGACGAGAGTGGCATCCCCGTCCCGCCGCGCGCCCTCGACGCTGCCGTCGCCGTCCTCGGCCGCACCGTCGGCGCGACCCACCCCGACGCGGTCCTCGCCCGCATCCGCGCCCTCCGCATCCGCGACAACGCATTCATCCAGATCGACGCGCCGCCGCCGCTCGGCTCGCGCTTCACGGTCGAGGAGTTCGAGCGCGCGTACATGGAGCGCGATCGCCGCCCGCACCGCCCGAGCGCGATCCTCAGCTACGCGCGCTGACGCATCACCGCCACCGCACACACCTCCTTGCGGTTCGACGGAAGGTGCCGCATGCGCACGCTCTGAAACCCGAACGACTCGATCCGCTGCGCGAGCACCGGAAGCTGCGCGACGAACGACATGTCATTGAGCTTCAGCGTGAACACGGCGCCGACCAGCGTCGGCGCGAGCTTCGGCATCAGCCGCGCGATCTCGTGCAGCGCGACCTGCGGCGCCAGGTTCACGTCGACGAGCAACCAATCGACGCGCTTTGGCAGCTGCTCCCAGCGCAGCGCGCCGACCTTGATGCCGAGGTGATGGACGCCCGGCATCGCGCGCACGTTCTCGGCGAGCTCGCCGGTATCGACGCCGTACACCTCGACGCCACGCCGCGCGAGTGCCATCACCGCGCCACCGGGTGCCGCGCCGATCTCGAGCGCGACGTCGCCCGCGCGCACCGGCAGCTTCGCCCACGCGATCGCTTCCTCGATCTTCGCGTAGGCGCGCGACGGTGCATCGGCCGGCACGTCGACCGGAATCATTCCCCCCGGATCGGCCACCCGATCGGCATCGTGGCGATGCAAGCCGAGCCACGCCGGCTCGTCGGGATCTGCGGAAATGATCACGTCCGCCACGACGTCCCCGACACTGGCCGGACCGACCGCGACACCGGGCAGTCCCACCCCGAGGGCCTCGGTCCACCGGGCGAGATCCGTCACGATTTCGGGGTCTCTCGGATACACGTGGAGCCGGTTCGCTCCGACGAGCGCCAGCTGGTGAACCGCGTCCTCCGGACTGCGCGCGGGGCCGATAGATCGGCCCCAAACCCGCGCGAAAACTGACCCTCCGGGGGCGCCGACCGCGATCGCCTCCGTCGACTTGAAGGTCACGAGGCCGGGGCGCGAATACGCGAATCGCAATTCTGGTCTGACCCGTCCCACGTCGAGCTTGAGGGCCGTCTCCATCCCCGCGAGGCAGGTCGCGAACGCGAAGTCGGTCACAGGTTGCACACCATAGCGGACTCGACGCAGCATTTTGAAAGGCGAAGACGATTCCCTCCCGTGGCCCTTCTGAAATATGGTGCGGCCTTCAAGCCACCGTCACCAGAGGTCAGAATCAAATGAAGAAGATTTTTCTCGCAGCTATCCCCTTCGCCACGCTCGTCGGTTGCGGTGGCGACGACGATCCGAAGGTCATTGTGAAGCCGGACGCCCCGAAGGTTGTCGACGCCGCGCCCGTCAACACGTGCACCGCTGACATCGACGACACGATGCCGGGCCCGCAGCTCGGCTCGCTGACGCTCGGCACGGACGCGATGCCCGCGGGCAGCGCGACGCCGGCGCCGGGTTCGGACTGGTTCTACACGTTCACCAGCGGCGACATGATGGGCCAGCTCGAGTTCGTGATCTACGCCGGTCTGCCGACCGACGACATGACGGACGATCGCCTCCTCATCTCGGTCACCAAGCCCGGCAACGGCGTGTGGCCGATCGGCCAGGCGATCAACTTCGTCACGGATCCGAACGCGACGACGTATGCGGCCTCGGCACTCGCCTACGGCAACGCTGCGGGTTCGGGTCAGAGCACGACGATCGAGAACCTCTACTTCGCCAAGGACGGCGCGATCACCCTCACCGAGGTTGACGAGACGCCCGGCACCGGCCTCACGAAGGGCAGCGTCGGTCTGACGAACTTCGTCGAGATCGATGACAACGGCGCCGTCGTCCCGACCGGCTGCCAGCCCGTCCTGACGAAGCTCGCCTTCGTCGTGAAGCAGTTCTCGACGGCGATGAACGCCACCGGCAAGGCGCAGGGCCTCGTCGAGGCGACCGGTGCGAAGCGCGCCGAGATGCTGCAGATGCTCGACAAGCTGCACGCCATCCAGGCCGCGCAGCGCGCGGCGAACTGACCTTAGCAAGGTCGCAGTGCGGTATCGTCGCTCGCGATGTACCGCCTGCTCTACTGGCTCGTGCTCTCCCGCCTTCCGGCGGAGGGCACGCACCGCGTCTCCTTCGCGCTCCTTCGCGCGATTGTCGCGGTGCCCGGCATGCGGGCTCTGCTCGCGCGCCTGCTCGCGCCGCGTGATCCCGCGCTGAGGGTCCACGCCTTCGGCCGCGAGGTCGCCGGTCCTCTGGGCCTGGCCGCCGGTTTCGACAAGGACGCCAAGGGAATCGAGGCGCTCCTCGCCGCCGGCTTTGGTTTCGTCGAAGTAGGCACCGTCACGGCCGAGGCCCAGCCGGGCAACCCGAAGCCTCGCATGTTCCGGTTGCCGAAGGACCGTGCCCTGATCAATCGGCTCGGCTTCAACAACGACGGAGCGGACGCGGCTGCCCAGCGGCTCTCGCATCGCCCGACCGAGGCGACGATCGGCATCAACATCGGCAAGACCAAGCGCGTCGCCGAGGACGAAGCGATCGCGGACTTCCGGCGCAGTGCCGAGAAGCTCGCGCCGCTCGCCGACTACCTCGTCGTCAACGTCAGCTCGCCGAACACGCCAGGCCTTCGCGATCTGCAGGCAGTCGACAAGCTCCGGCCGCTACTCACGGCGGTGCGTGCTGCGTGCGACCTCGCATCGCCGATGCGCCGCGTACCGCTCCTCGTGAAGATCGCGCCCGATCTCGCCGACGCGGACGTCGATGCGGTCGCCGATCTCGCACTCGAGCTCGGGCTCGATGGAATCATCGCGACGAACACGACCATTGCTCGAACAGGTCTGTCGACACCGGAGCCCGATGTCACTGCCATCGGTGCCGGTGGTCTCTCGGGCGCGCCCCTCAAGGCGCGCTCGCTCGACGTACTTCGCCGCATCCGCGCGCGCGTCGGGACGAAGCTCACGTTGATCGCGGTCGGCGGCATCTCGTCCGGCGACGACGCGTGGGAGCGGATCCGCGCCGGGGCGACACTCGTGCAGGCCTACACCGGCTTCATCTACGGCGGCCCGTTCTGGCCACGGCGAGTCCAGCGCGAGCTCGCGGCACACGTCCGTGCTGCGGGTCTCCAGTCGATCGAGCAGGCGATCGGTGCCGACGTTCCAGGCTCGACCTCGCTACGGACGACCGGCCGCTAAGCGCGTGACACCGGAGAAATCGCAGGCGGTCTCGGTTCGTCGAGGAATGCGCTAAGGTCAGCGCATGGCCATCCGCAAGATCGCCCAGATCGGTCACCCCGTGCTGCGCCAGACGGCGCGCGCGCTCTCGCGCGAGGAGCTCGCGACGCCGGCGATGCAGCAGTTCATCGATGACCTGATCGAGACGATGCATGACGCCGATGGCGCCGGGCTCGCTGCGAACCAGGTGTACGAACCGATCCAGATCTGCGCGATCGAGGTCCGCAACAATCCGCGCTACCCATACAAGCCGCAGATTCCGCTGACCGTGCTCGTGAATCCGGTGCTCACGCCGGTCGACGACGAGCAGTTCGAGAACTACGAGGGCTGCCTCAGCGTTCCGAACCTACGCGGCAGGGTGAAGCGCAACGTCCATGTCCGCTGCCAGGCGTGGGACCGTCACGGCAACCCGATCGACGAGGTCGTGCACGGACTCAAGGCCGGTACCTACCAGCACGAGGTCGATCACCTGCTCGGCAAGGTGTTCGTCGATCGTGCAGACCCGAGCACGTTCACGACGTGGACCGAATTCGAGCGCCACCACAAGGCCCAGTTCGTCGAGCAGGTCCAGAAGCTCGTCGCACGCGTCGGTTCCTGACGCTCGCGTCGACGCACTCAGTGAACGTTCAACGTCGCCTGTTCGAGCGCTGCGCTGATGCGCGCGCCGGCGATGTCCGCGCTTCCACTTCGGGTCGCGATGCGAGCCTTGCCAGCGGCACCGCCTCCGCCAGCCGGTCCTCCTGCGCTGCCGCCGCCCGAGCCAGGCGCCAACGTGCCGGCCCCGCCCTTGCCCGAGTGCGTCGTCAACATGACCGGCCCTACCTGGGTGACACAGCTCTGTGCCGCAGCTTGCGCTACGTCGCGTGGGCCGTTGTTACCGGGCAGCCCACACGCGGCGCCCGAGCCTCCATTGAGGAAGAGCCCGCCGCGGATCAACATCTCCGGTGCTTCGAGAATCAGGTTCCCCGCCGAACCACCACCTCCCGGCGAGGCAGACCCGCCGCCGCCGCCGAGATTGATCTGGGCAGCGAGGGGAATATCAATCCGTGTCATCGACGAGAGCTGTATCGCGCCGCCGCCCGGCGCAGGCGCCGCAAGAAAGGTGCCGTTCGCGTCACGTGGTGCGCCGCCAGCGCATCCACCGACAAACGGACTCAGCCCTGGAACCGCGCTTCCGCCGGCTGCTGCCGGCGGCGGCGGGGGTTGGCCCGTCGTCGGGATTCTTTGGGAGCTGGTGCCGCCGGCGGTCACGTTCCCACCGCCACCACCTCCATCGATCGTGGCCTGTCCCACGCATACTCCCAGATCAAGCGCTCCGGGGCCCGCGACCGCGAGCGTAGCGCTAGCGTCGAGATTACCGTGCAAGGCGATCTGCCCGACGGAGACCAGCGCCAGCGGCATGCTGCCCGTTACACGGACGTTGTAGAGCGTCCAGGAGTGCGCGAGTAGGACTCGAATCGACGGACCGCTCGTCTGAGCGACAGTGACGGACTCGACGTTCACGGGAACCCCGCCGTCCTTGACCACACCAGTCGTGGTGTCGATCGTCGCACTCGCGAGCATGACATCCGGCGACTCGGCCGAGGCGAGCAACTGATTGAGCAGCCCGTTCGACGGATCGAAGACCTGGCAGCTCAGACCATCCGACGCGCAACCGAGTGTGCACGTCTCCGTCGTGACGTCCTTACCATCGGCATTGCATGTCGAGCGCGTCTCGCCCTCGCACGTCACCTTGCCGGGCGTGCATCCACAACGCTCGAGCGGACAACTCGCCGGCGTGATGCTGCAGGACATCGGAGTCATGCCCGATTCCGCGTACTCACCCTTCACGTCGCAGAACGGGTACGCCGGATCATTGCAGTCGCTGTCGCTGTTGCACACGTTGACGCGCTCGGTGCAGCCAGCGAACACGCCCACCGCCACCACGATCAAACCAAGCCTGAGCATGACGGCCATCCTATCGATGCGCGGCGAGGACACCAACCATTTCTGCAGCGCGAAGGTGTGAGAGCGCGACCGACGACGTGACGTGTGTTTCATGGTGACGCCGTCTATCGACCCATCCTTTGTCCGGTTGCGAGCCTCGCCGCAGAACTTGCTTCTGCGACCGCAAAGCGGAGGTGCAGCAATTTGTTGCAGCAGCTCGACGCGTAGCGCCGTCGCGATAACGAGCACATAGCCCGCCTTTTCTTCACGCAACCCGGCACGGCTCGGGTCGATAGCGGCCGGACTGCAGCACAGCTGCGTCCTCAGCCACCAGGGGGCGGAAGGAGTCTGACGTGAGCGAGCACGAATCAAGAGCCAAGGCGACGCGAAGCGCGAATACGCGAGCAGCATCCCAGGAAGCCAGCATCGGCAAGCAGAGCGCGGTCCCCGACACCGCTCCCGCTGGCGAGCACGGGGCGCCGGCCGCGCACGGCTCGGTCTTCAAGGGAGGGAAGTTGCCATGGTCCGGCGAGAGCGGTCATGACCGCATCGCGGCGCCCGATGCGCTCGAATTCGGCGACATCGAGACGACCGAGAGCCGTATCCAGGACGTGTTCGTGTTCAACGTGCATCGCGAGCCCGCGACCGTCTCCGTGATGCTCGATGCTGCACCCGCATTGCAGATCGTCGAACGACCGAGTCTGT
>JAEWJO010000643.1 GCA_023386455.1 Pseudomonadota bacterium | reverse complement strand
GAAGCAGCAGGGGCTCCTGTAGTGACCGCGCGCGTCTGCGTGCTCGGCCCCTCGGGCCGGATGGGACGCGCGGTGATCGATGCCGCCGCCGGCCGCTCCGACGTGACGATCGCGTCCGCCGTCGATCGCGCGGGCACCTCGGCCGTCGGCACGCAGATCGCGCCGAACGTCACCGCGACCGCCGACCTCGGTGCCGGCCTCGCCGCCGCCAGCGTCTACATCGACTTCACGACGCTCGACGGCACGCTCGCGGCCGCCAAGGCCGCCCTCTCGCACCGCACGCCCGCCGTCATCGGCACGACCGGTCTTGGCGCCGAGCACGAGCACGCGATCGCCGAGCTCGCACGCGTCGCGCCGATCGTCGTCGCCGCCAACTTCTCGCTCGGCGTCAACCTCGTGCTCGGCCTCGTCAGGCAAGCCGCGCACATCCTCGGCCCCGAGTGGGACGCCGAGGTCGTCGAGACCCACCACCGCGCCAAGCGCGACGCTCCGTCGGGCACCGCACTCGCGATCGCCCGCGCGATCGCCGCCGGCCACGGCAGCGACTACGACGCGGTCAAGCGCCACTCGCGCGACGGCGATGTCGGCGCTCGCCCGCGCGGCGAGATCGGTGTCTCGACCGTCCGCGGCGGCGACGTCATCGGCGACCACACGGCCTACTTCTTCGGCGCCGCCGAGCGCATCGAGATCTCCCACCGCGCCACCTCGCGCGTGATCTTCGCCGCGGGCGCCCTCCGTGCCGCCGCCTGGGTCGTCGACAAGCCCCCGGGTCGTTACACCATGCTTGACGTGCTAGGGTTTGCCTCGTGACCGCCACCGAGCGCATCACGATGGTCGTCCTCAACGAGGACGGGTCTCGCGACAAGTTCACGCTGAGCTCGTGGGTCGGTATCCCGCGCAAGCACGAGCTCATGTGGATCGGCGACGACCCGTACATGATCATCGAGGTCGAGTACGCCGTGTCCGAGGGCTTCTTCGGTGCTCGCAGCATCGATGCCGCCGGTGTCTACGTCCGTCGCCTGACGAAGGACGAGCAGGACGCCGTCGCGCGCCGCCTGGCGAACCCAGTCCGCGGCAAAGACGAGCAGCCGTTCCGGCCGTAACCGTTGTTGTGGTCAGCGTTCTGCGCCACGCTCGCCATGTGAGCTCGGTGGAACCAACGCGCGACGGCTTGCCCTACACGGGTGACGAGGTCGACGAGAGCTTGATCGACTGGTACCGCGAGCTCTCGGTGATAGAGCGACTACGCGCGGCGAGCCGCAGCGCCGCCTGGCTGGAGCGCATGCGCCGTGCCGCGTCCCGCGACCGCTGACCTCGAAGCGCTCATCCGTGAGCTTCTCGCCGCGGGCGTCGAGTTCCTCGTCGTCGGCGGTGCCGCAGCCGTCATCCACGGCGCGCCGGTCACGACACAGGACCTCGACGTGTCGTGGCGGCTCGGGCGCGTAGTCGGCCGTTAGCTTCTGGCCCGAAATGATTCACCGGTGGCCTCGATGGCGGTTCCGTGCGCTCCGAGATCGGCGCACGATCGCGTGCAGTGCCCACACTCGTCGACCGCCTCGTTCGCTATCCGCTCGGCATGCTCGGCATGCGCAGCCACTTCGTGGCGACCGGCATCGCCCGTCATCACGTGTACGACACGGGTGGCACCGGCTCGCCGATCGCGTGCCTGCCCGGCCTCTCGGACAGTGCCGCGTCGTGGGCGCCCGTGGTCCTCGCGCTGCGGCGCCGTGGCCATCGCGTGCTCGTCGTCGAGGGCGCGGGCCACGGACTCTCCGACGAGGCGACGTGCGCGTACTCCGTGGAAACGCACTTCGCGTCGGTCGGCGAAGTCCTCGACGAGGTACTCGGGGGCCCCGCGGTGCTCGTCGGCAACTCGCTCGGCGGTGCGACCGCGCTCGACTATGCCGCGCGGCGCCCGGTCGCGGGGCTGTTTCTCGCCTCGCCCGGAGGCGGGCGCATGGACGACGTCTCGCTCGCGAGCATCCGGCGCTCGTTCGACATGCAGTCCGTCGACGACGCGCGCGCGTTCCTCGGCCGCGTGGTCGCTCGGCCGAGTGCGCTGCATCGCATCCTCGCTTGCGTCGTGCTCGCGTCGAGCGGTGCGCGCGGCGTGCGCGACATCCTCGCGAGCCTCGAGCCCGAGCTCGTGATCGAGGGCATCGCGGAGATCGATGCACCGATCCACCTCGTGTGGGGACGCGAGGAGCGGCTACTGCCGGCCGTGTGCCTGGAGTGGATGCGCGAACAGCTGCCGGCGCACACGATCGTGACGCAGCCCGACGGGTTCGGTCACTGCCCGCACCTCGACGATCCGCGGCGGTTCGCGCGGATGATCCTCGCGTTCGTGCAAGCGATTCGCGGCGAGCCCGACGTGGAGCTCGGGCGGCGCAGCGCGTCTGCGCTCGCACCGTCGTAAGCTCCGGCTGATGAACTGGTTCAGCTGCAACGTCCGCATCGTCTGTCTCATCGAGGGATCCGCGACGGGCGAACCTCTATGCTTTCTCACTGCAGAACCCGCTGCGTTACCGCGATCCGGACGGTCGAGATCCGGCCAAGAATCTGCTCATCTACAAGCAAGATCTTTCGTTTGCCTCGTCGCAGAGCTCGCGATTCCAGCAGGTCGCCACCATTGTCAGCGAAACGATCAGTAAGACGTTCGCGTACAAGAATGGTGGGTTGGGAGACCAGACGCTTCAAGCAGCGTCGAACGGAAAGCATGGTGGAATCGTGATCGACGTGAAGACTCCCAAAGGTGGTGGATCACCGCATGGCGTCAAGATCATGCTGGTGAATCTGCAGAACGGAGACAGCACGAAGGCGGCAAGCGCGAACGGTGCCGGTCATCTCGTCACGGACATGATGAACACTCCCGGCGCAATCATGCAGACCGAAATCGGAGGCAAGAAGACGGTCGTCTCGGTGGACCGCATCCTCCAGAGCATCAAGGTGGCAGGCCTCGATCCAAGCAATCCCGAGGATCGCGAAAAGATCGTGCAGTACGTCGAACGAGCGATCGTGCACGAAGTTGGCCATGCGCTCGGTCTCTGTCACGACGACCCTTGCGGCAGCAACAACAAGCGTGACAAGGAACAATTGATGAATAGCCAGACCGACTTCACGAGCGCCATCTACCGTTCGAAATCGCAGAACGATCTCGATCGCATGCGGGACGCGCTGGAACAGCGAGCCGAATGAGAACGTGGCCTCTATTGCTCGTCGCTGGTTGCGGAGCGGGCGTTGTAAAACAGCCCGCGACGCCGGCCCCCGTCAAGCAGGACGTGACCTACTTCGAGTATTCGAAGCCGATCCACGTCGAGGTCAAAACGACCTCGCTCTACCTGCTCCCCAAACCGGCCTGTATCGTCGTCGGTGAATCGCGACCGATTCTCGTCGCGCCGATCGTCGATGCGGTCGTGAGGAGCCTCGCGGGGGTGACGCCAGATCCGTGGCGCCACGGCTATGCAGTGTTTGTTGTCGATGCGACGAAGGAATGGCCCGACGAGGCGCTCAGTCATCCGACGTATCCGCTGGATGTCCATCCCACCATCGAGCGCATCATTGGTCGGCCGACCATCGGGATCGACCCTCGCACGAACACGGGCATGCTCTACGTCGCGACCCCCGGAAAGGGGTCCACGAAGTACTGCATCAGAGTCTCGGACGACGGAGCTCGAGTGACCGTCGACGCCTTCCTGCAGAGTGTCAGCGACTGAATGCCGTGAAGCTAGTGCGCGACGATGACGTCGTACGCGTTGCCGCCAAAGCGGTAGTACTTCCACTCGCGATCGAACGTCCACGCGCCGAACAGGTTGATCACGACGCCGGCGATGATCAGTGCCTTCGCGACGCGCGTTAGCGGGCGGCCGCCGATCGCGAGCAGCATCAGCAGGAACACCATGTAGTCGAGGCTGAACCGGTACCCGAACTGGACCCAGCCGCTGTTCTGATAGAACAG
>JAEWJO010000617.1 GCA_023386455.1 Pseudomonadota bacterium | reverse complement strand
TCCCTGCCCCGTCGGCGGCAGCGAGCGGCGGCCGGGACGGCAAGAAGGTCTCGCTCAGCCCAGGGACCTCCGACGCGACGCGACGGTTGCCCGACGCGCACACGCCATCGGCGGGTCTGCTCGTCGTCCGCGGATCATCCTGGACCTGGAAGCCGCTCGTCGAGCCAGACCATCAGCGGTAAGATTTCGCGGCGTGTCGACACCGGCGCAAAAGTTCGTCTGCCCGCGGTGCCGCACGTCGTTCTCCGACTTCAGCCACTACTGCCGCGAGTGCGGTGCGGACATGACGCGCGCGAGTGCGCTCGACGCCGCCGCGCGCTCCGACACGCAGCCCGCGGAGGCGCGCAACGAGCCACGCGCGACCACGGCCGGCGAGGATCGCCGGCTCAGCGACTCGAACCAGGCGTGGCTCGGCAAGATCGTCGACGGCCGCTACAAGGTGCTCGAGGTGATCGGCCGCGGCGGCATGGGCGTCGTGTATCGAGTCGAGCACCTGCGGATGGGCAAGATCGCCGCGATGAAGGTGCTGCATCGCGATCTGCAGAGCGATGCCGACGTGATCGAGCGCTTCGAGCGCGAGGCGGCCGCGATCTCGAAGCTGCACCATCCGCACACCGTGCAGGTCTTCGACTTCGGCACGGCGGGCACGAACCTCTACCTGATCATGGAGTACGTGCGCGGCATCGACCTCGCACGGATGATCGAGCGCGACGGTCCGTTGCCGTGGTCGCGCGCGGCGCCGCTGCTCGCGCAGGTCTGCAGCGCGCTGCAGGAGGCGCACGAGCTCGGCATCGTCCACCGCGATCTCAAGCCGGAGAACGTGCTGATCACGCGCACCGGCGCGGGACGCGACTACGCGAAGGTGCTCGACTTCGGGCTCGCGAAGCTCGACCAGCCGCGCGCGCCGACGTCGACGACCGATCGCCAGCAGATCGTCGGGACGCCGTACTTCATGTCGCCCGAGCAGATCCGCGGCGACGAGGTCGACGCGCGCAGCGACATCTACTCGTTCGGCGCGCTGATGTTCGAGGTGCTGACCGGGCAGCGGGTGTTCGTCGGCTCGACGGCGGTCGGCGTCCTGACGAAGCACCTGACCGCGGAGCCCGACGCGCCGTCGATGCGCGCGCCGAAGATGGGCATCGATCCGCAGGTCGACCACCTGTGCCGCAAGGCGCTCGCCAAGGATCCGAGCATGCGCTGGCAGTCGGCCGGCGAGCTCGCGAGCGCGATCGAGGAGGTCTACGCCGACACCGTCGGCGCGGGCACCGGCCCCGGACGCGTCGGCTCGTCGGCGCGCGTGCTCGGCCGGCGCTGGCAGGTCACGCCGGAGGAGCACGACGACAGCGACGTGCGGCTGCGCCGCTCCGACATCGACGCATTCGAGCGCGGGCTGCGTCGCCAGCGCTTCCTGTCGCTCGCGCTGGTCGCGCTGTTCGTACTCGCCGGCGCCGGCGCTGCCGTGTGGTTCGTGATGCGCGAGCCGCCGCCGCTGACGGCCGAACAGGAACCGAACAACGATCGCGGACACGCGAACCGGATCGCCGCCGGCGAGGTCACCGGATATCTCGGCAAGCGGATGTCGACGCAGGATGGCGATCGCGACGTGTTCGTCGTGCCGTGGCCGTCGGGCAGCCGGCGCATCGTCACCGTTCGCGTCAGTGCGCTGCCCAATGTCGACGTCACGCTGTCGCTCACCGACGACGATGGCGTGCACGGCGCCGACTCGGACGAGGCGCCCGCGGGCGAAGGTGAGGTCCTTCACCGCCGTTCGATCGAGGGTCCACTCGTCATCACCGTCGGCCAGAAGGTGCCGAAGGGCTCGCTCCCGATCGAGAACGTGAGCGACGCGTACACGCTGACGGTCACCGAGGACAAGCTGGTCGGCGAAACTGAACCGAACAACACGGACGCCGACGCCAATCCGCTGTCGCCGACGAACGAGATGCGCGGCTATCTCGATACTCGCAATGATGTCGACGAGCTGCGCTGGACCGGCGACGCCGGCACGTACAACGTCGTCGTGCGCGCCGACGGTCTTCCGCTCGCGTGGCGCGTCGGCGACGACCAGCTCCGCACGCCGGGGTCGGCACAAGTGAAGCTCGATCGAGGCAGCGTGATCCGTCTCGAACGAACCGATCGAACGAGCACATCACCACTCACGGCCCGCGATACGATGTGGTCCGTGGTGGTGATGCCTTGAGCCGCAATGCGTACGCGCGTCTGATCGTCTGTGTCGTCCTCGCCGCATGCGGTGACGACAGTCCGTCATGTCCACTCGCGTTCTCCGACGGCGATCCCGACGGTCACGCCGATCCGCTCGGCGCGACATCGGGCGAGGCGCGCGCCGGACGCATTCGCGGCGACCAGCTGCCCGCGGTGCCGTCGGGGCTCGTCACGTGGAAGGACGGCGACTTCGTCCTCGCGAATGACAAGGTCGCGCTCGTCATCGAGGATGCCGGCGACAGCGACCTCTACGATCCGTGGGGCGGTCGTCCCGTCGGCCTCGCGGCCGTCGAGGGCGGCAAGCTCGTGCGGCCGAGCAACTTCGGCGAGGTGTTCTTCCTCACCGGCCGATCGTCGATCGTCACCGAGGCGGTCACCGTGCTCGCCGATGGAAGCGACGGCGGCCCCGCGATCATCCGCGCGCGCGGCAAGCTGCATCCGATACCGTTCTTCGAGAACCTGATCGGCATCGTCTACAAGGATCAGTACACGGACATCGAGGCGGCGATCGACTACGAGCTCGCGCCCGGCGCCGATCACGTCGACATCCGCATGCACTACGCGTCCGCGCGCAACGAGGTGACGAAGGTGCCGTCGACGCTGCACGCGGTGATGTTCGCCGGCCGGACGTCGCCGGTGCCGTTTCAGCCCGACCACGGCTTCGACCAGACGCTCTCCGGCGCACCGTACGTCGCACTCCCCGAGGACGGCGCGACGAGCTGGGGGTACGTACCCGGCGAGGGCACGCTCGGCAGCTCGATCTCGGCGAGCGGCTTTCTCGGCGCGTTCTCGCCCGGCTTCGAGATCCCGTCGTGCGGCACGACCGAGCGCCTGCACGCGAAGCTCGTCATCGGCGGGCCGGGACTCGATGGCGTCGTCGCCGCGATGGACCGCATGCTCGGCACCGCCGATCGCGAGATCACCGGCACCGTCACGCGCGATGGCGTGCCCGTGCCCGGCATCCACGTCCACGCACTCGACGCGACCGGCCAGCACTACTACAACCGCGGCTTCACCGACGCCACCGGCACGTTCCGCGTGCATGTCCCCGCCGGTGCGGACGTCCAGCTCGAGACGTACACGCGCGCCGACGGCCTGAAGGCGTTCCCCGCCGGTGCCGGGACCGGCCCCGTCTCGCTGACGCTGCCGCCGACCGGCTCGATCCACGTCGTCGCGACCGACGACGGCAACCCGGTGCCCGCGCGCGTCCAGATCCTCACGACCGTCCCCGCCGTGCCCGGCAAGTACGGAGAGCTCTCGATCGCGGGCGGCCGTCTCGACATCGCGTTCCCCGAGCATGGCGACGTCACGCTCCCCGCGCCGCCCGGCACGTACGAGGTCGTCGTGTCGCGCGGCTACGAGTACGAGCTCTTCCAGCAGACGGTGACCGTCACCGCCGGCGTCACCACCCAGGTCGCCGCACCGCTCGAGCACGTCGTCGACACGACGAACATCCAGTGCGGCGACTTCCACGTCCACACGTGGCGCTCGAACGACTCCGGCGACAACAGCATCGAGAAGGTGCGCCAGGCAGTCGCCGACGGCGTCGAGCTGCCGATCCGCAGCGACCACGAGTGGGTTGCCGACTTCTCCGCCGAGATCGCCGAGCTCGGCGTCGAGGCGTTCGCCCGGAGCATCGGCTCGGTCGAGCTGACGTCGTTCGAGATCTGGGGACACATGGGCGTGTTCCCGCTGACGCCCGATCCGAGCCAGCCGAACAACGGCGCGCCGATGTGGCAGACGTTCCCGACAGCGACGAAGCTCGACACGCCGTTTCAGACGCTCGCGCCGCCGGTCGTGTTCGACGCCGTGCGCGCGCGGCCCGAGTCGCCGGTCGTCATCATCAACCACCCGCGCGGTCCGACGAACTACTTCGGCTACGTCGGATACGACCCGGCGACGGGTCTCGCGAGCTCGGCGTCCGACTGGGACACCAAGTTCACGCTCCTCGAGGTCTTCAACAACTCGAGCTGGCAGAACAATCGCTCGGGCAACGTCAACGACTGGTTCGGTCTCCTGAAGGCGGGCCGGCGCGTGTTCGCGGTCGGCTCGTCGGACTCGCACGAGCTCTCGAGCTCGCCGGTCGGCTACCCGCGCACGTGCATCCAGCTCGGGACCGACGACCCGCGCCAGGTGACGCCGAACCTCGTCCGCGACCAGCTCGTGGCGGGCCACGCGACGGTCTCGGGCGGCATCTACGTGGAGGCGAAGCTCGGCACCGCGGGCCCCGGCGACACCGTCACCGGCGCGGGCTCGCCGATGAGCCTCGATGTCACGGTGCAGGCCGCGTCGTGGGTCGACGTCGACGAGATCGAGGTCGTCGTCGACGGCCAGAGCATCGACAAGATCACGGTGATGCCCGGCGACGCCGATCCGCAGAACCCGGCGATCCGGTGGCAGGGCCAGATCCCGGTCCAGGTGCAGGCCGTCGGCGGCTTCGTCGTCGTCGCCGCCTACGGGAACAAGTCGCTCGAGCCCGTGCACGACAAGGCGCCGTTCGGGATGACGAACCCGATCTTCGTCACGCCGTAGCCGCGAACGCCGCGTCCTCGCGGGCGACGAGCCGTGCGCGCGTCGCGTCGTCGAAGTGGATCGTCAGCGAGCCGTACGATCCCGCGACCTCGCGCGGATCGCGATCGGCGACCGCGGCGATCACGGGCGGCAGCCGCTGCTCGCCGAGCATCGCTGCGCCCTCGCCTCTCGCCCAGGCGAGCCGCTCGGCGCCGCGCATCTCGATCACGGATTTCGGGATCACGCCCTTCCAGTCCCACCACGAGAACGGCAACCCCGGATAGTTGTCCGCACGCGCACGCAGATGCGCGTCGATCTGCTCGGCGATGCACAGCGCGACGAACAGCGACGTGTCCTTGCGGCCATGCATGGCGCGGAGCACGTCGTGGCGGACGTCGCGATCGCGCGTGAGCATGTGCGCCTCGACGTCGCGC
>JAEWJO010000587.1 GCA_023386455.1 Pseudomonadota bacterium | reverse complement strand
CCCGGCCTCCGCCGCGACCGGCCCGCTCGGCTGCGCCTGCGCCGGCCTGTTGGAGAACCAGATCACCGCGCCGACGATCAGCTCGAGCGCGAGCACGAGCACGAACGATCGGGTCCTGACCCGGGTGGTGGACATGTCGCGCGACGTTACGGCCGCGTCGGATCCGATCGCAAGAGTTCGGTGAACCCGAGTTTCACCTACGGATCGAAGCGGTTCCGTCACCGAAACCCGCGAGGTTCTCCGTCAGCCTCGCCCTCTCAGAAGAAAAAATTTTCACTGAACAATCGAGTACAGATCTGTAATCGCGGTCTCGCGCGATCGACTCGGAGTGCCGATCTGCCGTCGAAAAATGTCACTACGAAGAATGCCTATCATCGTAACTGTGCCGGGGTGTGGGATAAAAAATACAGGGCATCGAGCGTGCGCCCCTGTTACCTCGTGCCGCGATGACTCAACTCCGATTGCTCAACAGCGTGCTTCTTGTCAGCGGTCTGCTGGCGGCGTGTGGCGTGGACGACAAGACGGCGGGCGGCGGCGGTGACTACTCGGGTGGTGACAACGGCGGCGAAGGCGAACCGAACACGCCGGGACCGGATGATGACGAGGCAGCCGACACGCAGCCCACGTACCCGACCCAGCATCCCCGTATCTACATCGGCGCGAACAAGGCGCGCCTGAACGCGTCGCTCGCGGCCAACACGGAGTCGGCCTCCCGGTTCCGCGCCGCGGCTGATAGCTTCGTCGCGGGTCAGGATATCTGGGAGTTCCGGACCTGGAACGTCGCCCTGATGGGCGCGCTCAACGGGGCGCCGCAGTACTGCCAGAAGGCGATCGCGGTGACCGATGCGTTCGTCGCTTCCGAGGAGGCGAAGATCGCGGCCGGTACGCAGCCGCAGGTCGCGCACGACAGCTATCTCGCGGTCGGCGATCTGATCGGCGATCTCGCGCTCACCTATGACTGGTGCTTCGACACCGTCACGCCGGCGCAGAAGACGCGCTGGCTCGCGTACGCGAACCAGGCCGTGTCGAACGTCTGGAACCCGACGACCGCGAAGTGGGGCAGCAAGACGCTGCCGTGGACCGGGTGGTCGACCAACAACCCGGCGAACAACTACTACTACTCGTTCCTCCGCGCGACGATGCTGCTCGGCCTGGCGACGAAGGGCGAGGTGCCCGAGGGCGACCAGTGGATCAAGCAGTTCCGCGACACCAAGGTCCTCGGCCAGCTCGTCCCGCTGTTCGACGAGCAGCTGATCGGCGGCGGCTCGCGCGAGGGCACCGCGTACGGCGTGTCGATGCGTGGCCTCTGGCACCTCTACGATCTGTGGGAGTCGACGACCGGCGAGAAGCTGCAGGCGAAGACCAAGCACGCGCGCCGCTCGATGCGGACGTTCATGCACCAGACGATGCCGACGCTCGACAAGTTCGTTCCGACCGGCGACCAGCCGCGTGACGCGACGGCGACGTTCTTCGACTACAACCGCGCGTACCTCGCGCAGCTCGTCGAGCTCTACCCGAACGACCCGGTCGCGCCGCGTGCGAAGACGATGCTGCAGGGCTCGAACGTCCCGAAGATCGCGCGCCCCGAGATGCTGGTCTACGACTTCCTCTACGACATGGATGACGTGACCGCCGCTCCGATGGAGGGCATGGGCACGTCGCACTACGCGTCGGGCATCGGCCAGATCTACTCGCGGTCGGGCTGGGACCGCGGCGCGACGTGGATGAACCTCATCGCCGGCGCGTACACCGAGTCGCACGCTCACCAGGATCAGGGCTCGCTCATGATCTTCAAGGAGGGCTGGCTGATGGCGGACGCCGCGCTCGGCTCGCAGAACGGCCTCATGCAGGAGACGACCGCGCACTCGCTCGTTCGCATCGACAACGGAGGCACGCCGATCAAGCAGGTCGTCGGCACCAGCTCGAAGCTCGCGGCGCTGCACGCCGGCAATGACTGGCTCTACGCCGCGACCGACGTGACGCCCGTGTACAAGAACAACCCCGCGATCCAGAAGGTGCAGCGCGAGGTGGTGTACCTGAAGCCGAACGTCGTCATCGTGTACGACCGCGTCGCGACGGGCGCCGGCACCTCGCAGGTGTGGCAGCTCGCGACGCCGGTTCGCCCGACGGTCTCGGGTGCGACGGCGACGATCGCCGGCGCGCACACGATGAGCGTCCAGCGCATGGTGCCGAACGACGCGAGCCCTGCCGTGACGTCGATGACGTCGCTGCCGGGCTACCTCTCGGGCTTCCGCTTCGACGAGACCGTGCCGGGTGGCGACAAGCGCTACCTCCACGTGCTGTCGATCGACGGCGGGGCGAGCTCGGCGGTCGCCAATGGCGACACGGGCGTCACGGTCAACCTCGCGAACGGCCAGCAGGCGCAGGTCGAGTTCAACCGTGACGACATCGGCGCGACGCTGACCCTCGACGGCCAGGCGATGACGCTGGGCGCCGGCGTCGACATGCTGCCCGAGTAACTTCTGACGTGACCCGCGCATTGCGGGTCTCGGACGGCACGGCAAGCCGGCCGACGGAGAGTGCCTATCTCGGCGCCTTCGGCGGCCGGACTTCGACGTTCGTGTGCGAGCCGAGCCACGCCTTCAGCGCGCGGCCGCGAGGCGGCGTGTCCGTATCGTCGAGTCGCCACACGCGTGCGCGGTCGTCCTCGGCACCCGAGACCAGTCGGTGATCGCTGGCGAACGCGACCGCCTTCACGGCGAAGCCGTGGCCGCGGAACTCGCGCAGCAGCGTGCCGGTGATCGTCCACACGCGGACGACACCGTCGATCCCGGCCGACGCGATCTGCGTGTCGTCGCTGCTGATGTCGATGTCCTTGATGCCGGACGCGTTGCCGCGCAGCTCGACGGTCGGACCCTCGGGGATCGAGAACACGTGGACGAGCTCGTCGCCACCACCCGACACGACGTGCTTGCCGTCGTGCGTGAACGCGAGCTTGCGGACGACGTCGGTGTGGCGACCGAGCGTCTTCACGCGCGTACCGTCCCAGGTCCACAGCGTCGCGACGCCGTCCTCGTCGCCGGCGACGAAGTACCTGCGATCGGGCGACAGCGCGAAGCAGCGCAGCTCCGCCGCGTGGGCCGGCTTGATCGAGCCCTTGCCGGTCTTCACGTCGAACCTGCCGATCTGGCCGTCGAACCCGCCGACCATCACGTTGTCCGCATCGAGCCACGCGACCGGCCTGAACCCCGACGTGTGCTTCACGATCAGCTTGCCGGTCGCGCTCGCGACGTCCCAGATGTACAGCGTGCCGTCCTCGCCGGCGGTCGCAAGGCTCGAGCCATCCGGCGAGAACGCGACGCCGCGGACGGTGTTCCCGTGCGCGCGCAGCGGCCGCCCCAGGCCGGTCGCGAGCTCCCACAGCCACACGTCGTGATCGGTGCCGGCGCTCGCGACGTACCTGCCGTCCGGCGACATCGCGAGCTGCTCGATCGGCCCGGTGTGACCCTTCAGCACGATCGACGTGCCCGTCGCGAGGTCCCAGTAGCGCAGCGTGCTGTCGTCGCCGCCGGTCACGACATGGCTGCCGTCGGGCGTGATCGCGACGAGCTCGACGTCCTGGGTGTGGCCTCGCAGCTCGTTCGCGAGCCCGCGCCGCGCCGCCTCGACGGCGAGGTCGTACGTCTTCGGCCAGTCGTACGCCGGCAGGTTCAGCTGCTGCAGCCACGCCGCCGTCCGGCTCGGATCCTGATCGAGCACGGCGCCCGCCTGATCGATCACGAGGTCATCGTACCGCCGCCCGGCGATCTCGCGCTCGTTCTCGGCATCCTCGCGCGCCTGCTGTGCGAGGTCGCGCTCGCGCAGCACGTTCTTCACCGCGAGCACGCCGACGAGCGCGAGCACGACGAGCGCGAACGCGGCGACACTCACGGTCACGCGGTGCCGCCACAGCCACCGCTTCACGAGTTTCGCGAGCGAGTACGTGTGCGACGCGAGCAGCTTGCCGGCCGCGAACCGCCGCAGCTCGTCGGCGAGCTCCTTCGCGCTCGCGATCCGATCTCCTGGCGCGTGTGCCATCGCGTGCTCGACGAGGCTCGCGAGCTCGTCCGGCAAGCCGGGCTCGCGCCTGCCGATCGGCATGTGCGTGCCCGCGGCAACCGCCTCGAGCACCTCGGTCGTCGTCGCCCCGCGGTGCGGCGGCACACCCGTCAGCATGTTGTACAGCAGCGCGCCGAGCGCGTAGATGTCGCTCCGCTCGTCGCTCGTCTCGCCGCGCGCCTGCTCGGGCGCCATGAAGCTCGGCGTGCCGAGCACCGCGCCCGCGTGCGTCAGCGACCCGTCGCTCGTTGCCTCCGTCGGATCGTCTGGATCGACGCGCGGCTCCGCCGTCCGCACGTCCTTCGCGAGGCCCCAGTCGATCACCACGGTCTCGCCGAACGGACCGATCAGCACGTTCGCCGGCTTGAGGTCGCGATGCACGACTCCCTCGCTGTGCGCGTACGCGAGCGCGTCGCACACCGCGATCGCATGCGGCAGCAGCGCCAGCCGGGCTGCCAGCGTCGTCGCCTCGCCGATCACGACCTCGAGCGACCGGCCACGCACGCGCTCCATCGCGTAGAACTGGTTGCCGTCGCCGAGGATGCCGGCGTCGTACACGCGCACGATCGACGGATGCTGCAGCCTCGCCGTGATCAATGCCTCGCGCTCGAACCGTGGATCGATGCGGCCCGACTCGCGCCGCGTGACCTTGATGACGACATCGCGCCGCAGCCGCCGGTCGCGCGCCGACAGGATCCGCCCCATGCCGCCGCGCGCGATCTCCGCACCGATCGCATACAGCGAGTCGTCGATCTTTGGCAGCGATGGCAAGTCTGCGACCGTGTGCGGACCCGCGAGCGTCGCGGCGTGCGGCACGTCGTGGCCGGCTCCACCGGCCGGCAGCGTCGCGATCATCGCGATGTTCGCGCGCGGCGCACCGGTC
>JAEWJO010000489.1 GCA_023386455.1 Pseudomonadota bacterium | reverse complement strand
TCGATCGCCGTCGCGCTCGTGCGAGCGCCCTCGGTCGGCGGCACCGGCGGCGCGGTCTGCGCGCGCGGCGGCTTGCCCTGCCCCATCGGCGGCGGGTTGCTCGGGCTGACGTTGCGACCGACCGACGGCGGCAGCTTCGGCTCCTCGGCCTCGACGTCGACCTCGATCTCACCGCTCGACTCGGCGCGATCGGCGAGCTCCTGGATGTCGATGTCCGGAACGCTCATCGGCTCGTCGGACTTCGAGAGGACCTCGACGTCGATCGCCGCGAGCTGCATCGTCCTGTTCGACTCGGGATTGCGCGGCGCGACCGGGACGGGCGAGGACACCGGCTTCTCGGCGGCGGGCACCGGCGCAGCGGTCGACGCGAGGCGGCTCGACTGCGTCGTCGCGCGTACCTCCTCGAGATCGTCCTCGGACAGCGCGACCGTCTTCAGCCGGTTCACGACCGGCTTCTTCGGTTCCTCGACGGCGACCTGCTGGGCAGTCACCGGCTCGCTGTCGAGCGATACGTCGACGTCGACGTCGCCGCTCTGGTTCGTCTTGTCGGTGCGCAGCCGCTCGATCTTGTTCGCGCGCGCGAACTGACCGGACGCGCCTGCGCCGTTCGTGTCGGCGAGGCCGAGTGCTTCGAGATCGACCGCGCTCATCTCGCGCGTCTTCATCTCGAAGTCCTGGCCATCGTTCGGCGGGTCGATCACCGTCGCTGCCGCCTCGGGCGCGATCGGGCCCGTGGTGTCGACCGAGGCGCGCGCGACGGGTCCCGACGCATCGCTCGTGAAGCTGTACGCGATCGACATCGCGAGCGCCGGATCCTCGGGCACCGGCGCGGGCGGCGCCGTCGGCGTGCGCGAGCGCGGTACGTTGTCCGACGGCACGCGCAGACCCGCACCGCGACGGCGACGACGCCGGCGCTCGGCGGTCGTCATGCCGACTTCCATATCGCCCTGGGAGTCCTCGTCGCGCTTGCTCACGAGGCTCCTCCTCGGCCGGGCGTCTTGACCGAGCCGATGCGCTCGCCGAAGCGAAGCGCGGTACCGACCTCGCCGGCCAGCTGGATGCGGCCCGGCTGGAACACCATCACGACCGTCGAGCCGAGGCGGAACGCGCCCAGCTCGTCGCCGCGCTCGATCTGGCGATCGATCTCGATCCGGCGACGCTCGCCGGCGGCGCGCCACGTCACCGATTGCGGCGCGTACTCGAGCGCGATGTTACCGACGCCAGCTGCGCCGACCATCACGAGCGCCATCATGCCGAGGCGACCCGCGTCGAGCGTGATCACGACGCGCTCGTTGCGCGACAGCAGACGATCGCGTCGTGACGCGACGAGCGGATTGACCGGCCACAGCGCACCGGGGATGTAGTCGTAGCGAACGAGTCGCGCATCGATCGGCGTGTGCACGCGGTGGTAGTCGCGCGGCGACAGATAGATCGTCGCGTACTCGCCGCCGGTCAGACGCGCAGAGAGCTCGCGATCGACGAGCAGCTCGTCGAGCTGGTAGTTCTTGCCCTTCGCCTGGACGAGCGCACCGTCGACGGCGGTGCCACGCGCGGCGAGCACGCCATCGCACGGCGAGATGATCGCGTCGAGTGCCGGATCGACGGTCCGCACTCCCGGACGGAGTCGCCGCGCGAACAGGTCGCCGAGCGAGCTGTACGCGCGCAGATCGAGCTCGGCCTCGCCGAGATCGGCGCCGACCGCGCGCGCAAACGCGCGATACGCTGCAATTCGCAGCGGTACGGGCAGCCGTCTACGCGCGGTCAATCCGACCAACGCGGAGTAGACTGGTCCTGCCGAAAAATGAAATGACCGGAATTCCACGCGTCTACTCGGCGCCCCCTGGGTAAAGCGTTGGCTGAACGCCCCCTGGATATGAAGATTCTGCCAGGGGTAGCGCCGAGTTACAAGCTACGTGCAGGCCGGTCTAGCAGTCGTAGTACAGCTGGAACTCGCTCGGAACCGGGCGAAGCCTCACGTGATCTGCCTCCGCCTCGGACTTGTAGGCGATCCACGCATCGATGAGATCGTTCGAGAAAACGTCTCCCTTGATGAGGAATGCCCGGTCCTTACGCAGGGCGTCCAGGGCGGCGTCCAGCGAGCCGGGGACGGTCGGGACCTCCGCCAGCTCCTCCGGGGACAGCGAGTAGATGTCCTTGTCCAGCGGGTCACCCGGGTGGATCCGGTTCTCGATGCCATCGAGGCCGGCCATCATCATCGCGGCGAACGCGAGGTACGGGTTGCACGACGGGTCCGGCGACCGGAGCTCGAGGCGCTTGGCCTTCGGCGAGCTCGAGTACATCGGGATGCGGACCGACGCCGAGCGGTTACGCGCCGAGTACGCCAGGTTGACCGGCGCCTCGTAGCCCGGGACCAGGCGGCGGTAGCTGTTCGTGGTCGGGTTCGCGAACGCGCAGATCGCGCCGGCGTGCTTCAGCAGACCGCCGATGTAGTAGAGCGCCATGTCGCTCATGCCTGCATAGCCGTCGCCCGCGAACAGCGGCTTGCCCGCCTTCCACAGCGACTGGTGCGTGTGCATGCCCGAGCCGTTGTCACCGAACAGCGGCTTCGGCATGAACGTCGCCGTCTTGCCGGCGGCGCGCGCCACGTTCTTGACGATGTGCTTGTACC
>JAEWJO010000549.1 GCA_023386455.1 Pseudomonadota bacterium | reverse complement strand
GCGTTCGGCGAGCTGTTCGCGCTCGGCGTCGCGGTCGCGCTGCGGCGGCGCGAGCGGCGGGCCGATGCGGCGGTGCCGTGTCCGCGGACGCCCGGGCTCGACGAGGATTTAGCCGCGGCGCTGCCATTCGCGCTGACGACGGCCCAGGTGCGCTCGATCCGCGAGATGGGCGACGACCTCGAGAGGCCGACGCCGATGAACCGGCTGCTCCAGGGCGACGTCGGCTCCGGCAAGACCGCGGTCGCGTTCGCGGCGGCGCTGCAGGTCGCGCGCAGCAAGCGCCAGGTCGCCGTGATGGCACCGACGGAGATCCTCGCCGAGCAGCACCACGAGACGTGGAAGACGTGGGCGAAGGTGACGAAGCTGCGCGTCGCGCTGCTGACCGCGTCGACGCCGCGGCCCCTGCGCGCGACGCTGCTCGCGCTGCTCGCGGCCGGCGAGATCGACGTGCTCGTCGGCACGCACTCGCTGATCGCCGAGAGCGTCGGCTTCCGCGCGCTCGGCCTCGACGTGATCGACGAGCGGCCCCGGTTCGGCGTCGCGCAGCGCGCGAAGCTCCGCGACAAGGGGGACGGGCAGGGCGCGCCGCACTTGCTCGTGATGACGGCGACACCGATTCCGCGCACGCTGGCGCTGACCGCGTACGGCGACCTCGACGTGTCGATCCTCGACGAGCTTCCGCCGGGGCGACTGCCGGTCGCGACGAAGCTGCTCGCCGGCAAGCGCGGCGAGAGTGCGGCGTACAAGCTGATCGAGGAGCGCGTCGCGAGCGGCGAGCGCGCGTACGTCGTGTGTCCGAAGGTCGAGGACGATGGCGAGAGCGAGACCGACTGGAAGGATGCGACGACCGTCGCCGACGAGATGCGCGCGGCCCTGCCGAAGCTGCGCGTCGGGCTCGTGCACGGCCGGCTCGACGTCGCGACGCGCGATCGCGTGATGCGCGCGTTCACGCAGGGCGAGCTCGACGTGCTCGTCGCGACGACGGTGATCGAGGTCGGTGTCGACGTGCCCGCGGCGACGGTGATGGTCGTGCACGACGCCGAGCGCTTCGGCCTCGCGCAGCTCCACCAGCTCCGCGGCCGCGTCGGCCGAGGAGGAGGCGGCGCACACTGCTTGCTCGTCACGCACGGCACGATCAGCGAGGACGGACGGCGCCGGCTCGATGCGATGGTCGCGACCACCGACGGGTTCCGGATCGCCGAGGAGGATCTCGCGCTGCGGGGACCGGGTGAGTTGCTGGGACCGCGCCAAGCTGGGGTCCCTAGACTCCACTTCGGAAGTCTCGCGGAGCACACCGAGCTTCTGCTGGAAGCACGGCGACATGCAGAGCAAATCCTCGTCGAGGATCCGGATCTGGTTCGACCGGAACACGCGGCCTTACGACTCGCGCTAGCGCGTCGACTTGCACAATCTGTGTATGGCGCTGAAAGCGGATGATCTGCGAGCGACGCTCATTTTTCCGTTGATCGCATACAGCCGAAACGTAGGATGGGCGCCGATGATGAGGATCAAGTCGGGGATCATCTGCGTGCTCTCGATGTCGCTCGCATTTGCCTTCGCGTGTGCCGACTCCGGCACGGGCGACGACGACGACGATACCGGAGGCAGTGGCTCGCAGCAGCAAGCGGTATGCGGTGACAACACCTGCGATGCGCAGGAGGTCAACACCTGCCCGAGCGACTGCGGCACTGGTGGCGGCAACAACAACAACGCTGTCTGCGGCAACGGGATGTGCGAGACGACGAAGGGGGAGACTGCGTCGTCTTGCTTCAGCGACTGCGGCGCGGCCGGCCCGGTGTGCGGTAACAGCATGTGCGAGAGCGGCGAGACCGCAGCGAGCTGCCCGGGCGACTGTGGAAGTCAGGGCTCGCTCGACTGCACCGACTTCGCGACGCTCTTTGCGTGCTTCGCGTGCGTCGCGGATCCGACGGCCTGCATTCCGCCGTTCGATGCGACGTCGTGCGCTGCCTGCGTCGGACCCTGATCGTCACTTCGTCGAGTCGACGACCCACGCGAGGTAGGGCGCGTGGCCGCCGACGGTTGGTATCCCGATGACCTCCGGCACGTCGTAGCTGTGAAGCTCGACCAGGCGGTCCTTCATCGCGTCGAATCGTTCGCGCGTCGTCTTGAGGATCGCGAGAATCTCGTCGGCCTCCTCGACCTTGCCGTCCCAGCGGTAGATCGAGCGCACGGGCGGAACGAGGTTCGCGCAGGCTGCGAGCCCTTCCGTGACGAGGATTCGCGCGACCTCGGTGGCTTTCTCGGGACTTGGAAACGTCGCGAACACGACGACGACCTCGGGGGCCTCGGAGGAGTCTGCCATTTGCCGTGCTCTATCATGTAGAGTGCCGCACCGTGTTGATCGTCCAGAAGTACGGCGGGACATCGGTCGGATCGATCGATCGCATGCAGAACGTCGCGGCGCGTTGCCTCGCGGCGCAGCGCAAGGGCCACCAGGTCGCGGTCGTCGTGTCCGCGATGTCGGGCGAGACCAATCGCCTCCTGAAGCTCGTCGACCAGATCCACGATGACCACAACGACCGCGAGGTCGACGTCATCGTGTCGACCGGCGAGCAGGTCTCCGTCGGCCTCGTCGCGCTCGCGATCCGCAAGCTCGGCGGCAAGGCGCGGTCGTTCCTCGGTCATCAGTGCAAGATCCTGACGGACAGCTCGTTCGCGCGCGCCCGCATCGTCGACATCGATGCGGCGCCGATTCGCGACGCGATGGCCGCCGGCGAGATCGCGGTGATCGCGGGATTCCAGGGTGTCGACGAGAAGGGCAGCATCACGACGCTCGGGCGCGGCGGCTCCGACACGACCGGCGTCGCGATCGCGGCCGCGCTCAAGGCCGACGTCTGCGAGATCTACACCGACGTCGACGGGGTCTACACGACGGACCCGAACGTCGTGCCGACCGCGCGCAAGATCGAGCGCATCAGCTACGAGGAGATGCTCGAGCTCGCCTCGCTCGGCGCGAAGGTCCTGCAGATCCGATCGGTCGAGCTCGGCATGAAGTACGGCGTGCCGATCCACGTTCGCTCCAGCTTTTCTGATGTCGAGGGAACGTGGGTCGTTCCCGAGGATGCAGCCATGGAAAAAGTCACCGTCTCCGGCGTCACCGCTTCGCGTGACGAAGCCAAGATCACCGTCGAGGACCTGCCGGATCAGCCCGGCATCGCCGCGCGCATGTTCGCGCCGCTCGCCGACGCCAACATCTCGATCGACATGATCGTCCAGAACCAGGCGTACGACGGCACGACGGACCTGACGTTCACGCTCCCCAAGATCGACCGCAAGCGCGCGGTCGATCTGCTGAAGGAGAAGGTGCCCGAGCTCGTCGGCAAGGACGGCGAGCGCGTCGTGTTCGACGACGAGATCAGCAAGGTCTCGGTCGTCGGCGTCGGCATGCGCTCGCACGCCGGCATCGCGAAGACGATGTTCACGCTGCTCTCGCAGGAGGGCATCAACATCCAGCTCATCTCGACGAGCGAGATCAAGATCTCGTGCGTCATCGCGCGCAAGTACGCGGAGCTGGCCGTCCGCACCCTGCACGAAGGTTTCGGACTCTCGCTGCCGCCGTCGGAACGTACGAGTCTCTAGGCCGCTTTCCCGGTAGAGTCGGGGCAGGTATGGGCGGCTGTACGAACTGCAAGGGCAAGTCCGGCTGCGATCATCGCAAGGGCGCGATGATCGAGTCGGTCGATCGTGCGCTCGCGGACCTGTATCCGACGCGGACGTGGGGCGAGCCGGACGACGCGATCGCCTCGGGCATGCCGCGAGAAGAGCTCGACGCGCTCGCCGACGAGCTCGCGCAGGAGCTCGGTGCCGCGACGTTCGTTCGCGAGGGTGGCGACGACGAGCCGTGCGACTACATCTACGTGCTGTGCATGGGCCGCACGCCGTGCATCGTGCAGGTGCGCGACCACGGGGTGCCGGCGCCGGCCGAATGGGACGCGACCGATGCCATCGAGGAGCTGTACCTCCGCGTCGTGATCAGCCAGCGCGCGCGCGTCGCGGCGGTGCAGCAGGTCGGCGTCGATCTCGTCCGCGCGACCGGCCCGCAGTCGTCGGGATTCCTCGCGCGCGAGCAACCGCGCGCCGGCGTCTACGACGCGCCGCTCCTGCGCCGCATGCAGAAGCTCGTCGCGATCCTCCCCGCGTACGAGCTGCTCCACGTCGACTTCGGCGAGATCGCCCACGCGCCGCCGGGGTTCCATGCAGGCAGCTGGCGCGACCTGTTCGGCGGTGACCCGTCGATCGCGAACTACCTGTTCTATCCGCAGCCGACGACGATGGTCGCGACGACCTGGCTCGACGCGGAGCGTGCGCGATGATCGAGGACGAAGTCCGGGACGCGCTGAAGGAGCTCGTCGAGGAGATCGGTGCGGTCTCGGCGCGGATCGTCGAGGACGACGACCTGCGCACCGGCGTGCCGGCCCGCACGCTCGCGCTCGGCGGCGGCGAATACCTGCGGGTCGAGCTGCCGACGCGCGTCGAGCGCGACGTCAGCGACGACGGCGAGAGCGAGCACGAGCGGTCGCGGCGCGGCGGCAAGGGGCCCGAGGCCCACCGATCGATCGGCGGTCCGAGCGAAGCGAGGATCGCCGACACCTCGGGCCGAGGGTCCCCCTCGCGGGGCCCCGAGTCAGACCTCGCCGGGCAACGGCGCGCGCGCTCGGAGTCCGAGCTCGCCGGGCAACGGCGCGCCCGCGAGATCGACATCGAGGCCGCGTTCGAGCGCATCACGCGAACGCTGCGCGCGATCCGCCGCCGCTACGAGGTCGCACGCCTCCCGGAGGTCGCGGTCGCGCCGGGCTCGCTGCCGTCGGGTGGCCTCGTCCTCGAGCGGATCGAGACGTACATGAAGGCGCTCGCGTCGATCGATCGCGCGTCGAACGCATTCGTCACGAAGGGCACGCAGCTCGTCGCGTCGGCGCGAGAGCCCGACGACCTCGAGGCCTCGCGCTGGCCGTTCCTCGCGCGCCGCGCGCTCGCGACCCACGCGCCGGGCAGCTCGCACGGCGAGGTCGTCGACCCCGACGCGTACGCGATGAGCTTCTGGTACGACGCCTCGCTCGTCGTCCTGCTCGCCGAGCCGTACGGCGTCGACTTCGTGCGGCATCGCTGCCGCCAGGTCGCGCGCGAGCTGTGCAACTTGCTGCCGCTGCTCGAGCCCGACCCCGACGCGCCGGCCGCACTCGGCCCGCGCCCCCGCCGTCCGACCCAGTCGTGACGCGCGACGAGACGATCGCGCCGCGCGCAGCGGGCCAGCTCGCAGCCGCGCGTGACGGGGCGATGGGCGAGGCGATCGTCGTGGTGCTCGGGGAGCCCGCGGCAACCGCGCGCGGTCGGCGTTGTCGAATGTCCATGCGATCCACGTGTCTCGCACTGTCCCTCGGGCTCGCGCTCGCGCTCGGGCTCGCGGCCTGCGCGCACCGCCCGGCGGTGAAGCCGGTGATCGCAGCCGCGCCGCCGCCGGCACC
>JAEWJO010000271.1 GCA_023386455.1 Pseudomonadota bacterium | reverse complement strand
GCGCGAGATCGAACGCACCGGCGGGAGGCACCGGCGCGAGCCTCGCCGGCTCGCCGGTCGGCATCGCGACCGGGTGACTCGCCGTCGAGCTCGGCGTGCGCCTCCGCTTCCGCGCGCGCGACATCAGCTTGCCGGTCGCCGAGCCGACGCCGTGAAGCGCGCGCTCGGTCGCGTCGCGCAGGCGGAGCCGGTCGACGAGCTCGCTGCCGCCGAACTTCGTGAGCCAGCGCAGCGGGCGTCCCGCGACGAGCTCGAGAGGGGATTTCGTCGCCACCATCGGATCTCCTTTCACACGCGTTCGAGGACGGCCGCGGCGCCGAGGCCACCGGCCGCGCAGATGCCGAGCACCGCGAGCTGCCTGTTCGTCTGGGCGAGCTCGTTCGCCATCGTCGTCACCATGCGCGCACCGGTCGCGCCGAACGGATGGCCGAGCGCGATCGAGCCGCCGCGAACGTTGAGCGTCGCGGGATCGATCTCGCCGACCGCGGTCTCGCGGCCGAGCCGTGCACGCGCGAACGCCGCCGAGCCGAGCGCCTTGATCACGCACAGGACCTGCGCGGCAAACGCCTCGTGCAGATCGACGAGGTCGACGTCGGAGAGCTCGACGCCCGCGCGCGCGAGCGCCTTCGGGATCGCGAGCGCCGGTCCGATCAGGAGCTGGTCCGCCGGATCGACGCCGATGTACGCCCACGACCGGAACGCCGCGAGCGGGGTGTAGCCGAGCGCGCGCGCCTTGTCCTCGCTCATCAGCAGGACCGCGGCGCCACCGTCGGTGAGCGGGCTCGCGGTGCCGGCGGTGATCGTGCCGTCCTTGCCGAACGCGGGACGCAGCTTGCCGAGCCGCTCGAGGCTGGTGTCGCCGCGCACGAGGCCGTCGCTGTGGACGAGCTTGCCGTCGCCGGCGTCGACCTTCGTCACCTCGTTCGCGAATCGACCGCTCGCGATCGCGGCGGCCGCGCGCTGGTGCGAGTGCAGCGCGAGCTCGTCCTGCGCCTCGCGCGAGATCTCCCAGCGGTTCGCCATGCGCTCGGCGGACTCGCCCATCACCTCGCCGGTCGTGCGCTCGGCGATCTTCGGCTGGCGCGGGATCAGGTCGCCGATCGGGCCGAGCTTGCCGAGCGCGGCGGCGTAATCGGAGATCGCCGGCTTGCCGAGCGCGAGCGGTGCGAACGCGTGGACGATCTGCTGCGGCAGCTTGACCTCGGCGTTGCTCGTCGAGTCGCTGCCGCCGGCGATCATGACGTCGGCCTCACCGCGCTCGATCGCCGCGGCCGCGAGCGTCACCGCCTGCAAGCCCGACGCGCACGCGCGCGTGACCGTCATCGCCTCGGCGCCGGGATCGAGGCCGAGGTCGAGCGCGATCTCGCGGCCGACGTTCGGCGCGCCACTCGGCAGGATCACGCCGCCCCACACGACACCTTCGACCTCGCGATACGCCAGGTCGTGCCGCGCGAGCAGCGCGCGGGTCGCCGCGGTGCCGAGCGCGATCGTGTCGAGACGCGTGAAGTCGGTGAACGCCTTCACGAACGGAGTCCGCATGCCGCCGACGACGACTGCGCGACGCTTCGAAGTGCCCATGGTTTCCTCCTACGCTCCGATGAGCGCGCCGCCGCACACGCGCAGCGTCGCGCCGGTGATGCCTTGCGCGCCCGGGCTCGCGAGAAACGCGATCGCCTGCGCGACGTCTTCGGGAAGTCCACCCTGCCCCAGCGCGGCGAGCCGGCGCCCGCCCTCGCGGATCATCAGCGGGATCGCCGCCGTCATCCGCGTCTCGATGAAGCCCGGCGCGATCGCGTTCGCGGTGATGCCGCGCGGCGCGAGCTGCGTCGCGAGCGCGTCGACGTAGCCGATCAACGCCGCTTTCGAAGCCGCGTAGTTCGTCTGGCCGACGTTGCCTGCGATGCCCGACACCGACGACAGGCAGATGATGCGGCCGCCGTCGCGCAGCGAGCCTGCGAGCAGCGCATCGGTGATGCGCGTGACCGCCGCGAGGTTCACGCCGAGCACCGCGTCCCAGGCCTCGGGCGACATCCGGCCGAGGGTCTTGTCGCGGGTGATGCCCGCGTTGTGGACGACGATGTCGACGCCGCGCGAGCCGAGCGCCTCGACGATCCGTCGCGGTGTGTCGGCCGCGGTGACGTCTGCGAGCACGACCGAGCCGCCGATCGCCTCGGCGACCTGGCTCGTCTCGGCGCTGTCCTCCGCGCGATCGACGCAGACCACGCGCGCACCTTCGGCGGCGAGCGCGATCGCGGTTGCCTTGCCGATGCCGCGTGCGGCTCCCGTGACGAGCGCGACCAGGCCATCGAGCGGGCGCACGAATGCGGCGGGCCGTGCCGGCGCGGTGCGGCCGGTGATCGCGATCGGCTGCGCCGTGACGAATGCCGAGCGGCGATCGAGCACCCAGCGCAGCACGGCCGGCAGGCGCGCGTCCGCGCCCTGCGCGACGACGAGCGTGTTCGCGGTCGCGCCCTTGCGGCCGACCTCCTTCGCGATGCTCCGGACGAGGCCGGTCAGCGCGGCGCGCACGGCGTTCGTCGTCGGCGACACGCTCGCTGCACGCTCGCGCGCGATCACGACGACGCGACCGGAGCGGCCGAGCCGGGAGATCCGCGGCTGGAAGAACGCGTAGGCATCGCGAAGACCCTCGACGGTCTCGATCGCCGTCGCGTCGAACACGAGCGCGTGGACGCGACTCGTATCGCCGTCGACGCGAACCGGCCGCGCGTGGGCCTCGGCCGCGGCGCGCGCGGCCCCCAGCCGCACCCCGTCGTCGACGACGAGCGTCGCGCCGGCCTCGGCGAGCGTCGCGGCGATCGTGCCGACGAGCGGGCCGCCGCCGAACACGACGGTCTCGCCCTCGAGCGGGCGCGCACTCCACGGCCCGCGCGCGCGAGAGAGCGGCTCGGGGAGCGGGATGGGGAGCTTCAACGCGCCCACGACAGAGCGAGCGCGCTTGCTGGTTCCGAGCGCGAGCAACAGGGCGTTCATCGTGCATCTCCGATCTGGTAGCGGCCGGCGAGGTACGGCACCCCGCCCGGGGCGTCGCCGACGAAGATCTCGCCGGCCGTCGTCACGTAGACGCCCACGCGCGCCGGCAACAGCAGCGGACGCGTGAAGCGAACATCGAGCATCTCGAGGCGGCCGGCGTCGCCGGCAAGCTGCGCACGCACGACCGCGGCCGCCGCGATCGCGAACGTGCCGAAGCCGTGGAGGATGCAGCCGCGAAACCCGGCGGCCCTCGCATACGGCGCGAGCCAGTGGATCGGATTGAAGTCCCCGGTGAGCTTCGCGAAGTCGAGGCCGGCGCTCGCCGAGAGCCGTGGCCTCGCGAGCTCGCGGGCGTCGGGCGCGACCACCTGCGCGGCCCGGTCGCCACCGCTCTTCGTGCGCTTCGCGAGCGGCACGTAGGCGCGCAGCTCGGCGACGAGCGCATCGGGCGCCGCGGCGACCCCCGTCTCGATCCGCGTCGTCAGCATGACGCGCGACTCGGTCTCGTCGATCGCCGCCAGCCGCGCCCGGACGAGCAGCTTCTCCCCCGCCGGGATCGGGCTGTTGATCTCGAGGCGGCAGCCCGCGTTGACGATCTTCGTCAGCGGATACGGCAGCGCGCCGAGCGCTCGCGAGGCGGTCGCGAGCGTCCACTGCGGGAACATCTGCGGCGGCAGCTGGCCGCGATAGGAGGCCGGATCGCCGCCGGTCGTCGCGACGAACGCGCGCACGAGCGCCGGCGACGGGGCCTTCATCTCGTCCTCGATCCACGGCCCCGGTGCCTCGGGCGTCGCGCTCGCCTTCGCGCCACGAAGCGCACCGAGCGCCGTCGCACCGAGTGCGCGCAGCATCGGCCCGTGCTCGAACACGTGCTTCATCGGGACAGATCTCATGTCCGCTTCCCTCGCTTCTGCCGCGGCGGCTCGCTCGCCGGCGTTGCCGCGCGCCGGCGCCCGAACAGGCTCGCCTTCGCGATGCGCGCGAGCTCGCGGTCGTAGCGGGCCTGGCCGCCGGCGTCGAGCATCGGCGTCGTGACCTCGGCGACCGCGGCGGCACCGATGATCATCTGCATGACGTGGAGCACGTACGCGTCCGGATCGATATCGTCGGACCGCTCGCCGAGGCCGGTGCGGATGTAGCCGCCGATGCCGCGCAGGATCGGCGCGATCGCGCGCAGCATCTCGCGCGCCTCGGCCGGCCGATCGAGCGCCTCGCGCACGATGAACCGCGCGCGCTCCGGGCTCGCCGCGAAGAACCGGTACACCTCGTCGAGCACCGAGTCGAAGCGCTCGTCGCTCGCGGTCGCCGCCAGCAGCAGCCTCGGCAGCTCGTCGCGCCAGTGACCGAGGATCTCGTCGAGGACGCCGCGGCGGATCTGCTCCTTCGACGGGAAGTGGTGGAGCACCGCCTGCTTGGTGACGCCGACCTCGTCGGCGATGTCCTGCAGCGGCGTCGCGTCGAACCCGCGGGCAGCGAACAGGCGCGTCGCGGCCGCGATCACCTGGTCGCGGATCGGGAGCTTCTGGGCGACGCGAGCTACCATCTGGTATGGACTTCCTTACCAATTGGTAAGGAGCCACGTCAAGCGGGACCGTGAACGCGCGCGATCGCGAGGACTTAGTGGACCCTGGCGTGCCTCGGCCGGAGGTCGCCGGTCTTCTCGACCGCACGGATCGCGGCGTCGCGGATCTCCTGCAGGTCGTCGCGCAGCGCCTGGTCGTCGCCCGCGCGCAATAGCGCGAGCTCGATGAAGCCGACGATCGTCATCACCTGATCGTCGATCGCCTCGACGTTCGCGGCGAGCCGCCTCACTTCTTCATCTCGCGTCTCGATGCGCATGTATTCCTCCAGGACGGTCATGACTGCGGACCGATCGGCGCGAGCCGGCGGGCCCACCGATCGAGCTCGCGCGTCTTCGCGATCGCGCGGGAGCCGGCGAGCCGGATCTCCTCGATCGCCTCGCGGACGGGATGCTCGTAGGGAAGCGCCTCGAGCACGAGGTCGGCGAACGACATGATCGCCGCCATCTGATTGTTCAGGTCGTGCGTCGCGCTCCGGGTGAGGACCCCGATCGCCTCGAGCGCTCGCGTACGCTCGAGCGGGTCGACTTCACTCATGCCTGGTGGGTCGACCAGATCCGGCCTATTTGAAGGTCGCGGGATCGAGACCGTGGCGCTGCAGGAGCCGGCGGAAGTTCGTGCGGTCGAGACCGGCGAGGCGTGCCGCCTCGGAGACCGAGCCCTTGGCGCGCTCCATCACCTTCGTGAGGTAGCGCTTCTCGAACTCGGCGCTCGCCCGGCGCTTGGCCTCGGTCAGCGGCTCGAGCGTCGCATCGTCGCCGGTCGAGCCTGCGGCGGCCGCGGTGGACCGGCTCCGGCCGTAGATCGCCGACGGCAGCGACTCCGGGCCGATCACGTCACCGTGGTGCAGCGCGATCGCGTGGAGGATCGCGTTCTCGAGCTCGCGGACGTTGCCCGGCCAGCTGTACGACGTCATCGCCTCGAGCGCGTCCGGCGACAGGCTCGGTGGGCTCGCGCCGCCGTGCTTCGCGAGGAAGTGCGCGGCGAGCAGCGGCAGATCGTCGAGCCGCTCGCGCAGCGGCGGAACGCGCAGCACGACGACGTTCAGCCGGTAGTAGAGGTCCTGACGGAACCGGCCGTGCTCGACCGCCGCGGCGAGATCGACGTGCGACGCGGCGATCACGCGAACGTCGACCTTGCGCACGCCGCTGCCGCCGAGCGCGCGGACCTCGCTCTCCTGGAGCACGCGCAAGAGACGCGCCTGCACCGCGAGCGGCATGTCGCCGATCTCGTCGAGGAACAGCGTCCCGCCGTCGGCCTCGACGAACACGCCCGCGCGATCGGTCGTCGCGCCCGTGAACGCGCCCTTGATGTGGCCGAACAGCTCGCTGTCGATCAGCGACTCGGGAATCGCGCCGCAGTTGAGCGCGACGAATCGCTTGCGGCGCCGCGGCCCGCGCTCGTGCAGCGCACGCGCGACGAGCTCCTTGCCGGTGCCGCTCTCGCCCTGGATCAGGATCGACACGTCCTGCTCGCCGAGCCGCTCGAGCGACGCGCGTAGCTTGCGCATCGCCGCCGAGGCGCCGACGAGCGAGTCCTGCTGCGTGTTCTGCGTGCCGGCGAGCTTGCGCCGCAGCTGCGAGTAGCGCGCCGCCGACTGCACCATCGAGGACAGCTGGAACGGCTCGAACGGCTTGGTCAGGTAGTAGAACGCGCCGGCGCGCATGCACTCGGTCGCGGTGCTCGCGCTGCGGTCGCCCGTCAGCATGATCACGGCCGCGTGCGAGCCGACCTCGCGGAAGCGCTTCAGCACGTCGAGGCCGCTCATGCCCGGCAGGCCCATGTCGAGGATGACGACGTCCCAGTCGCCCTCGCCCGCGTCGAGCCGCTGCAGCACGGGCACGGGATCCATCGACTCCTCGATGGCAAAGCCGTCGGAGCGGAGCTTACGGGCGATCGCGCGTGAGACGTCCTCGTCGTCCTCGAGGACCATCACCTTGGACATCACCGCATCGGCCATGCGCGGAGCGAACAGGCTCGCACGCTGGACGGCGGAAATCCATTCGATCACGGCGCAGCCAGCTGCGCCTGGAGCGCAACGGCTGCGGCATTCAGACGACGGCGTAGCTCGTCGGGCGCGATCGGCTTGATCAGCACGGCGTCCGCGCCTGCCGAGAGACACGTCTCTCGCATCTCCGGATGATCGTCGCCGGTCAGCACCGCGACGAACACGTCCTCCTGGAGGCGCTCCTTCAGCTGGCGCACGACCTCGAGGCCGCACGTCGGCATGTTGTAGTCGACGACCGCGATGTTCGGCCGCTGCCTCTCCGCGGTCTCGAGCGCCGGAATCGCATCACTCGCCGTCGACACATCGAACCCACCACGCGACAGCACCAGCGCGAGCGTGCGGCAAACGATCGGATCGTCATCGACGATGAGGACACGGATGCTCATGCCGCGTGTGCCGCCTTGCCCGACTTCGCCTTCGGCGCGACATCGGCACCGATCAGCGCGCGAAGGCGCTCGACCGCGCGCCACAGCAGCTGGCACACGCGCGACGGCGTGATCTTCAGCGTGTCCGCGATCTCCTGGTACGTGAAGTCCTCGACGTAGTGCAGGCCGAGGATCGTGACGTCGCGCTCCTCCATGTGATCGAGTGCGGAGCACACGCGGGCGATCGTCGAGCGGTGCTCGACCTGCGCCTCGGGCGACGCCTCGTGGGTCGCGAGCCGCAGCTCCTCGTTGTCGAGCGGCTTGATCTCGACGTGGACCAGCTGCGAGAGGCCGTTGCGGTAGTCGTCGAGCTTCACGCCGAGCGCGTCGGCAACACGCTCGTCGGTCGCGGACTCGCCGTCCTTCTCGAGCTCCTTGATCGCCGCGCCGATCTTGCGCGCGAGCTGACGGACGCGGCGGGGCATGATGTCGCCGCGGCGCAGCTCGTCGAGGATCGCGCCGCGGATGCGGTGCTCGGCGAACGCGACGAACGGCTCCTGCCGGGTGCCGTCGTAACGATCCGCCGCCTCGATGAGGCCGACCATGCCGGCCGACACCAGGTCCTCGCGGGCAACCCAGTCGGGGCAGCGGCGCGCCATCCGCAGCGCGATGCGCCGGGCGACGTCCGCATGCTCGCGGATGAGACGGTTACGGGAAGCGAGGGCGGAGTTACCGAAGGCCTGCACGCCCGGGGGCAATTACAACCTGCGAGCCAACCGGGTACCCTTCGACCCACGGAAGAAACCCTCTTGGTTCAGGGCAGTTGGGTGGCCGCCTTGGCCGTCCGCCAGGGTCGGTATCGACCCACCCAGGGTAAAAACATACCCCTAGCGGATACCCACCCGGATCGCGTCGTCTCCGTCGTCGCTGTACGTTTGCCTGGACCTCGACTCGATGTGCCGGGTCACCCCGAACACGATCTGCCGCTGATCGAAGCCGCCATCGAGGATCGGCAGCCGGGTCGCCGGGTCGGCCAGCTCGCCCCGATCGATCACCGCGAAGTCGACGAACAGGTCCCACTTCGGGACGAGCGCGAGCACGGTGCCCAGGTGGAAGTCGAGGCGCGGCTGGGGATCGATCTCGAGCTCGGTCGTCGGATCGCGGCCGCTCGCCTGCACCGGCACCGCGTAGGCGATGCCGAGCCACGCCCCCCAGTGTCCCTTCGGCTCGCGGAACAGCGCCGTCGTGCTGACCGCGAGCTCGGTGAGGAACGCCGTCGAGCTCGTCGTCTCCTTCGCCGACAGGCCGAGTCCGCTGACGCCGGCCTGGACGTCGAACGCGAGGAAGTCCTCGTGGATCGGCTTCTTCCACTCGAGCGTCAGCGACTCGCGCGTCCACATGCCGCCGTGGTTCATGAGGTGGCCGCCGCCGCCGCCGATCGCGATCGAGATGTGCCGACCGAGCGGGCTGCGCAGGCCGAAGCCGACGCTCTGCCACGGCTTCTCGTCGGTGGTCGACGGTTGCTTCGGCAACAGGTCGACGTTGCCCGACAGCTCGAGTCGCGAGAACAGCGACCACCGCGCGGACAGACCGAACAGCGCGAGGTCGGTGAATTCGAGCGGATCGTCGCCGAGGATCGGTCCCGCCGTGAGAAACCGCATCTGCGCCGACAGCTCGCCACCGCGCGGCATCACGAGCTGGTCCTGCGCGACGCCGCGATGCGACCCCCGGACGGCGATCGCCTCGCCGGCGGCATCCGCGGCACTGGGGCTGAGGTCGTTCGCCGCTGCGGTTCCACCCAAGGCGAGCAGCGTGGCGAGCGTCCAACGTAGTTCGGTCATGGGGCGTTCAACGCACACCCCGCGGGGCCGATCTAACGACCGGTGGCCGGTCGCTATTGCGGCGCGACCGCGAACTTCTCGAGCTGGCGGTGATCGACCGCGCCGGCGCGCTGGCGGACGAGACGACCGCCGGTGAACACCGCGAAGTTCGGGATGCTCTGCACCTGGTAGCGCTGCGCGAGGTCGCCGAGCGCATCGGTGTCGACCTTGAGCACGAGCGCCTTGCCCGCGAGGTTCTGCGCCGCGGTCTTCACCTCGGGCGCGACGGCGCGGCACGGTCCGCACCAGCTCGCCCAGAAGTCGACGAGCACCGGCACGCGCGAGGTGCTGACGATCTCGTCGAACTGCGATTCCGACGTGACGCTGATCGGCAGCGCGTGCGGCGGCAGCGTCGCCTTGCACTTGCCACACTTGCCGGCATCGGCGAGATGACGCACGGGGATCCGGTTCTGGGCGTTGCACTCGGGGCACACGCGGCGCATATGGAAATGTTACGGTGCGACGGTGGCGAAGACGAAGGGCAAGTCACCAAAGGGGAAGGCTGCACCCGCGAAGGCCGTGAAGGCCGCGAAGGCCGCCAGGACTCCCGCCGTCGCCGCGAAGCCGAAGAAGCTGCCCGCCGTCGCCGTCAAGCCCGCACGACCGACGAAGCCGTCGCTCCCGGCACCGCCGCCACCTCCGCCACCGCCGCCGACGCTCGACGAGCTCGCGGCCCCGCGCGACATCGCACGTCTCACGCGCTACGGCGAGCGCTTCGGTGCGAACCGCATCGACGTGCGCTGGCTGCCGATCCAGCTGCCTGTCGCATCGCACGCGATCGCGATCGCCGATCCGGGCGCGCCGAAGAGCTGGCGCGTGCTCGATCGGCCGGTCGGCGCGGGCCAGTTCCGCGCGATGCTGTCGATCGCGCGCACCGACGAGGGCAAGGAGCGTCTCGCCGCCGTCACGATCCACGTCGGCCGTCCGCCGATCGCGCGCTGGACGCTCGCGCACGTGAAGGGCGCGAAGAAGGCGAAGTCGGCGGATCAGGCGCCGCGCGTCCCGGTGACGACGGGCTGGCTCGTGCTCGTCGACGGCAGCAGCTCGCCGGGCCCGATCGCGGTGCCCGCGGCACAGGGCGTGACGCCGGTCGAGGTTCCGCTCACCGACGGTCGCAAGGCGCTCGCGCTGCCGTGCGGCAACGGCGAGTACACGTGCTACTGGGCGGTCGATGCCGCCGACAAGCCGATCTGTCTCGTCGTCGACTTCGACGTGTTCACGCAGAAGGACTGGAAGGCGCGGCCGCCCGCGTAGCGTTACCGCTTGTTGGCGCCGAGCTGCTCGAGCGCCGCTTCGGCGTCGGCCTTGAGGCACGCGTTCGTATTGCTGTCGCCGATGCCGATCACGCCACCGCGCATGCGATAGCGGGCCTTCCTCAGCGCCGCGACGGTGCGCTCGTCGCGGCCGAGCGCGACGAGCTCCTTGATCGCGGCCTTGCGATCCGCGCACGTCTTGCCGTTCTCGAGATCGTGCAGCGCCGCCTTGATGCTCTTCTCGATCTCGGCCGGATCGGGGACCTTCACGGCGAGCGACGGCGTCGGCGCGATGCGCTTCTTGCCGTCGGTCTTGTGGAACACGAAGAAGAAGACCGCGCCGATGATCGCGGCGAGCACGATCACGAGCGCGGCCGTCTTCATCGAGCGCGGCAGCGGCTCCTTGATGTCGGCGAGCGACACGCGCTGTGCCGCTGCCGGCAGCGAGTCGACGGACTGTGTGTTGGCGACGCCGAGCTCGGCGGCCGTCCCGTAGTGGCCGGGCATCGGCGTGCCGCCCGTCGGCGTGTGCTGCGGCTGCGGCCTTCCGCCGAACGGCATCGGCGTCGTCGTGAGGAAGCCCGGCGGCGGCGTCGGGATCGAGTGCGGTCCCGACGGGATGCCGAGCGCGCTCGACGCACGCGGGGCCATGGCGAGGTCGTAGCCGACCGCGCGGGTGACCTCGTCGAGCTTGCGCAGGTAGTCGAGCGCGGAGCCAATGCGCTCCGCCGAGACCTTCGCGAGGCCGAGATTGATCACGGCCTCGAGTCCCGGCGGCACCTGCAGATCCGGCGCGACCTCCGCGAATGGAGGTGGATCACGGCTGACATGTGCGGTGAGCATGGCGAGCGGTTCCTCGTCGAGGAACGGCGCCCGGCCGGTCAACATCTCGTAGAGCACGACGCTCGTCGAGTAGAGGTCGCTCGCGGGCGTGATCGCGCCGCCGACGGCCTGTTCGGGCGAGAGATACGCGGGCGTCCCGACGGTGAGGCCCGCGCGCGTCGTCGCGGGATCGTCGGCGTTGCCCGCGTAGAGCTTCGCGATGCCGAAGTCGAGGATCTTCACGACCTCCTCGCCGTCCTTGCGCGCGAGGTAGACGTTGTCGGGCTTGATGTCGCGATGGACGACGCCCTTGTCGTGCGCGTGCTTGAGCCCGTGGAGGACGCCGCGGATCATCACGAGCGCCTCGACCCACGGGATGCGCTTGTCGCGCTCGAGCCGCTTGCCGAGCGACTCGCCCTCGAGCGCCTCCATCACCAGGTACAGCGCGCCATCCTCGAGCACGCCGAAGTCGCTGACGCCGACGATGTTCGGATGATCGAGGCGACCGGATGCGAGCGCCTCGCGCTGGAAGCGCTGCGCGGCTTCCTTCTGGCCGCCGAGTCGCGCGTGGAGCACCTTGATCGCGACCGCGCGACCGATGCCGGTGTGCTCCGCCTTGTAGACCCGGCCCATGCCGCCGGAGCCGAGCACCGCGTCTACTCGATAGCGACCATCCAGGAGGCTGCCGATCGCGACGACTCCCGAGTCGTCCTGTGATGAAGAAGGCGCCCCCATTGCGCTCGACGAGAATACCGCGCGATCGGCGGCTCACAACAAGGCCCGATGTACTCCAAGATCGGACTATTGCTGGATGTTAACGCTTGCGAGATCGCTGGCGTCCGGGCCGCGGCGGCAGGCCGGTGTGCTGCGTGAGCGCGACGCCCGGCTGCACGACACTCCCGCTGCGCCGATTGTGACCTGCGCCGCGTCGGCCCTCGCGTGCCTGGCCCGTTCCCGCGGGCTGCCACGACGGCACGAGGTGGTGCTTGCCGCCGCCGATCAGATCCTCGCGGCCCATCCGGCGAAGCGCGTCGCGCAGCACCGGCCAGTTGTTCGGATCGTGATAGCGCAAGAACGCCTTGTGGAGCCGGCGTCGCTCGAGGTCGCGCACGACCGGCACCTTCTGCTTCGCCTTCAGCGAGCGGAGCGGGTTCAAGCCGGTGTGATACATCGCGGTCGCGCTCGCCATCGGCGACGGCAGGAACGCCTGGACCTGGTCGGGACGGAAGCCGTTCCGCTTGAGCCACAGCGCGAGGTTCAGCATGTCCTCGTCGGTCGTGCCGGGATGCGCCGCGATGAAGTACGGGATCAGGTACTGCTCCTTGCCGGCTTCCTGCGAGTAGCGGTCGAACAGCTCCTTGAACCGATCGTACGCGCCGATGCCCGGCTTCATCATGTGCTCGAGCGGACCCTCCTCGGTGTGCTCGGGCGCGATCTTCAGATAGCCGCCGGTGTGGTGCTGCGCGAGCTCGCGGATCCACTCGGGCGAGCGCACCGCGAGGTCGTAGCGCACGCCCGACGCGATGAAGATGCGCTTGATGCCCGGCAGCGCGCGCGCCTTGCGATACAGCTTCACGAGCGGGCCGTGATCCGTGCCGAGGTTGTCGCAGATATCGGGGAACACGCACGACGGCTTGCGACACGCGCCCTCGATCTCGCGGCTCTTGCACGCGAGGCGATACATGTTGGCCGTCGGCCCACCGAGGTCGGTGATGATCCCGTGGAAGCCCGGCGTCTGATCGCGGATGCGCTCGATCTCGCGCAGGATCGACGTCTCCGACCGGCTCTGGATCACGCGGCCCTCGTGCTCGGTGATCGAGCAGAAGCTGCAGCCGCCGAAGCAGCCGCGCAGGATCGTCACCGAGAACTTGATCATCTCGTAGGCCGGCAGCTTCGTCGCCTGGTGCCGCGGATGCGGCAGCCGCGAGAACGGCAGCTCGTACAGCGCGTCCATCTCCTGCGTCGTCAGCGCGATCGGCGGCGGATTGATCCAGACGTCGGTGTTCGCGTGACGCTGCACGAGCGCGCGCGCGTTCCCGGGATTTGCCTCGAGGTGGAGGATGCGCGACGCGTGCGCGTACAGCACGGGGTCGGCGGTCACCTGCTCGAAGCTCGGCATGCGCACGGCCTGGCGTCCGCGATCGACCCTGCGTGGGCGCAGCGTCACGAGCGCCTCGGGCGCGGGCGCGGTGCCTGTCGCGCACGCGGCCTCCTTGCGCTCCTCCTCCATCGCGTACGGATCGGGCTTCGGATCGATCCGGCCCGGCGCGTCGAGCGTCGTCGAGTCGATCTCGACGAAGCCCTCGCGCGGCACGCCGGCGGGCGCGAGGAACGCGGTTCCCCGGATGTCGCGGATCTCGGTCGGCTTCTCGCCGCTCGCGAGACGATGCGCGATCTCGACGATCGCACGCTCGGCGTTGCCGAACACGAGCAGGTCGGCGCGCGTCTCGGCGAGCACCGACCGCCGCACCTTGTCGCTCCAGTAGTCGTAGTGCGCGATGCGGCGCAAGCTCGCCTCGATGCCACCGATCACGAGCGGCACGTCGCCGAACGCCTCGCGGCAGCGCTGCGAGTACACGAGCACCGAACGATCCGGCCGCAGGCCCGCCTTGCCGTCGGGCGAGTACGCGTCGTCGGAGCGAACCTTGCGGTCCGACGTGTAGCGGTTGACCATCGAGTCCATGTTCCCGCCGGTCACGCCCCACATCACGTTCGGCCGGCCCAGCGCGCGGAACGCATCGGCGGTGCGCCACTCCGGCTGGTCGAGGATGCCGACGCGAAAGCCGTGCGACTCGAGCAGCCGCCCGACGAGCGCCATGCCGAAGCTCGGATGATCGATGTACGCGTCGCCGGTGACGAGGATGACGTCGCAGCTATCCCAGCCGAGCTCGTCCATCTCCTCGCGCGTCGTCGGCAGAAACGGCGCGACGCCGAAACGCTTCGCCCAGTAGGGACGATACGAGAACAGCTGACGCGGGACGGCAACCACGGGACCAGACGGTTACCACGCCCGGCCCTGCCGGCTAAATCTTTCCGGACGCGCCCCGGCGTCACCGCTTCTTCAGCGTCACGCTGACCGTCTTCGTGGCTGTTTTCGGCACGATACGCCGCCAGTCCTCGGCCATGCCGCGGGCCCGGAAGTGGAGCGTCGACTGCTCGTAGCGGGGCAGCTTGGCGACGAGCGGGGTCGTGCCGAGCACCTTGCCCTTGTAGACGACCTGCGCCGGCGGATCCGAGCGCACCGACACCGCGGCCTCCTCGCGCTCGAGCGCCGCGGCGATCTCGAGCTTGCCGCCGCTCGGCGTCACCGTGCTGGTGAAGTCCTCGTAGCGCGCGTGGCGGACCTCGACGAGCACGGGCACGTCGCACGCCGCGCTGATCTCCGCGGGCGCGGGGCCGTGCGGCGTGCCGTCGACGTAGACCGTCGAGCCGCGGACGTTCGCCGACACCGACAGCGCGCACTCGACGTGGTCGAGCGTCGCCGCCGGCGCGGCAACTGTCGGCTCGACGACGGTTTCGGCCGTCGTCGTCGCGATCATCGGAACGGTCGGCGAGACCGGCGCTGCCGCGCTCGCGCGGGCGCGGGCGGCGTCGGCGCGCGCATCTCCGACGGCGCCGCGTGCCCAGATGATCGTCGAGATCGTGGCGATCATGCACGCGCCCGCGATGCCGGCCGCGCCGATCAGGATCTGCCTCGGCTGCAGCGGCGCACGACGCGGCCGCGACGTGATCGGCCGGATGCCTCGCTCGCGCGCGATCTGATCGGTCACGTGCGGGCGCTTCGCCTCGAGCGCCTCCGCGGGTACCTCGGTCGGCTTCGTCGGATCGAGATCGAGACCGACGGTGATCACCGAGACCGGCGTGCGCGGGATCGGTGCGGGTGCGACCGGCGCGGGCGCCGCGAGCGGCTTCATCTCGTCGGACTTGATCTCGAGGCGCAGCGGCTCCTGCTGCTCGGTCGGTCGCATCGAGCTCTCGGGCTCCATCACCATCGGCTCGGCGTCCTCGGTGACGACGGCCCTCGGCGCGCCGCTCAGCGGCACGTCGGGATCCTCGGGCGCGCGTTCGACGAGCGGCGGCGTCTCGGTCGTCCTCGTATCGACCCGCGACGCCTCGGCCGGCGGCTCGGCCGGCGCGACAATGCAGATCTGGGCGAGCATCGGAAGCGGCTGGGTCTCGGCGTGCGCGGTCGGCGTATCGGCGACCGGCGGCGGAGACGTCGTGCGTTCGGCACGCGGCTCGGTCTGCTGCGGTGCCGTCGGGGGACGGACGCGCGCCGGCGGCGCCGCGACGACCAGGCCCAGCGGCTGCGTCGACGCCTGCTCGATCACGTCTGCCGCAGCCGCCGCGACCGTCGGTGCAGTCGCGATCGGCTCGACGGGAATCGCGAGATCGTCGCTGTTCGTCGTCGCGCGTTCGACGCGGGGTACGAGGCCACTGCCGGCCGCGAGCTTCGGCGCTTCGTCCGCGACCTCGAGCTTCGGCGCGATCGCGTCGACGATCACGGCCGCGAGCTCGACCTTCGGCGCGAGGCCACTCGACTTCGCGAGCGCGGCGACGTTCAGCGGCACCGCCTCGCCGGTCGACAGATCGAACCGGCGATCGAGCTTGGTCTTCAGCGCCCGCATCGCCGGGTTCGCCGGCAGGATCGGCGCGCGCGGCATCATCACCGGGACCTGCATCAGCGGCGCGAGCGGCGCGAGCGGCACCGGCTCGGCATTGCCAGCACGGATCGCGTCGAGCGCCTCCTGCTCGCTGTTGACCGCCGTGATCGCCTCGAACTGCTCGGTCGGGATCTTCTTGTCGGCCGCGTCGCGCAGGTCGCCCTGCAGCACGACCTTGACGTCGGCGAGGATCCAGCGCGCGTCATCGCCCTGGTTGTCGGCGGCCGACAGGAAGCGGATCCAGGTCGCGTCGCCCGCGTGCCCGATCACCTCGGCGCTGCCGCGCACCGCCTCGGCACCCGTCGAGGTCTCGAGCACGACCTCGAACGGCTGCTTCGCCTTGATCTGCACCGGCACTCGCAACGACCCGCGTGTCAGCGATGCGCCGATGTTCTCGATCACCGCATCCGTCGTCGCATAACGCGTCTGCACCCGCATGCCTGCGAGGTCATCACCCATGGGATCCACGCTAGTGATCCGGGCATGTAGGACGCGAGTCGTTTCTGTACGCACGCCCGGCGCGGGCATCGCGCAACAGCGCGTCTCGACTCGATCTTCGACGAGCGTGAGATGGGACCCAACGTGAAGTGCGCGTGAGGTGGCGTTCGCAGGTCAGCTACCCAACACTTCGTGCAGCGAAAGAACCCGGTCGAACAGCCGGCGGCAGCTACTCGCCACCCTCCGACGGATCGCTGGTGTTCGTCGCCGGCGCGCTCGCTGCCGGTGGAGCCGCTTCCTGCTGCTGGAGGAGCGCGTTGCCCTGCTCCGCGGTCAGCATGCCCGCGCACTTCTCGGCCGCTTCCTGGCGCGTCGTCACGTGGAGAAAGCAGTCCTGCGCCTCGGCGCTCCAGCGGTCCTGCTCGCACCGCTCGATGATCTGCCGGCGCATCGCATCGACCTCCTCGGTCGCCTCGCGCGCCGTGTCGCTCATCAACGCGACGAGCTGATCGCCGACGCCGGCGCACCTCGTCGGCGGTTTCGCGGGCACCTCGGCCGCGGGCTTCGGCGAGCCGCAGGCAGTCAACGCGACGGCGAGAACCGCGGCACGAATCATGAGCCGGCGACCATGTCGCGGACGCCGCCGGCGACGAACTCGACGGCGACCGCGGCGAGGAGGAGGCCCATCACGCGCTCGAGCGCGCGCAGCAGCGTCTTCGGCAGCAGCCGCCCGGCGCTCGCGGCGCTGCGCATCATCAACCACGCGACGATGCACGTGAGCGTGACCGCGAGGAACACCGCCGGCGTGCGGACCGGATGCCACGCGGCGCGGCTCATGAGGACCATGACGGTCGCGATCGCGCCGGGACCGGCGAGCATCGGGATCGCGAGCGGGAACAGCGCGATGTCGTCGCGCTGGCGACCTTCGTCCTGCTCCTCGACGGTCGAGCGCGTCGGCGAGGTCTGCGCGCGCATCATGTCGATCGACATGAGCAGCAGCATGATCCCGCCTGCGATCTTGAACGCGCCGAGCGAGATGCCGAACGCCTTGAAGATGAGACCGCCGGCGATCGCGAACGTGCACAGCGTCAGCCACGCGGCGAACGCGGCGCGGGCTGCGGTGCGGCGGCGCTGCTCGGGCGAGTCCGTGCTCGTGATCGTCAGGAACAGCGGGACGTTCGCGATCGGATCGATCACGAAGAAGATCGCGGACAGGGCGACGACAGCAAACTTGAGGTCGACGTCGCTCATCGCTCGCCGGAGGCCAACTGCATCGTCGTGCAGCATCGCACGAACGGCGATCCGATTCCGAGGCTAGGCGGGCATCGCCAGGCGATCGAGGAACGTCTCGGTCTCGGCGAGGAGGCGCGGGAGTGAGGCGACGAGCTCGTGGCCGTCGTCGAGCTCGATCAGGCGGACATTGGGCTTGCCGGCCGCGAACCTGCGCGAGCGCTCGACCGGGACGACCTCGTCGTTGCGGCCGTGCAGAACGAGCGTCGGAATCGTGATGTTCGGGTAGCCGACGTCGATTCGCTCGACGTCCTGGACGAACCCGAAGTCGACGCGCGAGGTCCCGCCGGTCGTGTAGTCGTCGACCTCGCGCCAGCCGGTCGCCTGCCAGTCGCGCCACGCGGCCTCGCCGAGTGCTTCGCGCCAGCGATCGGCGAGCTGGAACGCGGGCGCGAGCAGGACGAGCGCCGTCACGCGGTCGTCGCGCTCGGCGACGCGCGCCGCGGTGAGGCCGCCGAGACTCGAACCGATCAGCACGGTGCGATGCTTCGCGCCGAGTGACATCTGCGACGTCGCGTGATCGATCGCGCCGCGAACCGTGTCGATCATCGCCGAGAGGCGCAGGTGCTCGAACGACGGCACGCGCAGGTCGAGGCGCTGGATCGCGATGCCGGTCCGCGCGAAGTGCGCCTCGAACTCCACACCCTTCTTCGACTGCGGACCGGACGCGAAGCCGTGGAGGTAGAGGATCGGCATGCGGGCACTCTGTCACGTGACAGCGAGCCATGCGACCAGCTCGAGTGCCGACGTCGCGACGAGCAGGCCGACGGCCCAGAACGTCAAGCGCTCGAACGCCGATGGATCGGCATGGTCTGCGATCCGGAACATCCGCCAGATCGCGAGCGGCGCCGGCGCGAGGAGCGCGGCGACGACGCGCGCTGGCAGGCCGTACGTGTACGCGATCGCCGGCCACCCGAACGCGAACGCCGTGATCGCGACGTACAGCGCCGCCGACCGCGGAGCGCCGAGCCGGACGACGAGCGTGCGCTTGCCGGTCGCGGCATCGCCCGCGGCGTCGGGAAACTCGATCGCGAGCAGCATCGCGAGCTGGAGCAGCGCCGGCGTCACGACCGAGAGCGCGAGCAGCTTCAGGCCGGCCTCGTCGGTGCCGGCCTGCAGGTAGAACCCGAGCCACGGGACGAGCACGGTCACGACGAGCGCGGTGTCGAGCTCGCCGAGACCGCTCGCACACAGCCGGAGCGGCGGCGCGCTGTAGAACCACGCGAGGAGTCCGACGAGCGCGAGCGTCGGCAGCACGAGCGGACCTGCACCGCTCGCCGCGAGCGCGATCGAGATCGAGATCCCGAGTGCCGCGCAGACGAGCGAGCACGCGAGCGCGACCGAGCGCGGCAGCTCGCCCGACGGCAGCACGCGGCTGCCGCCCGACCACTTCGTCGGGGTCACGTTCGCGCGATCGGCCTCGTAATCGAAGTAGTCGTTCGCGTAGTGCGTCATCAGCTGGAACGCGGTGACCGCGCCCTGGCCGAGCGCGTAGCGCGCACCGTCGAGTGCGTGGCCGGTCGCCGCCGCGATCGCCGCGCCGAGCCCGTAGAGGATGAAGCCGCCGCCGAGGAACAGCGGGCGCCCGAGCTTGACGATGCTGACGACGCGGCTCACAGCACGATCCGGTAGCGACACTTCTGGCGCTCGCCTTCCCGGTACATCTCGGTCTCCGGCGGCAGGTCGACGATATCGATCAGCTGACCGCCGGCGCGCTCGCACGTGCGACGTGACGCGACGTTCTCCGGGTTGCACGTGATCCACAGCGTCGTGAAGCCCTCCTGCTTCGCGACGCCGAACAGCAGCCTGCACGCGCGCGCCGCGTAGTGATGGCCGCGATGCGAATAGTCGACGCCATAGCCGATGTGCCCGGCGTACTTCTCGAGGAACTCGGTGTGGCCGAGTCGCAGACTGATCGTGCCGACCCGCTCGCCGCCGACTCGCATCTCGTAGTTGTACGCCGGTACGCGATTGCGGAGCGGATCGCCGGGCTCGCGCGAGATCAGGACGAGCACGAGCTCGTCATCGGCGAGCTGCTGCGCTTCGAGCTCCGGAGTCATCCTCGGCGCAGGATAGCCCGAGCCGCGCGGGGTGGCAGCTCAGCTGCAGCCGCCGCCGTCGCAGTCCATCGAACAGGTCGAGCCTTCGTCGCACGCGGATCGGCAGTTGCCGCCATCGCACTCGAGGTTGCACGTCGCGCCGCCCGCACACTGCGCGAGACAGTTGCCGCCATCGCACTCGCGGTTGCAGGTCGAGCCCGGGTCACACGCGAGCGTGCAGTTGCCACCGTCGCAGGCCACGTTGCAGACCGCACCCTCGCTGCAGTGGAACGCGCAGTTGCCCTCGTCGCAGCTCCAGTCGCAGACCCCACCGGCCGCGCAGTCCTGACCGTTGCCATCCCAGATCACCTCGCCGGCAGGCGCCCCGTACGCGACGGGCTGCGGTCCTTGTGGCGGTGGGTTCGAGGCCCGTGCGGCGCACGCGGCCAGGTACGCGAATCCGAAGACGAAGACGAGTCGCTGCATGAAGCCTCCAGGTCGTAGAGCCGCGAGCCGGCGGTTCGGTTGACGTCGCGCTCAGCGGCCCCAGCTCGTCGGCTCGCTCGTCATCGTGAAGTGCAGCTCGGTCGCTCCCGCGAGCTGGGCCTGCGTCAGCGCGGGTGCGGTCAGCGGCACGCCATCGAGCTCGACGCTCTCGACGTACCGCGCGCTCTCGCCGACGCCGTCGGCCGTGATCAGGAGATCGGTGGTGCCGACCGAGATCCGCGCGCGCGGGAACCGCGGCGCACCGACGATCCACCGATCGCTGCCGGCGACCGGATAGAGGCCGAGTGTCGCGAACACGTACCACGCGCCCATCGTGCCGCCGTCGTCGTTGCCCGGCACGCCGCTCGGCTGATCCGAGTACATCGTGTCGACGAGCCAGCGCACCCACTCCTGCGTCAGGTCGGGACGGCCGAGCTGCGCGAACAAGAACGGCGCGTTGAGATCGGTCTCGTTGCCGGCCCAGTAGTAGCGCCGCGGAAAGTTCGCCGCCGACTCGTCGGAGCTCTCCCAGTCGTCCTTCGCGAGCGTGAACAGCTCGCGGAGCTTGGCGACCGCGGCGGCGCGACCGCCGAGGATCTCCGCGATGCCGTCCGGATCGTGGATCCCGGCCATGAACAGCGACTGCCACGCATCGGCCTCGGCGTAGTCGTCGAGCCACACCGTCGGATCGAACGCACCCGCCGGGAACGTGCCGTCGGCGTTGCGCGCGCGGATGAAGCCGACGCTTGGATCGTAGAGCGCGCGCCAGCCGTGGCTGCGCTCGATCAGCATCTCCTTCAGCGGCGATGGCGCGATCTGGGCGAGCGCGAAGTCGTCGTGCGCGTACTCCGTCGTGAGGCTCGCGGAGCGATTGACGGTGCGCGGCACGAAGCCGACCTGCATGTACTCGACGACGCGATCGCGGCCGCCGAGCGACGGCGCCGCTCCCATCGCGGCGTCGACGAGGCGCTGGAAGCCGTCGTCCGGCACCGCCTGCATCGCGCCTCTCGCGACGGTGTCGGCGATCGCGATCTCCGCGCTCGCGCCGAGCATCGTGCCCGATTCGCCGATCGCGACCGGCCACTTCGGGAACGCGCCGAGCTCGCTCGCGAACGTGACGAGCGAGTGGGTCTGATCGATCGCGCTCTGCGGCGCGAGCCACGAGTAGAGCGGCGCGACCGTCCGGTACGTGTCCCACAGCGACATGTCCGAGACCATCTGCCAGCCCGCGTCGTGCGAGCGCACCGGCCGGCTGGCGAGCACGAACTGGCGGTCGTGATCCTCGATCACCGTCGGCATGAGGAACGCGTGATACAGGCTCGTGTAGAACGTGCGGCGCTGCGGAACCGTGCCGCCGGTCAGGCGCACGACCTCGAGCTTCTCGCGCCACGCATCGCGCGTCGCCGCGCGCACCGCGTCGAAGTCGACGACCGGCACCTCCGCCGCGAGGTTGGCGCGCGCACCGTCGAGCGACACGAGCGAGAGCCCGATCGCGAGCGTCGTCGATCCGGCCGGCAGCGCGAGCGCGATGCCGGTCGACCACTGGTTCGGTGCGGACAGCGGCGCGCTGGCGCGGATCGAGAAGTAGACCGTGTAGCCGCCGAAGCCGCGGGACATGCCTCCCTCGTGGTGGAGGAAGCCGCTGACCTCGTCGGGCGAGACGTCGATCTGCTGGGCGTCGACCGTGCCGCCGTCGAGCACCTTCGCGAGATCGACGACGACCGTGCCGGCCGCCGGCATCGTGTAGCGATGGACCGCGACGCGCGCGGTCGCCGTCAGCTCGACGTCGATCCCGGTCGCGAGCTTCACGCCGTAGTAGCCGGCCTCCGCGCGCTCGTCCTCCTTCGCGAACAGCGCCTCGTAGTCGGTGACCGTCGTCTTGCTCGCATCGAACGCGAGCGTCGGCATCAGCGAGAGCACGCCGTAGTCGGGCGCGCCGGTGCCGTGCATGTGAACCGACGAGAACCCGCGGATGCGATTGTCCTCGGCGAAGTAGCCCGAGTAGTGCTGGAAGTTGACGGTGCCGAACAGACCGTTCGTGTCGGGGCCAGGCTTCGCGAGGCCGTGCGGAAAGGCGGCGCCGACGAAGCAGCTGCCGTGCGCGAACCCGAGCCCACCGGTGCCGATCCGAGGATCGACATACTCCGTCGCGTCGACGACCTCCGGCAGCGGCGGATCCGCGTCGTCGCCGCACGCGGCGAGCCACAACGCGAGCGCGACCGCGAGTGCTCCTCCAGGACCCCTCATCGAGGCGCACTCTACAGCGGAGGTCAGTTGATCGTGAACGGATAAGCGACAGTCGCCGTCTCGCCACCGGGACGCACGGGGAACCGCCACGTGTTCGCCGCCTTGACGACGCACGCAGCCACGATCGGCGTCTGGAGCGACGACTGCACCTGCGTGCGGCGGACGACGCCGGTCGCGTCGACCTGGAGCTGCAGCATCAGCGTGCCCCGCATCGCGCTGTTCTTCTTCTTGCCCTCGGCGAAGCACTTCAGCACCTCGGGGCGATGCGTCGCGATCACGGTGGACACGGTCGCTTTGTCGAGGACGGGGCGGAGGCGCTCGATGACGGCGGGCGGCGGATCGGATGTGGGATCGGATGTGGGGCCGGATGTGGGATCGGAATTGGGGTCGGAATTGAGATCGGGCACGGGCACGGGCACGGGCACGGGCACGAGATCGGCGACGGCTTCTGCAACGGGCTCGGGCTCGGGCTCGGGCTCGGCGAGCTTCGCGGGCGGCGCGGCGGGCTCGGTAACGGATGCTGGGGCGGCCTTGCCGATCTTGCGCGGGGCCAGATCGGGATCGGCGATCGGCGCGGGTTTGGTGACGGTCCTGAGCGCGACGACCGGCGCAGCCACGACGACGGGAGCTGGGTCCTTCACCAGGATCACCTCGCCAAGCGCGGCGAGCGTCTCCTCCTCGGTCGCCTCGAGGCTGCCGCTGCCCTTCACGAGGTGCGCCTTCAGCAGCGTCGGCCGATCGAACGTCAGCCAGTACCGCGTCGTGCGATAGCCGGGCGCCGACACCTCGACGAGCTCGATGACGTCCGTCGCGTTGATCGTCAGCGCGACCGGTGCGGGCGCGACGCGGCGGCGGAACACGATGCGCGCGTCCGGCGCGTCGGCCTCGAGCGACACCGCGATCTTCTGCGGCTCGCTCCGCACCGGTGCCTGGACGGCGGGCGCCGTCGCCTGTGCGACCGGCTGCGGTGCGGGCGCGTGCGTCGGGTCGCCGCCGCGCATGCCGACGACGAGACCGACGATGCCCATCAGGATGCCGGCGCCGGCGATGCCGTACATCGCGTACGGCCGCTTCATCATCGGGGGCGGCAGCGTGATCTGACCGACCGCGACGGGCGTCGCCCCGTCGATCGTGTCGACCGGCCACGGCGTCGGGCGCGGCTTCGCCGGGCGCACGATCGTCTCGGGGCCGTCGTCGTCGAAGCTCATCGATGCGAGCGGTGCGCTCCGCCGGCGCGGCGTGCCGTCGCGCGTCGCGAACTGCTCGAGCGCGACCTGGACGTCGGCCATCGACTGGAACCGCTCGCTCGGGTCCTTGGCGAGCATGCGCTCGACGATGATCTGCGCGAGTGCCGGCGGGACCTCGGGCCGCAGCAGCGGCGGCGGCAGATCGTTGACGATGCGGTGCATGAGACGCCGCGGATCGTCGTTGTTCTGGAACGGCCGCCGCGCGGTCAGCATCTCGTAGAGGATCACGCCGAGCGCGTAGATGTCGGTGCGCGTGTCGACGCCGTCGGGATTCGTGATCTGCTCGGGCGCCATGAACTCCGGCGTGCCCATGACGACGCCGCGCTGGCGCTCGTCGGCCTCGAGGAACCGCGAGATTCCGAAGTCGAGCACCTTCACGTGATCGAGCTGCTCGTCCTTGTCGGTGAGGAAGACGTTGTCGCTCTTGAGATCGCGATGGATGATGTTCGCGCTGTGCGCGGCGTGCAGCGCCGACGCGATCTGGTCGGCGATCTTGATCGCGCGCCGCACCGGCAGACCCCCGACGCGATAGATCTCGTCGGTGAGCAGCGCGCCCTCGAGGTACTCGAACACGATGTACGGCACGTGCTTCTCGGAGAAGCCCATGTCCGTCGACTCGACGATGTTCGGATGACCGAGCGTGCCCGCCGCACGCGCTTCGTTCATGAACCGCTCGACGACTCCTGCATCCGTCGCCAGATCCGGATGCAGGATCTTCATCGCGACGCGCCGCTTGATCAGCGTGTGCTCCGCCAGATAGACCGTGCCCATCCCTCCCGCTCCCAGCGTCGAGATGATCCGGTACCGCCCCTCGACGATGTCCCCTGTTTTCACGACCGCCACCCGCGTCGACCCTTCGCCCATAGTCAACCATCGTGCGTCTGTCGCTCGAGCGGGGCAAGGAACAACCTATCGATTCGCGCTGTGGTTTTTCGACGACGATGTAAGCTTTCTGCGCGAGCGATGACAACCAAGCGCAACTCCTCCTTCGCGAGTCTCGCAGAGCTCCGCGACAAGCTGCCGCCCGGTCCAGCACCGGCGGAAAAATCTCCTCCACCAGCACCGAAGGCTCCCGCACGTGCGGTCGTCCGCATGGAGCGCAAGCAGCGCGGCGGCAAGGAGGTGACGGTGATCGAGAAGCTCGGCCTGCCGCCGGCCCAGCTCGAGGCCTGGTGCAAGGATCTCAAGCAGGCACTCGGCTGCGGCGGCTCGGTCGAGGGCGACACGATCATGCTGCAGGGCGATCTGCGAACACGCGTGCCCGACGTGCTCGCGAAGAGGGGCGTCGCGAAGGTCACCGTCGGCTGACAGCGCGGCCGCCCCCACCCCAGCAACCTGGCGTTTGCAGCGGCTATTCGACTTGCCGAACGTGGGGTCGACGAGCCGCCTTGCTGGCAGATCCAGTTGAACTTCAACGCGATGCGTCGTTCGCTGGCTCGCGCTAACCGACTCGATCTGTTGCACTCCGCGTTCTCACAGCGCGTCGACAGAGCTGGCAAGGGCCTTGCTGAAAGAGCGGCCAGCCATGCGCAACCTCCTCCTCGCGACCAGCCTGACGCTCCTCGCCACGGCCGCCTGCAATGACTCCGTGGGCGAGCTGCCCGAGCCCCCGGTGCTGAAGGTGACCTCTCCGCAGCGCAGCCTGATCCAGGATCGCGCCGGGCTCGTGACGGTCACCGGTACGGTCGCGCCGAGCTCGACGGGCGCGCTGATCAAGAAGGTCATGGTCAACAACGTCGCGGCGGCGGTCAGCGCCGACGGCACGTTCACGGCGGCGATCGACGTGAAGCCGGGCGCGACGCTCATCCACACCGAGGCGGTCGACGAGGCCGGCGGCAAGGCGACCGACACGCGCTCGGTCGAGGCCGGTCAGCTCCGCGCGCCGAGCGCGAACATCGAGAATGCGGTGACGATGGCGGTGTCCAAGCCGGCATTCGCGCGCATCGCAACGGCGGCGGGAACGATGCTGAAGAGCCTCGACATGAAGCCGCTGCTCGCGCCGATGAACCCGATGATGCACTCCGGCGACGAGGAGGGCGAGGACTGCCTGTACGCGCGCCTGTTCGTCGATGACTTCAAGATGTCGAACGCGACGATCACGCTCGTGCCGGTCAACGGCGGCCTGGCATTCTCGGCCAAGCTCGACGGCGTCGACGTCCCGGGCCGCGCGCGCTACGCGGTCGCCTGCGCCGACGGCAACAACAGCGTTCGCGTCACGGCGTCGAGCGTCCTCATCAAGGGCACGCTCGTCATCACGCCCGACGGCATGAAGGGCTTCAAGACGGACCTCACCGGCGAGACGGTGCAGATCACCGGCCTCAACATCTCGGCGTCGGGCATCCCGGGCACCGTGCTCGACATGATCCCGCTCGACTCGCTGATCCAGAAAGCGGCACCGCTCGCGGCGAAGGCCTTCATGGGCCCGATGATGAACAAGGCCCTCGGCGGCCTCGGCGGCCCGAAGACGCTCGCGGTCCTCGGCAAGCAGGTCACCGTGCAGGTCGATCCGTCGGACATCATGTTCGACACCGACGGCGGCCTCATCACGCTCGACATGAAGATGCTGATCGCGGGCACCGAGAACAGCAAGGGCTTCATCTTCACCGACAACGGCATCCCGACGATGGACCCGGGCAACGGCCTCATGCTCGGCCTCGCCGACGACCTCGCGAACAACGTGCTCTCGCAGGTCGTCGCGACCGGCCTCCTGAACCTGCACATGCCGGCGTCCGGCGGCACGTTCGACGCCACCGAGATCGCGATGACGTCGCCGCCGATGATCAGCGCGGACCCCGCCAACGGCCGGATGCGCGTCGTCCTGCCCGACATGATGTCGACGTTCACGCTGCAGGGCACGCCGGTCGGCCGCGCCGCGATCAACGCGACGGTCGAGCTCGAGATCGCGCCCGCGAACAACGGCTACGGCATCGCGGTGGAGCTCGGCAAGCCGGAGATCCACGCGAACGTCCTCGACGACATCCCGAACTACACGACGCTCGAGGACGCCGACCTCGCGCGGGCGGTCGAGCTGACCCTCGACGCGCAGATCGCCTCGGTCAGCGCGCTGCTCGGCGGCATCCCGCTCCCGACGATGCCCGCGGGTCTCGTCATGAAGGACATGTCGGTCAGCTCGGACGACGGCTACGTCATGATGAAGGGCGCGCTGGAGTAGTACTCTTCTCGCCATGGCGGCGAAGAAGAAGGTCGTAGCCACGAAGAAGACGGCGCCCGCGAAGAAGAAGGCGCCCGCGAAGAAGCCGGCGGCGAAAAAACCCGCGGCGAACAAGCCGCCTCCTCTCGCGCGGCGCGAGATCATCGCGTCCGGCTTCGAGAAGCTCGGCGAGGTCACCGCACCGTCGGGCACGCTCGCGCTGTTCGACGTCGGCCTCGTCGGCTACCTGCCGAGACCCGCGCTCGAGCCCGCGCTCGTGAAGGCGACGGTGCCCACCGATCGCCCCCTGCCGGTCGTCGGTCGCCGCGTCGGCAAGGGCCGGTTCGCCGACTGCTGGGACCACATCGCGGTGAAGCTCGGCGACGGCGACGTGACCCACACCAAGAAGCTCGGCGAGGCGGGCGTCGACTTCGCGCGAATCGTCGCGATGGACCACGGCGCGCTCGATCACTGGAAGCACGAGGACTCGCTCGACGGTCTAGCGGACTTCGTGTTCTGGGGCCGCGACGCCGCCGCACTCGCGCGCGCGATGCGCGCACCGTCGACGAAGGACGGCTACGGCTGGACCGATCTGACGGTCGCCGAGGCCGATGCGAAGGCGCTCGAGGCCGACAAGATCAAGGCCGAGAATCACTGGCTGCTCGCCGCGGACTTCCGGCCGCACTCGCACCACTTCCACGCGCTCGCCGAGGCGAGGAAGAGCAAGAACGGCGCGGGCACGATCTCGGTCGGCGGCGCGCAGATCTGCCTGTTCTTCACGAGCTGGGGCGACGGCGTGTTTCCGATCTTCCTCGATCTCGACGGGGACGATCATCCCGTCCAGGTCCGCGTCCAGCTCAACACGAACGACGCGAGCGCGGCCGCCCGCTAGTCGATCGCGTCACGCAGTCAGCGCACGACCTAGGTGCATCTGCCGCGCGCGCGGTCGATTGACGCAAGCCCGCCGACGCCGGCGATTTGGATGCTACCGATCCGGCGGGACATCTTGATGCCATTACCAACGCACCTGCGCTGGGCATGGTCGTTCGCGCGGCCATATCGTCGACAGCTCGTCGTTCTTTCCACACTCTCGGTCCTCGAGATCGTGCTCCGGATCGCGGCTCCGTTCGCGATGCTGCTCGTCGTCGACCACGTACTCGGTCGCACACCGATCTCGGGCTCGATCGCCGGGGCCCTCTCGAGCCTCGGCCTGTCGTCCGCGCGCGAGGATCTCCTGATCACGTTCGGCCTCGCGGGGCTCGCCGTGCAACTCCTGCACGAGCTCGTCGTGATGTGTCACGGCCGGCTGTCCGTCCGCGTCGGGCAAAGCATGATCCGCGACGCGCGCGAGCGTCTGTTCGCGCACATGCAAGCGTGGTCGCTGCGCCACCACGGGACGATGCCGAAGGGCGACGTCGTGCAGCGCCTCGAGTCCGACACGCGCTGCATCGACCAGCTCGTGATGCGCGGGCTGTTCCCGGTCGTGTTCTCGCTTCTGACGCTCGTGGTGATGTTCGGCGTGCTGGTGTCGATCGACGTCACGCTCGCACTTGTGTCGCTCGCGATCGTGCCGCCGATGTACCTGTGGCTGCGGTTCTACGCCCGGCGGATGGCGCCGCGCGCCGACCATGCGAGGTCCACCGACTCGCGGCTCAGCACGCGTCTGTTCGACGCGATCTCGTCGATCCGGCTCACCAAGAGCCACGCGCGTGAGAAGCAGGAGCAGGCGAGGTTCGCAGACCTCGCGGGCGACAACGCGCAGGCGTGGATCGGCGTCGGCCAGCAAGGCACGCTGTTCTCGGTCGTGACCTCGACGCTCACGATCATCGGCGCGACGCTCGTGCTCCTGCTCGGTGGCCGCGCGGAGCTCGCTGGCGAGCTGTCGCTCGGCACCCTGCTGCTCGTGCTCACGTACCTCGGCTACGTCTACGGCCCGCTCGCGTCGATCGCCAACACGACGAGCTCGCTCCAGCAGGCCGGTGCGAGCGCGCGCCGCGTGCGGGCCGCATTCGCGATCGACGCCGAGGACCACACCGCCGACGGAGCCGTGCCCGCGAATGGCATCCGGGGCGAGGTCTGCTTCGAGGGCGTGTGCTTCTCGTACGGCGACGGCCCGCCGGTGATCGAGGACGTCAGCTTCTCGGCGCAGCCGGGCGAGACGATCGCGCTCGTCGGACCCTCGGGCGCGGGCAAGTCGACGCTCGCGAGCCTGCTCGTCCGCTTCTACGACAAGACGAGCGGCCGGATCACGATCGACGGTATCGACGTCGAGGACTTCCAGCTGACGAGCCTGCGCCAGGAGATCGCGATCGTGCTTCAGGAGGGAATCGTCGCGCCCGGCACCGTCGCCGACAACATCGGCTACGGCCGGCTCGACGCCACCGGCAAGCAGATCGAGGACGCCGCGCGCGCCGCGAACGCGCACGACTTCATCCAGGACCTCTCGGCCGGCTACGACACGCATCTCGGCGAGAACGCCGCGAAGCTGTCGGCCGTCGACCGCCAGCGACTCAGCATCGCCCGCGCATTCCTGAAGGACGCACCGATCGTGATCCTCGACGAGCCAACGGCGGCGCTCGACACGATCGCCGAGACCCAGGTCGTCGACGCGATCAAGCGTCTCGAGGAGGGGCGAACGACATTCGTCGTGGCCCACCGCCTCGCGACCGTTCGCCACGCCGATCGCATCCTCGTCATGGATCAGGGCCGGATCGTCGCGCAGGGCACGCACGACGAGCTGCTCGCGAGCTGCGAGCTCTACCGTGCGCTCGCGCGACAGCTTGTCGACTCTCACGGTCCGGAGCTCGCCGCCTGATCGCCCGGGCATTTTGCCCGGTCATCGATGTTGGTCGTGACGCGGCGTTGAGGCGCGTCGACGGTTCTGGCATCGATGTTCGATGTGCGATGGTCTACGGGTGCTCGTCGCTGACGATCACGCGGATTGCGGTGAGTCGATCGGCACGATCCTTCGCCTCCTCGGCCACGACGTGCGCATCGTGCGCAGCGGCTGCGAGGCGCTCGAGCTCGTCGATTCGTTCGGGCCGGAGCTCGTCCTCATGGATCTCTGCCTGCCCGACATCACCGGGCTCGACATCGCGCATGCCGTGCGGATGAGCGACCTACCGCAGCCGTACCTCGTCGCCCTCACCGGCTGGGCGGAGGCCCGGTATCGCGACCTCGCGCTCGACGCGGGATTCGATCGCTTCGTGATGAAGCCGCCCGAGCTCGACACGCTCCGCGAGCTCGTTGCCGATGCGCTCGGTGCCCGCCCGGCGGCTCGCCTCGTCAGCCGCGCCGGCGAATGATGAACGCGACGCGGCGATTCAGCTTGTACGCCTCCTGCGTGTGGCGCCGATCGAGCGGCTGCGTCTCGCCGTAGCCCTGCGACGCGAGGCGGTCCGCGGCGATCCCGCTGTCGACGAGGAACTTCATCACGGCCGCGGCGCGCCGGTTCGACAGGTCGAGGTTGTACGCGTCGTTGCCCTGCTCGTCGGTGTGGCCCTGGATCTCGATCAGCGTCAGGTCGGGGTTGTCGCGCAGCGACTTCACGACGTCGTTCAGGATCGGTACCGCACTCGGGCGCAGCACGGCGCGGTCGAACTCGAACTCGATCGGCTGCAGTGTCACGATCTCCGACTCGGTCTCGATCGCGAGCGGCCGATCCGGCTCGGGACAGCCGTCCTCGTCGTCGACGCCGTTGTAGTTCTCGGGGTCGTCGGGACACGCGTCGTCCTTGTCGAGGATGCCGTCGTTGTCGCGGTCGCCGAGACCGTCGTCCTGCTTCACCGGCGGCCCGCTCGCGATCCTGCCCGCCTCGTCGGGGATCGTGCCCGACAGGCGCTGGGCGGGCTTCGGCTCGAACACGATGCCGATCACCGCACGGAGGTCTGGATTGCCCGCCTCGCCGGGCACGAGCCCGCGGCCGGCTCCGAGCGACAGGTAGGAGCTCTTCGCGAGGTAGACCTTCACGCCGCCGAGTGCCTCGAGCGCCTGGTAGCCGTGCTGCGTCCCGATCGGGATCGCGCCGAACACCTCGCCGACGAGCTCGACCTTCTCGGGCACGACGCCCCACGCGACCGCGACACCGGCGGGCAACGCGGTCGAGGTGGTGATCGAGCCCATCGTCGTGCCGCCGTCGATCGCCATGAACGTCGACGTGCGGCGCAGCCGGATGCCGCCGTTGATCGCGAACCGCAGGTTGCCGAACGTCGCGTCCGCGACGGCGACGAGCTGAGGCGTCGCGGCAGGCTCGCCGAGGAACGGCGCGCGCGAGCTGCTCGTCGGGATGTAGACGCTGCCGATCGCACCGAGACCGAACCGACCCGCATGCGCGAGCCGGGTCTTCAGGTGAAGCCCGAAGTCGCCGATGCCCTGATCGTCGCGCGAGCCGCTCACGATCGTGAACGGCAGCGATGCGCCGACCTCGAGAGGCACCGGTCCGAGGCGCAGGCCGAGCGCGGCGACGAGCGTCGCCGAGACCATGTCGTCGACGGAGTACGTCGTCGGTCCGCTCTCGAACGACAGCAGCTTGCGTCCCCACTGCAGCGAGCCGAGCCCGAACGACATCTCGCCGTGGTCGAGCGTCTGCGAGCCGTTGAGCGTCAGGTAGCCGCGCGAGTCGATCGCGGGTCGAAACTCGTCGAGCGCGATCGACTGCGCGGACGCGACCGAGGCTGTGATCGTGCAGAGCAAACCCGTGGCGATGGCCAGGCGTGGCATGGCGGTCCTCTCCGACGCGCCGAGGTGGCAGCGCCGACGTATGCCAGCACTGTGCGCGTCGCGAGGGCGCCGGTTACATCGCTACGGTTTCGCAGCCTTGGGGAGCTTCACGCCCGACAGCCAGGCGCGCACCTCGGGCTCGAGGAGCTTGCGCTTCGCGATGCACTGGTCCATCGCCTCGACGCGCTGATCGATCACGCGCTTCGCGCCCGACAGCGTGTTGAAGTGCTCGCTCACGTACGCGGCAGCCTCGTCGCGCGTCGCCGCATTGCAGCCCGCGGTGAACAGGCCGACCATCAGGCCCGCCGCGCCGGTGACCGTCTCGCGCGGCATCTTGGCGATCAGCTCCTTCTCGTGCGCGCGCGCGAAGCGCTCGGCGACCTGGCGCAGCTCCTCGCTCGAGTAGACCTCGAGCATGTCGCTCGCCTCGCGGAAGTCGACCTTCGGATCGAGCATGAGCTCGAGCGCCGCCTCGTAGCGCTTCGCGTCGCGCACGGATCCGAGTGCGGCGTACATGTCCTTGCGGCGCAGGCGGTCGGACTCGGTCTTCACCTCGCGCATCAGCTTCGCGTGGAGGTCGGGACTCGCGTCGGCCGCGATCTCGAGGACCAGCCGCCGCGTCGCGATCGGCAGGTCGCGCCACGTCGCCGACAGATCGACCGCCTGCTTCACGAGACCCGGCTCGCGGCCGTACCACCCGGCGAGCGCGAGCAAGTGAAGTCGCGACTGCTCGGCATCGATGTCATCGGTCGGCTTCGCCGCGAACCCGAGCTTCGCCGCGCCGGGACCGTACGTCATGCGCATCCAGCCCTCGAACTTGGGCCGGAGGTCGTCGGGCACGAATCGCTTGTACGCGAGCGGCGCGGCGGTCGCGTCGTCGATGCTGAAGCGGTCGCCGCTCGCGAGCATCTTCGGCACGAGCGACAGCAGCAGCGTCAGCGGCAGCTTCCCCTTCGTCAACTTCACGGCCGACGCCACGTCGAAGAACAGGGCGCGGCGCTCGGTCGGCGTCAGCTTCGACCACGCCTCGTCGCGAAGCGCGGTCGCCTGCGTGACCGAGTAGGTGCCGCGATAGTGGCCGCGGCCATTCGCGTTCGCGTAGAGCCAGCGCGGACACGTCTTCGTGTCGAGCGCGAGCGTGCCGGTCTGTGCGGACAGCAGCGTGCATGCCTCGGCGCGCTTGCCGCCGCGTTCGTACGCGACACACACCGGCACGATCCACGGCGACGATGCGGCCGCCGGCGGCGAGCCGGGTGGCACGAACCGCTCCTGCGACAGCTCGACGTGTGGCGCCCCACCCTTGCCGCAGACGAGCGTCGTCGAGACCTCGGGAGCGCCGGCCTGCTCGAGGAACGACGAGAACGCGGGCGCGATGTCCTGCTTCGCGGCGGTCGAGATCGCGGCGACGAAGTCCTCCGACGTCGCGTTGCCGAACGCGTGCGCCTTCAGGTAGTCGCGCACGCCGCGCTGGAACACGTCGGCGCCGACGTACGCCTCGAACATGTTCAGCACGGTGGCGCCCTTGCGGTACGTGATCCGATCGAACGCGTTGTTGATGTCGTCGGGCACGTCGATCGGCTGGCGTACCTTGCGGGCGCTGACGATGCTGTCCGCGTCGAGCGCGGTGAGGCGCGTGTCGAGCTCGCTCAGCTCCTCGCGCCACCCCGGATCGAACTTCTCGGTGATCTTGTCGCCCATCCACGACGCGAAGCCCTCGTTGAGCCAGATGTCGTTCCACCAGCTCATCGTCACGTAGTCACCGAACCACTGGTGCGCGATCTCGTGCGCCGCTACGGAGACGTACAGCTCGCGCTGCGCCCACGACAGCTTCTTCGGATCGAACAGCATCAGCGTCTCGGCCATCGTGATGAGGCCGGGGTTCTCCATCGCGCCGAACCCGACGGTGATCGGGATCGTCAGCATGTCGAGCTTGCCGTACGGATACGGGATCCCGAACCACTCGTCCTCGAGGTCGACGATGTGCGCGGTCGTCTTCGCGGCGTACGCCGCATCGGCGGCGCGGCCCTTCATCGTCACGATCCGCACGGGCACGCCGCGCTTGGTCTTGCCGGCGTCGACGATGTCGAACGGGCCGACGCCGAACGCGATCAGGTAGCTCGGAAGCGGCAGCGTCTTCTCGAACTCGAACCGCACGCTGCCGTTGGCGAGCGGAGTCTGTTTCGCGACCGGCGTGTTCGCGACCGCGATGTTGCCCTTCGGCGCATCGATCGTCAGCGTCCACGGAACCTTGTTGTCGGGCTCGTCGAAGCACGGGAAGATCCGGCGCGCGAACACCGCCTCGCTCTGCGACATCACGTACGACGCACCGCCGGCGACCTGGCGGAACGCTCCCGCGGTCTCGATCTCGGTGAGCGTGCCGGTGTACGCGAGCGCGAGCGCCCACGTCCCGGGCGGAAGCGGCGTCGCCGGCCGCAGCTCGAGCAGGTCCTCGCCGCGCGGCGTGACGGCGAGCTGGACGCTCGCTCCATCACGCGTGGCGACCGACGACGTGATCGACAGGCCGCGACCGTGCAACCAGATCACCTGCGCGCGCTCGGCGATCGTGCCGGTGAGCGTGATCTCGCCGCCGAACGTCAGCTTCGCCGGATCGATCTCGAGTCGCGCGGCATACTCCGTCGGCACGAACGTGCGCGGCAAGCGCAGCTTCGGGATCTCGTCGGCCGCCGCGGGAGGTGGCTTCGCCGCCGTCGGCATCGGCTCGACCGGAGCCGGCGAGGGCGTCGCGGGAGGCAGCGGTGCCGTCCGGCAAGCGGTGACAGCGGAGAACAGACATACGCGCGCGACGGCGTTCCGCATCGCCGGGGACGATAGCCCGAAACGTCAGGTGATGACGGTTCGCCCGCTGCGACGCCCTGCGACTACTCTGCGACGAGAGCTCCGCAGCACTGCTTCCACTTGCGCATCGACCCGCACACGCACAGATCGTTGCGGCCGGGCTTCTTCGGCTTGAGCCGCGCCATCTCCTTTGGCGACGGAAACGGCTGCGGCCGGCTCGCGCGTCCGATCGCCTCGGCCGCCTCGAACCTCGCCGCGATCTCGTCGAGCTTGCCCGGCGTGAACCACGCGCGCGCCTCGTCCTCGAGCTTGTGTGCGAGCGCGAGGTAGCGCCGCGTGTGGTGCTGGTGATCGTAGTGCGGCACGCGGCGATAACCCTCGGGCACGTCGACGATCGCGTTGCCGCCGACGAAGCCGTACGTGCCGACGTCGCGCGCCGGCAGGAGCGTCCACTCGATGCCGAACAGCCGGTACGCGACCGCCTCGAGGCCGACCCACGCGCGCGCCTCGTTCTGGTTGAACGGATGCAGGTACGCGGCCTCGTCGGCGATCGCGACCGATTCCGGCACGCCGTACGGCAGGCCGACCGGCGTTCCCCAGTTCGGCGCCGACGGATCGCCGCACACCGCGTGAATCGTCTCGTGCACGCAGAACCCGAGCAGCCGGCTGTGGATGCACGGCCCATCTCGCACCGTCACCCAGCGCACCTCGCCGAGCTGCTGCTGCACGCGCCACAGCGTCGGTGCGGCGAGATCCCAGATCACGGTCTGGCCCCAGCCACGCATCGCATCGTCGACGCGATACAGCGCCTCGATCCCCGCGGCGCGCTCCTCGTACGACAGCACGTCGTGGCACCGGCAGGCACACGGGTACGGCGTCTTCACCGCATCGACGACAGTCGCGGGCACGGCGCCGAGCGTAGCACTCAGCGCAGCGCGAAGCCGAGCGTCAGGCCGGTGAGGCTGCTGATGCCCTTCGCCGGACCTTCGTCGAAGGACATGTCGGTCGTGTACAGATCCGCGAACGCGTTGACGACGCCGAGGCGCGCGCCGACGGTCAGGCCGACGCGGTAGCCCTTGCCGAGCTCGTGGCTCGCGGTGCCGCGGTCGACGATGAGGCCGCCGGCGGGACCGATGTGCAGGTCGGACACGAAGAAGCGCGACAGGATCCAGCGGAACCGGAAGTCGATGGACGTCGTCGCGAACAGGTAGCGCGGCGACGTCGGATCGACGCCCATGTCCGACACCGACGGCAGCGAGAAGCTCGCACCCTTGACGTCGTGGAGGTGCGTGCCGAGCTCGAACCCGATCCGCTTGCCACCGCCGCCGACGGCGAACGAGTAGCTGCGCGTGTCCTCGACCGGTGCGACGGTGCCCGACGCATCGCGCGCGCTGGCGGCCGGCTGCGTGACCATGTTCGCGATCGGCCCCTTGATCGAGGAGTGGGCATCGTAGCCGGCGGACATGTAGGGAGTGCAGCCGACGAGCGCGAGCAGGACCACGGACCAGCGAGTCATGGAGGCTGTATCGGCCCACGGATGGCGACCTGTAGTGGCGTGGCCGTTGCGCTAGCCGAGCGTTACCCCGACGATCCGCCCATGCGCTACGCGTTTCGCATCGTCAACGTGTTCACCGTCGACGGCGATCGCCTGTCGGGCAATCCCCTGTGCGTGTTCGAGGATGCGCGCGGCATGTCGGACATGCACATGCAGGCGCTCGCGCGACAGATGAACCTGTCGGAGACGACGTTCGTGCTCCCGTCCGACACGGCGACCGCACACGTCCGCATCTTCACGCCCGGGTTCGAGATGCCGTTCGCGGGACACCCGACGCTCGGCACCGCACATGTCGTGCGGTCGCTGCGCCACGTCGATCGGCTGTCGTTCGAGATGAAGGCGGGGATCGTCGAGGTCGTCTCGCGCGGCGACACCTGGACGTTGCGCGCCGCGAAGCCACCGGCGACGCGGCCCGTCGCCGCATCGCGCGCCGAGCTCGCGCGGATGCTGAGCGTTCCCGACGACGCGGTGACCGACGAGCCGCTGTGGGTCAACACCGGCGTCGAGCAGCTCGTGATCCCGCTCGGCTCTCCCGAGCACGTGCGCGCGGCGACCCCGGTGCCGGCGCTGATCGAGAAGCACGGCTTCTCCGAGACGCGCGACGAGGCGATGGCCTACGTCTGGGCGCGCGACGGCGCGAACCTGCTCGTCCGGTTCTTCTTCACGCAGCACGGCGCGATCGTCGAGGACCCGGCGACCGGATCGGCGTGCGCGAATCTCGGCGGCTGGATGATCGCGACCGGCAAGCCGCTGCCGGTATCCGCGACGCTGTACCAGGGTGCGCAGGTCGGCCGGCCCTCTCGCCTCGACCTCCGCGTCGACGAGGATCGTCACATCTACGTGACCGGCTCGGCGATCGAGCTGGGGCGCGGCGAGCTCGAGATCTAGTCGCCGGCCAGTAGCCATGGCTACTCGGCCTGCCGGCAGCACCCGCGTCAAGACCGCGACTCCGCTCGGCCCGGGCGTGGCACGCCGGCTGCTCGTTCGCCGGGTTGCACGACATGCGCAGCTCGGACTCCCTGCAAGGTTGCATCGCGGCCTCCCTCCTCGGCCTCGCCGCTGTCGCCGCCGTCGCGACGCTCACCGGCTGCACGACTCCCGAGGATGCACCCGCGGCCAATCCGAACGAGGGTCTGCTCCGCGACTTCCTCGACGGCAAGTTCGACGGCGCCGGGCATCCGCTGAATGCCCGCGTCACCGAGGCGGAAGCGATCTGCACCGGTTCGGTGCGCGATGGATCGATCCGGCTCGATCGCGCGTGTACCGGCGCGCTCGCCGGCACCGAGCAGCGCGGCGACCTCGTCGCGAGCCTGCGCCTGCGCGTGCGCACGCACGCCGCGACCGGCACGATCGTCAGCGCGGCGCTCCTCGACGATGGCGATCAGGTGCTCGCCACCGGCGCGCTCACCGTCGCGCGGCTCCGCGATGCCTCGTGGATCGATCTCCCGCTCGCGTGGACGTCGAGCGGCGCACCCGTCCGCGTGCGCATCACCCCGGCGCCCGGCAACGTCGTCGAGCTCGACTACGTCGAGGTGTTCAACGAGCGCTTCGGTCTCGTCGCATCGCCGGGCTCCGGCACGTATGCCGACACCGACACGCTCGTGTTCGAGGTCCCGAAGGGTCGCAAGGTCGACACGCTGAAGCTCGACGGCGTCGACATCACCGCGCGCCTCGCATCGCTGACCGCGGCCGGCAAGGTGACGCGCACGACGACCGCGTTCCGCACGCTCCTCGAGGTTGCCGTCGGCGATCTCGCACCCGATCGCAAGCCGACGTCCGAGCTCGAGCTGCGGGCGGGGTCGCTCGCAGCGCGCGTCCAGGTGCGCACCGGTGCGACGCCGTGCACGTTCGAGGGCGACCGGGCCGGGGTGAAGGTCCTCGTCACCGGCTTCCAGCCATTCCCCGCCGACGGCTGGCACGAGAACGTCTCCGCGGTCGCGGTCAGGTCGCTCGATCCGTCGCAGCTGCGCGGCGCGCAGGTGATGCGCGTCGTGATGCCGGTCGAGTACGACCGCGCCGCGGCGCAGGTCACCGACATGATCGCTCGCTGCCAGCCGCAGGTCGTCCTCAGCTTCGGCCAGGGCGGTGGCGACATCGCGCTCGAGCAGGTCGCGTACAACCTGCAGGACACCGGCGAGGTCGCCGGTGGCGTCCCCGATAACCGCGGCATCATCCGCGCGGCGATGCAGATCGATCCGGCGGCGCCGGCGACGCGCGACACGCTGCTGCCGCTCGACGCGATCCGGGACGCGCTCGAGGCGATCGGCGAGTCGCCGCAGCCGAGTCGCGATCCCGGCCGCTACATCTGCAACAACGTCATGTTCGCGAACATCGGCGCGATGACCGGCCACGGCGTCGGCGGCTTCATCCACCTGCCGTACACGACGCAGTTCGATGCGGCGACGAAGGCGCGCTTCGGCAACGTCGCCCTTGCCGCGATCCAGGCGACCGTCGACTCGCTCTGATCAGAAGTAGTAGCTGACGCCGAGCGTGAGCTGGCCGCCCTTGAGGCCCTCGCCGCTCGAGCCCGGGTAGTAGCCGATCGTCGGCTCCCTCGTGCCACCGGCGTCCGGCGGCGGCGTCGGCTTCACGTCGCCGTCGACCGCGACGGTCGCCTCGTCCTTCGGTGCGACGCCGACGGCGCGACCCTCGAGCTGGAACGCGAAGCGGCGGAACCGGCGCTCGAGGCCGATGCCGAACTGCAGCGTCGACTGCGCGGCAGCCTCGCGATCGTCGTCGGTCGCGTACTGGCTCGCGACGGTCAACGACCCCATGCCGGCCATCACCCACCAGTTCCATGGACGATCCGGTGCGAAGCGATAGCGCAACGCGAGCACGGCCTGGTCGACCTCGCGATCGCCCTCATGACCGTCCTCGAGCTGTTCGCGACCACCGGCGACCGCGAGCTCGATCTCGAGATGAGCGGTCGCGCGATAACGAACGGCGAGCTGCGCGACGCCGAACTGCGTCTCGTTGGACGAGTCGCTGTGCGGCGCGAGACCGACCGAGCCGATGCCGACACCGACGGACCAGCGAAGCGGGCGCACCGGAACCGGCGCGGCTTCGGGCGGCGCGATCGGTGACATGCCCGGCGGCGAGACGTCGTCCTCGGCGTACTCGCCCGGAGCCTGTGCATACGCGGTGGCAGCGAACAGAAGCGGCGCGACGACGAACCCGAGCTTCATGGGTCCCTATTCTCCACGCGACGTGCCACCCCAAGCCACTGAAATGTGGAGCGATCGATCGTCGCCAGAAACGACACCGCGCCGCGCGATCGTCGGCGCTTCCTACACTACGATGGTCACGTGCCTGGTCGCACCTTTGCCATCGGCGACATCCACGGTGATCTCGCGGCGTTGGCCACGCTGTTCGAGCGCCTGCCGCAGCTGACCGCGGAGGACACCGTGGTGTTCCTCGGCGACTACATCGACCGAGGTCCCGACTCGGCGGGAGTCGTCGCCTGGGTGCGGACGTTCATCGAGAAGACGCCGGCGAAGGTCGTCTGCCTCCGCGGCAACCACGAGGATGCGTGGCTGCAGGTCGCCGAGGAAGGCTGGCCGGAGTTCATCATGCCGCGCGGCAACGGCTGCCTCGAGTGCTACCGCTCGTTCAAGGGGCTGCCGATTCCGGCGGAGTCCGAGATCCCGACGTACGAGGAGTACGAGGAGATGTTCGCCGCCGGGTTCTTCCCCGCCGACGTGATCGAGTGGATGAAGACGCTGCCGTTCTTCTACGAGGACGAGCACGCGATCTACGTGCACGCCGGCATCAAGCGCGAAGGCGATGGCTTCCCGCACCCGTCGCTCGTCGAGCCAAAGCGCGCCCTGCTGTGGCTTCGCGACCGCGACTTCTTCGAGAACTATCGCGGCAAGATGGTCGTGTTCGGCCACACGACGACGCGCACGCTGCCGAACGAGCTGTCGTCGTATACGCCCGACGATCCCAACGATCTGTGGGCCGGCCAGGCGTGCGTCGGCCTCGACACCGCGTGCGGAAAGGGCGGCTTTCTGACCGCATTCGAGCTGCCGGCGCAGCGCGTGTACGAGTCGCGTGACTGAGCGGACGAAGCTCACGAAGTCCACCACCGAGCAGCCACCGGCGGTTCGCATCGGGCGCGCGCTCGCGTCGCCGATCGGCGTCCTCATCACGCTGCCGCTGCTCGTCGTCGCCGTCGGGCTCGGCATCATGCTCGTCGGACGCGATGCGACGCGCACGTCCGCGCAGTCGATGGCGCGCCATCAGCTCGCCGAGCAGGCGAAGAGCGTGCAGGACGACGTCGCGCTCGCGCTCGATCAGGCGGACCCGCTGATGACGCTCGTGCGCGCGCTCGCCGACCGGCAGCGTCCCGCCGAGGACGTGCTCGTGCGCCTTCACGACCTGATGGCGGCGCGCCCCGGCATCGCGTTCCTCAGCATCAGCTTCCCGGACGGCACGTTTCGCGGCGCGCAGCTGACGCCGGACCGGCAGATCGAGGTGCAGGAGAGCCGCGTCGACCCGTTCGAGGCGCGGTGGTTCACCGTCGAGGCCGGCGAGGCACGACTCGCCCGTACCGAGGTGCACTCGTACGACCCGCGCACGCGCGGCTTCTACAAGCTCGCGGTCGCGAAGCGCGGACGTGCGTGGACCGAGCCGTACACGTTCTTCAAGAGCCACGAGACCGGCATCACGTGCACCGAGCCCGTGTTCGACGGCACCGGCGCTCTCACCGCGGTGCTCACGGTCGACTTCCACGTCGGCGCGCTGTCGAGCCTCGTCGCGAGGCCGGCGCTCGATCAGGCGCGCTCGGTCGTCTACACGAAGGATGGAACGATCCTCGCCTATCCCGCGGGCGAGAAGCTCGGCCTGCCCGCGAGCGACACGCTGCTGAAGGTTGCCGACCTCCACGACCCCGCGCTCGACGCGCTGTTCGCCCGGCAGGCCGCCGCGACGAGCGACACGCTGCACTTCGTCGAGCTCGACGCGCGCGACGGCGAGTACCTCGCCTCGGTCGCACCGATCGGCGGCACGCGTGCAGGCATCGCGGCGCCGCTTCCCTGGTTCGTCGCGACGGTCGTGCCGACGCGGACGCTGCTCGGACCGACGCGCAAGCTCGAGCGCCGCAGCATCGTCGCGAGTGCAGGGGCGCTCGGCATCGCCGTCGGGCTCGCGCTCGTGCTCGCGTGGAACCTCGTCCGCATGCGCAAGCAGGTCGCGCGATCGCGCGCGCAGGCGCGAACGGCGGAGGCCCGAGCCCGCGACCTCGGCAGTTACCGGCTCGTCGCGAAGCTCGGCACCGGTGGCATGGGCGAGGTCTGGCGCGCCGAGCACCGGCTCCTCGCGCGGCAAGCGGCGATCAAGTTGATCCGCCCCGAGGTCATGCACCCGGACGGTGCCGACGAGATCCACGAGCGGTTCAAGCGCGAGGCGCAGACGCTCGCGTCGATGAAGTCGCGCAACACGATCGCGATCTTCGACTACGGCGTCACCGCCGAGGGCGTCTTCTACTACGTCATGGAGCTACTCGACGGTCTCGACCTCGAGTCGCTCGTCGCCCGCTACGGTGCGCAGCCCGCCGCACGCGTGATCTCGATCCTCGCCCAGGCATGCCAGTCGCTCGCCGAGGCGCACGAGGCCGGGCTCTATCATCGCGACATCAAGCCGCCGAACCTGTTTCTCTGCCGTGCCGCCGACGAGGTCGACATCGTCAAGCTGCTCGACTTCGGCATCGTCCAGACGATCAACGAGAACCCGGTGAGACCGGTGCAGCTCGCGCACGACCCGAAGCTCGAGCTGCCGAAGCTCACGCAGCTCGGCGCGATGCTCGGCACGCCGGGCTTCATGGCGCCCGAGCAGATCCTCGGCATGCAGATCGACGCGCGCGCCGATCTGTACTCGCTCGGCTGCGTCGCCTGGTGGCTGCTCGCCGGCAACGAGGTGTTCACGCGCGAGGGCGAGGCCAAGGTGCTCCACCGTCACATCCACGAGGAGCTGCCCTCGCTCCGCGACAAGGTCCGCGGCTGGCTGCCGGACGAGCTCGAGCAGATCGTCCGCGCGATGCTCGCGAAGGAAGCGACCGATCGTCCGCGCGATGCGCGCGCGCTCGCCGCGCAGCTCCGCGCGATCGAGATCCCCGCCGAGCACGCGTGGACGCCCGAGCGCGCCGCCGCGTGGTGGCTCGACTACAACCCGCCCGCTCCGTCGGTGACCGTGCCGACCGGCGAGGTCCGGATCATCATGCCCGGCCGGAGCGTCGCCCAGCGCCCGATCGCCGCGACCGACGAGCGCGCGATCGCCCAGACGATCGCGACGCCGACCGCGAACCGCTGACGCCGCTAACCGGCCGACGCGATGACGGCCATCTCGTCCTCGGCGAGCGCGAACTCATCGAGGTCGAGGTCCTCTCGCATGTGCACCGGATCGGTGGTGCCGGTCAGCGGCAGCATCCCGATCTGTCGCGCGAAACGGAACACGATCTGCGCCGGCGTCTTGCCGTACCGTCGCGCGAAGTCACCGACGCGCGGATGCGACATCACCTGGCGATTCGCGGTGAGCAGCGAGAAGCCCTGGTACGTGATCCCGTGCTCGTCGCACACGCCGCGGACGAGCGTGTCCCATCCCGTTCGCGCGTAGCAGCGGTTCTGCACGAACGCCGGCCTGACGTTCGCGAACGCGACGAGGTCGTGGACCTGCTTCGCCGTCATGTTGCTCGCACCGAGCACGCGCACCTTGCCGGTCTCGGCGAGTACCTCCATCGCGCGCCACGCCTCGTGATCCATCCGGCCGAGGCCCTCGCGCTGCGACGGCCCGTGCAGCACGAGGCTGTCGAGGTACGTCGTGCCGAGGTGCTCGAGCGACGACGCGAACGACTGCGCGACCTGCGTCGCGATCGGTGCGTGCGGATCGAACGGCAGCCGGTGATCCTGGCCGTCGACGAACGTGAACTTCGTCTGGAGGAACAGCTCGTCGCGCGCGATGCCACTCGCCGCGATACCGCGACCGACGCCCTCCTCGTGATAGTGCTTGCGCTGGTTCGCCGTGTCGATCGCGCGGAAGCCCGCGGCGAGCGCATCGACGACACATCGCTCGGTCGCGTCTTCCTTCCACGCCGTGCCGTACATGATCGCGGGCGCTCGCATCGCCCGATCTTATGCGCGTCACAGCCGGCGTGCGAGCCAGCGCAGCGGATTGCGGCGCTGCGCCCGGAGCGCCGCACCGGATCGCGCGGTCTCGGCGCGGATCGAGTGCCTGTCGTGCGATGCGCGCTCCTTGTCGGTGCCGACGAAGATCTCGCGCGTCTTCGCGAGCACGTCGAACCACGACCACACGACGCCGAAGTTCTTGTCCTGATCGCCCATGTGGTGGTCGTAGTGCCACGGCAGGTGATCGCGGCCCCACGTCGGATCGAGGTGCGCGCGGCGATGGGAGCGACGATAGCGGTGGAGGCAGTACCAGATCGTCGACGTGTAGAACGGCGCGATTGGAAACAGCGGCACGTGCGCGAGCGCGACCGCGGTGAGCCCGATCGCCTCGCGTGCCTGCGTCGGCGTGCTCCACACCGGGCCCTCGTACGCGGGGTCGTAGCCGCCGTTGCGGCGCACCGCCTGGTGATGCTCGTTGAAGTGAAACGACAGCCGGCTCGCCTTGTCGCGACCGATCCCGTGGAGGAGGTACTTGTGCGTCGCCCACTCGCCGTAACCGAACACCGCGAGTGCGACGGGAATCCCCAGCATGCGCGGATATTACTTCGCCGGCGGCAGGTACGCCCGAGGAAGTGGAGCGACCAGGAACTGCCGCCGCCTCCTGCGGCGCGTCAAGCGCGAGAGGGCGAGGACCGTGGCGAATCCTCCGAACGCGCCGACCGCCGCGACGAGCTTGCCGACGCCGAGGATCGGCAGCCCGACACCGACGGTCGCGACGACGACCATGCCGCCGAGCGCCGGCCACACGATATCGGCGGCGTGGTTGCGAACCCAGGCGTCGTAGTTCGACTCGCACTCGCTGCACCACGCTGCGCGGCCGCGAACCAGCGCGATCGCGGCCGGCTCGTTCTCGAGCGCCGGACCTGCGGCGGCACCGCAGCGCGGGCAACTCATGGCTCAGGTTACGGCGTTTTCAGCTCGAAGCGAAACTCGACATCGCCCACCTTCAGGATGTCTCCGTCGTGCAGCTCGACCGCCGTGTGAGAGGCGGCCTGGCCATTGATCTCGCACCCGTTCGTCGAGCCGAGGTCGTTCAGGATGAACCGGTTCGCCATGTACGTGATCCGCGCGTGGCGCCGGCTCAGCGACGCATGCGTGATCGGGACCTCGTTGTCCTTGCTGCGGCCGATGCAGGTCTCGGTGTGCAGCTGGATGCGCGTGTTCTGCACGTCGTGCGAGAGGCCGACGAGGAACGCCGGCGCCAGGTCGGCCCTCTTGCGGCCCATCGTCGGCGTCGCCGTCGGCGAGTAGACCATCGCGCTCTTGCGCTGGTGCATGCGCTCGGCGTCGGACGCCTTGCGCTCGTAGTTCGTGACCTCGTCGGCGAGCTGCTCGTACATCTCGGCGAGCGCGCTACCGTCGTCGCGCACGAAGCCTTCGCTCGCCGCGACGAGCGCCATCATCGCGCGAAGCACCGAGGCGGCAGCCGGCGCGGCGCCGCGATCGGCGTGAGCGCGGGCCTCCGCGCGCGCCCCGTCGGCGCGGACGAGCAGGATGTCGCGCTGCGCGGCGCGATCGATCGCGTGCGGCCCGGCGTGCACGTCGACGACGAGCGTCGCGATCTGCTCGAACACACCACCGTCGGGCGTCTTGCCGCTGACGACGACCTCGGCGAGCCTGCCCTTCGCCGACGGCGCGACATCGATCGCGAGCTCGAGCGCGACGAGCCGGAACTCGTCGACGAACACGTCGCCGATCGCAGCCTTGACGCCGCTACCTCCATGACGGAGCTGCGTCGCCGGCAGGATGCCGAGGAGCTCGACACCGGCGCTCGGCCGCAGCTCGAGCTGCAAGCCCTCGGCGACGATCCCGCCGTGCGCGAGCGCGGCACGCGCGAGATCGACGCGCGCGAGCATCGGATCGGGGATGTATGCGTAGCGGCCCGAGCCGGCGAGCGCGATCTCTGCCAGCACCTTCTCGTCGTGATGCAGGCCGAAGCCGAGCGTCGAGACGCCGATCGGCCGAAGGCACGTCGCGTAGCGCGCGAGCTCCTGCGGGCTCGAGATGCCCTGGTTCGGCTGACCGTCGCTGAGCACGAGCATCGTGCGACGCAGACCGGCCGGCGCGGTCGCGAGGATCCCTGCCGCGGCCTCCATGCCCGCATGCATGTTCGTTCCACCACCCGCGCGCACGCCGAACAGCGACCGGTTGATGAAGTGGCGGCCGGCGTCGTCGCAGCTCGTCAGGCCGCACCGCACGCCAGCGCCGTCGCTGAACGTGACGATCGCGAGCTGATCGCGGCCATCGAGCAGCGACGCGACGATGTCGCAGCTCGCGAGCACGTGTGCGATCGGATCGCCTTGCATCGAGCCCGACACGTCGATGACGAGCGCGACCGCCAGCGGCGCACGCTCCGACTCGAGTCCCTTGCCCCTGGGCTCGACGCGAATCGATGCCCACAGCTTCGACGGACCCGACGAAATGCTCGCGCGCTCGCAGCGCGCCTCCACCCCGAATGGTGCGCTCATGCCGCAGATCATGGGCACCACTTCCTCGTCGCGCTAGCCGTTTTTTCGCGAGCACCGACTGCTCCACACCGGCGCAGCTGCTCCACCGCGGAGCAGCGCCGCCGCAGAGCGCAAGCCGACTTACCGCCGGCACATCGGCTGCACTTCGCCGGCGATCATGGCGGCACCGAAGATCCACGTCGTTCGCACCCAGACCGACACGCACCCGGAACAGAGCACCGCGCCCGTCGAGCGTTACAACCATGGCTGGCGCGCGGGCAAGCCCGTCGAGGATCCGGAGAAGCTCAAGCGCTGGGGCTACGTCGGCGCGAAGCCGAGCGAGTACCTCGTATGTACACATCGCGGTCAGGTCGATCGGAAGCGCTCCGGTCAGGGCATGCGGATCTTCAAGTGGCCGTGGCTCGCGGTGTCGATCGTGCCGACGACGCTGCAGCGCATCGAGTTCACGGCCGACCAGGTCACGCGCGAGCGCGTCGGCGTGTCGGTCAGCGGCATCGCCGTCTACCGGATCGCGGAGCCGCTGCTCGCGTTTCGCGTCCTCAACTTCACCTACGGCGAGGCCGCGAGCGAGAAGCTCGCCGCCACCCTGCGCGAGATGTTCGTCGGCGCCGCACGCCGGCTGATCGCGAACCTCTCGCTCGAGGAGTGCCTCACGCGCCGCAAGGAGGCGATCGCCGGCTACCTCATGGAGGAGATCGCACCGGTCGTCGGCGGCGAGGGCTCCCCCGACGACATGACCACCAAGGGCTGGGGCGTCGTCATCGATACGATCGAGATCCAGCAGGTCCGGATCCAGAGCGCGCAGGTGTTCGCGCACCTCCAGGCGCCCTATCGCGCCGAGATCGCCGCGCGCGCCGAGCTCGCCGAGCTCGATCGCCAGCGCCAGCTCGCCGAGCGCCGCGCCGACACCGATCGACTGTCGAGGGAGGCCCAGCT
>JAEWJO010000190.1 GCA_023386455.1 Pseudomonadota bacterium | reverse complement strand
GCATCCTGCTTCGCACTGGCGAGCGCGTCGTCGCGCTGCGCGATCTGCGCCTCGGCGTCCTTGCGCGCGGTCGCGAGTGCGGCCTCGTGCTGCGCGGTGAGCTGCGCGATCCTCGCGTCGGCATCGTTGCGCGCGGTCGCGAGCTCGCCCTCGAGCGTGCGCCTCACGTCGGCGAGCTGGGCGTCGGCGCTCTTGCGCGCGTTCGCGACCTCCGCCTCGAGCCGGGCCTTGGTCTCGGCGAGCTCGGCCTCGACCTGGCGGAGCGCCTCGGCGGCCTCGGCCTGTGCCTGGCTGCGCGCGAGCGCGTGCTGCGACTCGAGCTCGGACTTCGCCTGCGCGTGCTGCGCGGCGAGCTGCTCGAGCTGGGTTGCGTGCTCGTCGCGTGCCGCGGCGACCGCCGCGACCTGCCCGGCCTGGGCCTCGTCGAGCGCGGCCTTCAGGCGCTCGATCTCGCCGCCGAGCTCGCCCTTGGCCTTCGAGAGCTCGCCCCCGAGCTCGTTCTTGATCCGCGACAGCTCGCCGGCCTGGTCCGCCTTGAGGTTGACCAGCTCGCCGTTGTGCTTCTTCTCGACGGCCTCGAGCGCCTCGTCGTGCTGCGCCTTCGTCGCGCGGCGCAGCTCCTCGAGTGCCTCCTCGAGCTTCGCCGCGTGGGCGGCATCGAGCTCCTCGCGGAGGCGGCCGAGCGCGAACTCCTGCGCGGTCTCGGCCTCGGCCTTCTGCGCGGCGAGCTCGCCTTTGTGACGCTGGATGAGCTGCTCGCGCTCGGTGCGCAGCGCGCGCTCCGACTCCGAGGCGCTCGCCGCACGCGACGCGCGCTCGGTGGCGAGATCCTTCTCTGCCTGCGCGAGCGCGACCTCGGCGGCGGTCGCGGCCTTCGTCTTCGCCTCGAGATCCTGCTCGAGCTGCGAGGCCTGCGCGGTCGCCGCCTTGAGGTTCGCTGCGAGCTCCTTCTGCTTGCCGGAGTCCTCGAGGAGGCGCTCCTCGAGCTCGCCGTTCTTCGTCTCGAGCGTCGTCTTCGCGTGCTGCGTCTGGCGCAGCTTTTCCTGCGCCTCGGCGAGCTCCTTGGCCTGCTGCTCGAGCGAGCCCTTGAGCTGCTTCAGCTCCTTCTCCTTCGCGAGGTTCTGCTCGCGCAGGTTCAGGAACTGGTTCTCGCGGCTGCCGCCCTTCGCGGCGGCATCGGCGGCGGCGCGTGCGCGCTCGAGCTCGGTCTTCAGCTGCGCGATCTGACGCTCGAGCTCGCCGATCTTGCGCAGCGACTTGCGGTCGTAGAGGCCGGACTGCTCGCTCTCGGCGCGCTGCGCGACGTCGTCGAGGCCGAGGTCGACCGGCGGGTGTGCGCCGCTCGGCGACTGCGAGCCGGTCGGCGAGTGCGGACGCGGTGCGCCCGTCGGCGAGGCGGGCCGTCGCGCGGGCTCGTTGATGATCGGCTCGCGCATCACGGTCGGCTCGGGCTCGGCGAGCACGCGTGGATCGACCGCCGCGGCGAGCGTCGGGCTGTCCTGCGGTCTTCCGTCGGGCTCCTCGACCTCGATCGGCGCGACGTCCTCCTCGACCTCGACCGGCACGTCGTCATCGATCGCGAGCAGGTCGTCGTCGTCGAGCTGGATGCCCGCGAGCGACACGTTGCGGTCGTCGGTGATCGGCGCGGCGACCTCCTCGAGGACATCGTCCTGGGCCACGCTGCCGCTGTCGTGGATCGGCGACGGCACGCTCTCCATGTCGAGCAGCGCGCGCTTCGGCGCCGCGTCGTCCACGGGCTCGGGCTCGTCGTCGGGGATCGTGTGCGGGACCGGCTCGGGAATCGCCGAGTCCTCGTCGAGGCCGCTCGGCGCGGGCGGCTCGGGTGGCGCGAGTGCCGCCGGCTCGTCCTCGATCACCGCCGGGTATGCACCGCTGCCGCCGATCGGCTCGGGGATCGAGTCGTGGGTCTCGTCCATCTGCTCGACGGGCGCCTCGACGTCGGGCTCGGGCTCGGCGAGCGGGGCCGGCTCGAGCGCGGCGGGCACGGGCTCGTCGCCGAGCAGCGACGCGAACGCCGCATCGGTCTCGGCATCGAGCATCTGATCCATCTGGATGCCGCTGCCCGGACCGACCGTCTGCATGTCGTGCTCGAAGCTCGACACCTGATCGTCATCGAGCTGTTCGTCGAGCACGACGTCGCCGTCGGCGATCTCCATCGGGAGGTCTTCCTCGACGGCGATGCCGAGGTCGTCGTCGTCCTCCTGCAGGTCGCCGAGACCGATCAGGTTGTCGATCTTGCCGACGAGCTCGTCGACACCGAGGCCGCGCTTGTCGATGTACTCGTTCGCGTGGACCTTGAGGCCGCGGTGCTTCGCGAAGCTCTCGGGCGCCACGCTCGCGGTGACGAGCACGATCGGCACCTTCGACGACAGCGCCTTGCGGACCTTCTGGAACGACTTGAAGCCGGCCTTCTCGGGCTCCTCGACCGCGATGACGACGAGGTCGGGAGGGTCAGCCTGGCCGAGCGCGACGGCGCGCTCCGCGTCCGGCTCCGTCATCACCACGACCCGATAGCGACCGAGCTGCTTGGTGAGGGTGTCGCGAAAAGCCGTGTCGGAATCGACAAGAAGGACGCGTCGGTTCATTCCCCTGGCGCCGATGATAGCCCGAGTCGCCGTGGCGCTCTCGGACCCGGGCGCATCTTCTTTGGCGCCCTCGGGAACGGCGATTCAGCGCGGTCCGACGAGATCGGTGCGGCCGACGAGCCAGACGAGCTCGTTGACGGTCAGCTGCGGGGCCATGAACAGGTAGCCGCGGCCCGCGTCGTCGACGTAGGACACGACCTTGCGGCCGTCTTCCATCGGCACGACGTGGACGACCCGGCTGCCGAGGCGCACCGCCTGGCCTTCCTGCCAGTCACTGCGGTCGACGTCGTGGATGACCATCACCGACAGGTAGAACGGGTTACCCGTGAGGTTGATCTCGTACGAGATGAAGCCGGCCTTGTGGCCGTCGATCCCGGCGGGATACTCGCCCGCGCCGAGCACCTTCGCGTTCGGCTCCTGGAACTTCGGCGGCGCGACCGCGAGCGTCGTGCGGACCCATGGATCGGTCTGCGAGCCGCTGACCTGCAGCGGCATCGGGCGCACGCCTTCGCGTGCTGCCTGGTGCACGACGGTCGCGGTCCGCGTCGCGTTGTTCTGACCCGGCGCCTGCACGCCGACGAACAGCGCGATCGCGGCCGCGGCTGCGACCATCGCCGAGCCGGGGAGGAGGTACTGATACCACCGGCGGCGCTGAGC
>JAEWJO010000120.1 GCA_023386455.1 Pseudomonadota bacterium | reverse complement strand
GCGAACGTCCGCGTCGGCACACACGAGTTCGTCGGTGTGGCCACGGCGGTGGACCCCGACGCTGCCGACGGCGCGACGCGCTCGTACGTGTCGATCGACGGGGTGCTCGCGGGCTCGATCGCGATCGTCGATCCGCCGGCCGCGGACGCGCGCCGCGTCGTCGACGAGCTGCGTGGGCTGCACATCGATCCGGTGATGATCACCGGCGACCGCGAGGACGTCGCGCGCCGGATCGCGAGCCAGGTCGGCATCGAGACCGTCCACGCCGGCGTGAAGCCGACGGGCAAGGCGCTGCTCGTCGAGGCCGAGCGCGCGCGGGGCCGCGTCGCGATGGTCGGCGACGGGATCAACGATGCGCCCGCGCTCGCGGTGGCCGATCTCGGCGTCGCGCTCGCGTCCGGCACCGACGTCGCGGTCGCGGCGGCCGACGTGACGCTGTTGCGCGGCGGTGTCGCCGCGCTGCCGGCGGTGTTCTCGCTCGCTCGCGCGACGCTGCGCACGATCCGCCGCAACCTCGTCGCCGCGTTCGCCTACAACGTCGTCTGCATCCCGCTCGCCGCCGGCGCGCTCTACCCGTGGACCGGCTGGCTGCTATCGCCCGTGATCGCGAGCGCGGCGATGTCGCTATCGAGCGTCTCGGTACTTCTCTCGTCTCTCCAGCTGCGCCACGCGTCTGCTACTGTCAGCGCACGTGGCTGAGTCCGTACTCGAGGTTCGCGATCTGGTGACGGAGTTCCGCACCGATCGGGGTGCGGTGCGCGCCGTCGACGGCGTTTCATTCGAGATCCCGGCGCGGGGCACGCTCGGTGTCGTCGGGGAGTCCGGCTGCGGCAAGTCGGTGACGGCGCTGTCGATCATGCGGCTCGTCGCGCCGCCGGGGCGCGTCGCGGCGGGGACGATCACCTACGCGGGCAAGAACCTCCTCGACCTGCCGATGGACGAGATGCGCGCGATCCGCGGCAACCGGATCGCGATGATCTTCCAGGAGCCGATGACGTCGCTGAACCCGGTGTACCCGGTCGGCGATCAGGTCGGCGAGGCCGTGCGCCTGCACCAGAAGAAGTCGAAGGCCGAGGCGCGCGAGATCGCGATCAAGATGTTCGAGCTCGTCGGCATCCCGTCGCCGGCCGAGCGCATCGATAGCTTCCCGCACCAGCTGTCCGGCGGCCTGCGCCAGCGCGTGATGATCGCGATGGCACTGGCGTGCAAGCCCGACCTCCTGATCGCCGACGAGCCGACGACGGCGCTCGACGTCACGATCCAGGCGCAGATCCTCGACCTCCTGAAGTCGCTGCAGCGCGAGATGGGCATGAGCATCATGCTGATCACGCACGACCTGGGCGTCGTCTCCGAGACCTGCGACGAGGTCGTCGTCATGTATGCCGGCCGCATCGTCGAGCGCGCCGCGACGGCGACGCTGTTCGCGGCGCCGCGCCACCACTACACCGCGGGTCTGCTCGCGTCGGTGCCCGCGTACGGCGATGCGGAGCAGGGCCGGCTGAGGGAGATCGCCGGCATGGTCCCCGCGCTGTGGGACCTGCCGCGAGGCTGCAAGTTCTCGACGCGATGCCCGGCCGTCCAGGACCGGTGCCGCGCCGAGGAGCCCGAGCTCGTCCAGCTCGGCGCGTCGCGGGTCCGCTGTCACTTCCCGCTGCCGGGATCCGGCGAGGAGTCCGCGTGACCGAGGCGCTGCTCCGCGCGCAAGGTGTGTCGAAGGTGTTCCCGTCGAACAAGGGCCTGCTCCGCGCCGTGACCGAGGTCGATCTCGACGTCGCGCCGGGCGAGACGGTCGGCCTCGTCGGCGAGTCGGGCTGCGGCAAGTCGACGCTAGGTCGCACGCTGCTGCGGCTCTACGAGCCGAGCGGCGGTCAGATCACGTTCGACGGCACCGACGTCACGCACCTCTCGCAGCGCGCGCTGCGGCCGATGCGCCGCCAGATGCAGATGATCTTCCAGGATCCGTACGCGTCGCTCAATCCGCGCATGACGATCGGCAAGGCGATCGCCGAGCCGCTCGTGATCCACGGCCTCGCGAAGACGAAGGGCGAGCGGGCGGCGCGCGTCGCCGAGCTACTCGCGAAGGTCGGCCTGCGCGAGGACGCGGCGACTCGCTACCCGCACGAGTTCTCCGGCGGCCAGCGCCAGCGCGTCGGGATCGCGCGCGCGCTCGCGGTGCAGCCGCGGTTCATCGTGTGCGACGAGCCCATCAGCGCGCTCGACGTGTCGATCCAGGCGCAGATCGTGAACCTCCTGCAGGATCTCCAGGAGGCCGAGAAGCTGACGTACCTGTTCATCTCGCACGACCTCAAGATCGTGCAGCACGTCTCCGATCGCGTCGCCGTGATGTACCTCGGCCGGATCGTCGAGCTCGCCGAGGCGAAGACGCTGTATCGCGAACCGAAGCACCCTTACACGCAGGCGCTGCTCTCGGCGGTGCCGCGCCTCGATCCCGCGCCGACAGCAGCGAAGCGGGAGCGGATCATCTTGCAGGGCGACGTGCCGAGCCCGCTCGCGCCGCCGGCGGGGTGCCCCTTCCACCCACGATGTCCGGTCAAGGACAAGCCCGAGGCCTGCTTCAAGGAGCTGCCGAAGCTCCGCGTGCTCGCGAACGGGAGCCGCGCGGCCTGCCACGTCGCCGAGTAACCCTGTAATATTTCCAGTCCATGCAGTCGCGCTCCGGGGAGCTCGCGATGCGGCCATTGCCGGCCGTGCTCCTCGATCTCCACGAAGACATCGTCACCGGACGGCTCACGCTGCGGCGCGGGCGTGTGTCCAAGAGCGTCGACCTCGTCAACGGCAACCCCGTATCGACGACGTCGACGCCTCGCGACGAGACGCTCGGTCACTTCCTCGTGTCGAGCGGCGTGATCACCGAGGAGCAGCATCGCCAGGCCGTGCAGCGCTCGACGACGCTCGGCGGCAAGCTCGGCGAGGCGCTCGTCGGGCTGTCGATCCTGACGGTCGAGCAGCTGATCGATCAGCTCGGCAAGCAGGCGCGCCACAAGCTCGTCCAGGCGCTGCGCTGGCCGCAGGGCGCGTGGCGGTTCGAGGAGATTCACGATCCGATCGAGGGCATGCAGCTGCGGATGATCGACGTCGTCATCGGCGGGCTGCGCGAGACCGCGGTCGAGGATCTCGGCCGGCTGTCGCGCCTCGACGGCATGAGCTTCTCGCTCACCGAGCGCGGCAAGCGGCTGCGCCACGAGCTGCGCAAGTCGTTCGGCGAGCGCGCGCTCGCGATCCTGTCCGCGGGCGGCCCGATCTCGGAGATCGAGAAGGCGACCGGCGACCGCATGCAGGCGCGAATCGCGATCGACGCGATGCTGATGTGCGACTCGATCGTCGCGAAGGGCGCGCAGCTCGGGCTCGGCGTCTCGCCGATCGTCAAGACGACGCTGCCGGGTGTCGGCGCGGTGCCCGAGACGATCGAGGACGAGCCGATGATCGAGATCCCGATGGGCTCGATCCCCGAGGGCGACGACGAGCTCTACTCGATGCTGTTCGACGACCAGGTCGTCGACGATCAGAAGACGAAGGACGGCCAGCGACCGCTCGACTTCGAGGTCGTCGAGGTGCAGGCAGGGACGTTCGAGGACTCCGGCGTCGTGTCGACGTTCGAGCTGCAGCAGGCGAGCGCGAAGCGCGACAAGTCGAACGCCGCGCGCCAGGCGATCGTCGCCGAGCACAGCCGCGTCGCCGGCGCCGACCACAACGCGGTGCTGCTGATCGAGCGAGACGCCGACGCCGACGACATCGACGCCGGGTTCCAGATCAAGCTCGCGATGCTCGAGAAGCGCGCCGACGGCGTCAGCGACCCGCGCGATCGCCAGAAGCTCGAGCAGATCATCGACGCGTACTCCAGGGCGCGCGCGGTGCTGCTCGATCCTGCCAAGCGCGCCGCGTACGACCGCGAGCTCGCGGGCGGTGAGCTCGTCGCCGCGCCGCCGGCGATCGATACCGAGCTGAACTTCCGCATCGCGGAAGAGATGATGGCGAAGAAGCAGTGGACGCAGGCGATCGGCGTCCTCAGGACCGTCATCGCGCGCTCGCCCGGCGAGGCCGACTTCCACGCCGCGCTCGGCTGGGCCGAGTGGAACGCGGGCAGCTCGCACGACGAGGCTGCCGAGACCGCGCGCGGCCACCTGAACCACGCGCTGTCGATCGATCCCGATCACCCGGCCGCGCACGACTACAAGGGCCGCATCGACGCGATCCTGCGCACCGACGACGCGGGCGCGGTGTTCCACCTCGAGCGCGCCCTCGATCTCGATCCGACGCGCCTCGACGCGCTGACGACGATCGAAGGTCTGCTCGTCACGCGCGGCGAGCTGCGCCGGCTCGAGCGCATCCTGAAGCGCCTGCTGTTCCGGCTGCGCGGCAAGGGCGGCGCGCCCGAGACGACCGCCTGGACGCGACTCGCGCGCCTCTACATCGATCACCTCGACGATCCGACCGCCGCGGCGGCCGCTGTCGCGAACGCGCGCAAGCTCGCCCCGAAGGATCCGGAGGTGATCGCGCTCGGCAACCGCGCCGACCATCACCGCCGCAACACGATCGATCCGCCGCGCGCGGGCTGGCGCGAGGCGCTCGGCGAGACGAGCACCGGCACCGCCCTCGTCCAGAGCACGGCGGCGGCCGGCCACGCGGATGCCGCGTTCCTCGCCGCATCGACGATGGTCGCGCTCGGCACGTCCGACGACGCGATGGGCGCGCTCTACGAGCAGCAGCGCGTGCGCGGCGTCGTGCTGCCGAAGCACCCGCTCGATCGCGAGCAGTGGTCGCTCCTGCGCCACAAGGACGACAGCGTCGATCTCGGCGCGTTGCTCGAGCTCGCCGCGCCGGCGGTCCACGCGATCGCGCCGATGACGCTCGCCGACAGCGACCTCGACGCCGGCCAGCGCGTCTCCGACGGCGAGCTGCCGACGGTGTTCGCGCGCCTGCGCAATCAGCTCGGCGGGCTGCTCGGCATCGGCGCCGACGCGCCGGTCTATGC
>JAEWJO010000521.1 GCA_023386455.1 Pseudomonadota bacterium | reverse complement strand
GGCCAGCTCGCCGCGGAGGATCGCGACGATGTCGGGACGGTCGCCGTCGGGCGTATCGCCGATCGTCGCGAACAGCTTCGCCACGGCGTCGGTGTGGTGCGCGAGCTCGAGCTCGAGCAGCTCGGCGGTCGAGTATCCGAGGCGCCGCGCGAACAACAGGCGCGCGTCCGGGTCGTCGGGGATCGTCTGCGTCTGCAGGCCGGCGTCGAGCTGCAATACGTGCTCGGCGTGGCGGAGCCAGCGGTACGCCCGCCACAGCTGGAGATGCTCGTCGTCGGTGACGAGGCCGGCGAACAGCAGCGCATCCAGCGCCGCGAGCGTGCCGCGCGCGCGGATCGACGGCCGCTTGCCGCCGTGGATCAGCTGGTGTGCCTGGACGAAGAACTCGATCTCGCGGATGCCGCCGGCGCCGTTCTTGACGTCGAATCCACCGCGCGCGCGCACGAGCTCGCGCTTGATGCGGCGATTGAGATCGTGGACGTCGTCGATGACCGTCGCCGACGTGTACCGCGGGAACACGAACGGCTTCATCATCGCCAGCGTCTCGGCGCCGAGCGCGACGTCGCCCGCGCACGCGCGCGCCTTGATCCACGCCTGCCGCTCCCACGGCCGGCCGAACGTCTCGTAGTAGCGCTCCATCTGCGCGAGCGAGTTCGCGATCGCGCCCTTGGCACCCTCGGGCCGCAGGCGCAGGTCGACGCGGAACACCGTGTCGTCCTCGGTCACCTCCGACAGCGCGGAGGTCACCTGATGGCACAGCTTCGCGAAGTACTCGTGGAGCGAGAGCGCGCCGAGCTCGCCCTGATCCGAGCTGTACACGTAGATGACGTCGACATCGGACGCGAAGTTCAGCTCCTCGCCGCCGAGCTTGCCCATGCCGATCACGCTGAGGTGCGCGTCGCGCTCGATGCCATCGTCGTCGACGTAGCGGGGCGCGCCGTAGCGGGCGCGGAGCTCTCGGTCGTGGAACGCGATCGCCGCGTCGAAGCAGACGTCGGCGAGCCGCGACAGCTCGCGCCCGACCTCGGTGTCGAGCCCCAGCGCGAGCTCGCGCGCGCCGAGCCGCACCAGCTCGTCCGCGCGAACCCGCCGCAGTGCGGCGCGCAGGCCCGCGGCATCGGTCACGGTCGCGACGGCCGCGGAGACCTCGCCGATCAGCTGGTTCCGGGGCTTTTCCCTGCGCAGATAGGGATCCGAAGCGACCCGAGACAATCGGCCGGGATCGCGGGTCAGGAGGGTCGCCAGATAGGGGGCGCGCTGGCAGGACAGCCGTGCGACCTCGACCGCCGAGTCGTCCAAGTTACCGAGATCCAGGCCGCTTTGCGACGCCGCGTCGAACAGCCGCTCGGCGCGCCGGAGCGCATCCCGCTCGTCGGGGGCACCGAGTGCCAGATCGCCCGGCCTGACCATACGGGCACCATACCTTGACACCTCGGCCATCCCGCATTACCCAAGGCGTTGATTCTCCTCGGCCATGCGTGATCTATATGAAGTACTCGGGGTCGAGCGTGGCGCGAGCCAGGCCGATCTGAAGAAGGCGTATCGCCGCCTCGCGCAGCAATACCATCCCGACAAGTGTCCCGACGACAAGAGCGCCGAGGACAGGTTCAAGGAGGCGGCGAACGCGTACCAGATCCTCGCCGACGAGGAACAGCGTGCGGCGTACGACCGCTACGGCTTCGACGGCATTCGCGGCGCGGGCCGCGGCGCCGGGAACCCGGGCTTCTCGAGCGTCGAGGATATCTTCTCGGCGTTCGGCGATCTGTTCGGCGACTTCTTCGGCGGCCGCGCGAGCGGCAAGCGCCAGCCTCGCGGTGCCGACCTTCGCGTCGACCTCGAGCTGTCGTTCGCCGAGGCGGTGTGGGGCTGCCAGAAGGACGTGAAGGTCACGCGCGCGATCGCATGCGCGACGTGCAACGCGACCGGCGCCGCACCGGGCAGCAAGCCCGAGGTCTGCAAGACGTGCCAGGGCAAGGGCCAGGTCGTCCACGCGCAGGGCTTCTTCATGGTGCAGACGACGTGTCCGCACTGCCGGGGCGCGGGCAAGTCGATCAAGGATCCGTGCGAGGACTGCCGCGGCCGCGGTGCGAAGCCCGAGACCGCGACGATGAACGTCACGGTGCCCGCGGGTGTCGACGATGGTCAGACGCTGCGCCTCGCCGGCAAGGGCGAGTCCGCGCCGGGCGGCACGACGGGTCACCTCTACGTCGTGCTCCACGTCCAGGGCGACGAGCGCTTCAAGCGCGACGGTGACGACATCCTGACCGAGATTCCGGTCAGCTTCGTCAAGGCGGCGCTCGGCGGCGAGGTCGAGATCTACACGCTCGAGGACGGCTGCAACGGCGTCGCGACCGTCGAGCTGAAGCCGGGCACGCAGCCGGGCGATGCGATGGTGCGGCGCGGCCAGGGCATCCCGCACGTCGGCGAGCACGGCCGCGGCGACCAGGTGATCCAGTTCAAGGTCGAGATTCCGAAGAAGCTGAGCCAGCGGCAGGAAGAGCTGCTGCGCGAGCTCGCGACCGAGATGGAAGAGAACGTGAAGGCCGAGAAGCGCGGCCTGTTCTCGCGCAAGAAGTAGCGCCTCGGTTCGCCGGCATCGCGACGCCGCGCCTCCGAGCGGTGATCACTTCGGGACGAAGAGCTTGATCTCGACGCGGCGGTTGGCGAGGCGGCCCTTGGGGCTCGCGTTGTCGGCGACCGGCTCCTCGGCACCGACGCCGTCGATGACGAAGCGGCCGGCGGGGATGCCCTGCGAGACGAGGGCCTGGCGCACGGCTTCCGCGCGTGCACGCGCGAGATCGGTCGCGATCGCGTCGACGTCCGGAGGAGGCTGGCCCTCGGCCGGCGGCGTCACGAACGCCTTCGCCTCGCGATCGTCGGTGTGGCCGACGAGCACGACCTTGATCGACGGATGATCGGTCATCACCTTCACGATCTTCGCGAGGTACTTCATCGCGGAGTCGCGCACGACCGTCTCGCCCTCGGCGTAGAGCAGGCCCTCGATGCTGCCCTTCAGCGCGACGACGTCCTCGGGAACACTGTCGGCGCAGCCATCGTCGTCGGCGTAGCCGTTCAGCGTCTCCGCCTCGCCCTGGCACTTGTCGGCGATGTCGAGCACGCGATCGCCGTCGTTGTCGATGTCGGGACAGCCATCGCTGTCCTCGAAGCCGTCGGTGTCCTCGGGGCGGTCCGGACACTGGTCATCCTTGTCGGCGATGCCGTCCTCGTCCTTGTCGGGCGGAGGACCCTCGACGACGACGGCCTCGACGACCTTGCGCCGCTTCGGGCCGCCGATCGACAGCTCGATGCCGAGCGTGACATCGCCCTCGAACGTCATCACCTTGTCCTCGGCCGCGGGCAGGCCGGCGAACCGGGCGTCGATGCGGATGCGGAAGCCCTTCATCGTGTCGAGCCGGACGCCGGCACCGACGTAGCCCTCGCCGATGACGCCGCTGTTGAACGTCATGCGCGCGCTCGACAGCGCGATCGGCGAGCCGCCACCGATGAGGACGTAGGGCTCGACGCGCCGCTTCGGCGCGAGCTCGATGCGCAGCTGGAAGCGCGGCTCGACCCACACGACGGACGCGGGCTCGGCGCACGACATGCCGAGGCAGGCGCGGTTCGTGTCGGTCGGGACCACGATCACCTCGAGCTCGGGGACGAGCCACGGGAACCCGAACGGCTTGCCGACGCGGAGGCCGAACCCGACGGAGTTCTTGAGCGACGGGTGAGCCGGCAGGTCGTCGATGTAGCCGAGCTGCGACTGGTCGCTGAAGATCCGCGGGCCGAAGAAGCCGCCGATCTGGGTCTCCGCCGCCGCGGTCGCCGGCACCAACGCGAGCACGTACGCGAGCCAAACCCTTCGCATCGCCGGCGAGTATAGCCTTACACGCGCCTTACACGCGCGGCTGGGTCGCATGACACAATCACAGGCGTGCGCATTCTCGTGGTCGAAGACGAACCCGCCCTCCGCGACGGGATTGTCGACCTGCTCGAGGGTGACGGCCACGAGGTGACCGCTGCCGGCGACGGCGTGGCGGGCCTCGAGGCCGGCCTGCGCGACCCGTTCGAGCTCGTCGTCCTCGACCTGATGCTGCCTCGCCTCGACGGGATGGAGGTCTGCCGCCGGCTTCGCGCGGCGCGGCCGGGCATGCCGATCCTGATGCTGACGGCGCGCGGCTCGGAGGACGACAAGGACCGCGGCCTCGTCGAGGGTGCCGACGACTAGGTGACGAAGCCGTTCTCGGCGCGCGAGCTCCTGCCGCGCGTGCGCGTGCTCGGCCGGCGCGCGCCGGCGACCGAGTCGCTC
>JAEWJO010000065.1 GCA_023386455.1 Pseudomonadota bacterium | reverse complement strand
GCTCGCCGATCTGCGAGAGCGAGATGCCCGAGCGGATCGCGGTCTGGATGCCGCGGCCGGCCGCGAACGAGCCGAACGAGATGCCGACCGGCTTCATGACGAGGACGACGCCGCTGAACAGCGCGATCCCCGGGAGGTTGTTCAGGAGCTCGTCCGGCTTGATCGACATGCCGATCGAGACGAAGAACATCATCGCGAACACGTCGCGGAACGGGCGGACGCGCTCGAAGATGTCGTGGCCATGGCCCGACTCGGCGACGAGGAGGCCGGCGACGAACGCACCGAGCGCGACCGGGTAACCGAAGTGCTCGGTCATGACGGCCAGGCCGAAGCAGATGCCGAGCGCGACGATGAGCAGCGTCTCGCCGCGCCCCTGCTTGACGAGGGCGCGGATGAAGCGCGGGATGACGAGCAGGCCGACGATCAGGGTCACCGCGAGGAAGCCGGCGAGCTTGCCGATCGTGATCGCGAGATCGAGTGGGCCGAGGCCCGCGCCGGTGGCGAGACCGGTCAGGACCGTGATCAGCATGATCGCGATCAGGTCCTCGAACACGAGGATCGCGAACACGGCCTCGGTCCAGCCGCCCTTCCAGCCCTGATCCTCGAACGCCTTGGCGACGAGCATCGTCGACGAGATGCCGACACAGGCGCCCGCGAACACGGCCTCGCTCGACGAGAAGCCGAGCGCGCCGGCGACGAGCGCACCGACCGTGAGGCACAGCGCGACCTCGAACAGGGCTGTGAGGCCCGCGCCGACGCCGACGCGCGCGAGCGTCGAGATGCGGAGCTCGAGCCCGAGCGCGAACATGAGCAGGATGACGCCGAGCTCGGACAGGACGTGGACGAGACCGGCGCTGACGACCAGCGGGAACGGCACGTGGGGGCCGATCAGGAGACCGGCCACGACATAGCCGAGCACCACGGGCATGCGAACGGCCTGGAACAGCAGCGTGACGAACGCGGCCGTGCCGAGGACGATCACCAGCTCGAGGAGTACCCGCGTATCAGTCATCGTATCGGCTCACTTCCGCTTCTTCGCCTTTGGGGCGCTCAGCACGCCACCTGGATGACGCACACGAGGAGGAACAAGGTGGCAAGCACGGAGGTCAAGATCGTAGTCCCGTGGCGGTCGCCAAAGGAGGGAGTAGTGCGCTTGTCGTCGTCTTTTTCGGTGTTCGAATGCATGGGTTCCCCGGCCGCGCAAACCCCGCGCGGCAGGTATGAGTCGTTGAAACGAAGAGATCGCGAGATTCGTTTCAGACGACCGGAGGCCCACGCGCAGAGCACGTGGCAACGACAAGCGCGAAGCGGTCCGCGAGGGCGCGTGGTTCAGACGCGGTCGCGTGGCGCGCCGGCGCCGTGAGGCTCGCCGGCGTGATCAGGATGAAAGGTGGGAGCCGGAACTCGGGCGCGGACGCGGTATCGCGGCGCGAGGCGAGCGCGGACAGCGAGGCGCGCGCCTTCTCGAGGTGCGGCATCTGCGACGAATACGGATCGCCGCGCTCCGGCGAGCTGGGTCGCGGCCCGCCGGCTGCCACGAGGCAGCACACGACGACGGTCCACATCCAGCGCATCGCCTACTTGCCTAGCAGATACATGCGTGAACGACCAAGCAATTTCCGACGCATCGCACGCGAGATCGACGGTTTCGGGTAGCCTCGATGGCGGTGAAGCTCGATCCACGCGATCGCAGGATCCTGCGCGACGTGACCGAGTCGCTCGCGACGATCCGGATCGGCGAGGAGCGCTCGGCGATCGACGACGTTTTTCCGGTCGTGCGGCAGCTCGTGCGGACCGACTCGCTCGTGATGACCTCGCCCGTGGAGCGGCTCGAGGGTGGGCTCACCATCGCGCGCTACCACGCGTGCGGCGACGTCGACCGCGCGCGGCTGTTCGACCGGTTCAGCGCGTTCTTCGAGACCGCACCCGCGCGGTACGCCTGGTACGACGCGACGCGCCCCGAGCCGGAGCAGCGCAACGTCGTGCTCGACGCGCTCGATCTGATGGGCGCCGAGGAGCTGCAGGAGTCGAAGATCTACCGGGACGTGCTGAAGCCGACCGGCCTCCACCGCAGCCGGCAGCCGCGCGTGCTCCTGTGCGAGGGGCCATCGCTGCTCGCGTGGTTCGGCGCGTTCCACAGCGGTAAGGACACGCGCGACGTGCTGTCGCGGCTGAAGGTCGTCGCCCCTCACATCGGCCGGCGACTTCGGGTCGACCGCCAGCTCGAGCGGGCACCGCGGTCTTTTGCCGCACTCGAGGCGTGCCTCGGCCAGCTCGGGTCGCCCGCCTTCGTCGTCGGCGCGAACGGCGCCGTGATCGAGACGAACGCCGCGGGCCGCGCGGTGCTCGATAGCTCGCCGGCGACCCGGCAGGACATCGCCGAGGCGATCCGCGGCCGGCCGACGCGCGTCGCGGTGCAGATCACGCGGCTCGCCGAGTCCGGCGCGAATGCGATGTGGCTCGCCGTCGTGCACGAGCAGACGATCGAGGGCCGGATCGCCGCGGCGATCGCGCATGCGGCGGAGCGCTGGGAGCTGACGACGCGGCAGCAGGCGGTGCTCTGCGGACTCGTGCGCGGGCTCGCCAACGTGACGATCGCGGCCGAGCTCAAGGTCAGCGTACGCGCGGTCGAGCAGCACGTCACGCACCTGCTCGATCGCGCCGGCCTCGATTCGCGGGCCGCGCTCGTCGCGCAGGTGTTGCTCGGCTAGCGCCCGAGGAGGACGGTCGAGACCAGCGACGCGCGGTTCTCGACACCCGCGCGCTCGAGCATCGCCGAGATGTGGAGCTCGACGGCGCGCTCGGTGACGCCGAGCGTCGTCGCGATCGTCGCGTTGCTCTCGCCCTGGACGACGAGCGCGAGCACGTCCTTCTGGCGGGGCGACAGCTTGAACCGCGTGCACGCGCGCGCGACCGCCTGCGTGATCCGCACGCTCGACGTCTTCGAGCGCAGGACCGCGAGCCAGTGCTCGGAGGTGCCGGCCATGCCGAGCCTCGTCAGCTCGAACTCGAGCGGCGAGGCCTTCTTCGCGAGCGCGGCGCGAACCGCCTGCGAGACCTCGCTGCGCCGGGTTTGCAGCAACAGCCTGCCGGGCTCGTTCGACTCGTGGACGCGACCGTTGCTGCCGACGACGAACGCCGGCACGCCGAGCTGCTCGAGCGCGGCCTCGAGGGCGGCGGACGTGCGAGCCACCGCGCCGAGGCGCTGCTCCGTCGCGAGCCGGCGGCGCAGCGTCGGCACGAGCGTGTTGAGGAGCTCGCGCTGGCGGCGATCGATCGCGCTCGCCGAGAAGCCGCCGAACCACGCGAGCAGCGACCCGCCGTCGCAGATCAGCGAGCGAATGACGTGATGGCGGTGCAGGCCGATCGGCAACAGCACCTCGCGGTAGCCGCGCGACGCCTTGTGCTCCTCGGGCGTGCACAGCTCGCCGAGGTCGAACGCGAGGTTTCGCTGCTCGGACTCGGGACGCACCGGATCGAACCAGCCGATCCGGCGCGGCGCGTGCTGGAGGTACTGCAGCGTCAGGTGGCGGAACTTCGTCGGATTGGGGATGTTGTCGACGTCGAACCGATCGACGCCCCACCCGCTCGTGCGCTCGACTGGCGTCGTGCAGAGCATGCCGTCGAGCTCGAGCAGCTCGCGCATCGAGCCGAGCATCGTCGTGATCGCCGACGGCTGATCGAGCCGAAGCACGTCGAGCTCGGCGACGATTGCCCGGGCGCGCTCCGTGTCCGACTTCGACGCTTTCGCCATACTGCTAGCGACGGGGTGAGCCACCGTACGTCGAGCGTACGTGCGGCCGCACCGACGGCGCCAGGCAGGCCACCTTCGGTTTCCCGAAGGTCAGCGCGCGAGCTGCGAACAGAGCGGTTCGAGCCGCGGCGTCGGCGGATGGGGCTTGGTCGCGAGCCCGAAGCGCCAGCCGCAGCGGGCCGCGAGCACCGCACCACTGGCCGGATCGAGCCGCGCGATTCCGCCGGAGCTCGTGACCGCGAGCGAGCCGTCGGTCAGCCACAGCGCCTGCTGGGCGCTGCCGAGGTTCTGCAGCCACACCTGCGTGCCGTCGAGCCGGTAGAGCCCGATCGCGTGCGTGCCGACCTCGACGACGCGCGACCCCGTCGGGTCGGGCCACAGCGAGACCGGCCCGTCGGCAGGCAGCTTCGCGAGCGGCTTGCCGTCGGCGCTGTACGCGGCGAGCTCGAGCGCGCCGGAGACATTGCGCCACACGAACACGTGACCCGCGGCATCGGCGCCGGCGTACGAGCCCTCGATCGTCACGGTCGCGCTCGCCTTGTCGAGCGCTGCCGGATCGCGCAGCCACTTGATCGTCGGCTTGTCGCGCATCTGCACGTGGAGCAGCTGCGTGCCGCCGGCGAGCTTCGGCGCCGTCGGGACGAGCAGGATCTGCTCGTACGCGCTCGGCTTGGCGACCGACGCGACGCGCTCGAGCGAGCGCTTCTGCGCGTCGTAGCGTGCGACCTCGGACGTCGAGCCAAACGACAGCGTCGCGAGGTGCGTCGCCGGCTCGTAGGCGAGGACGTGCGTCTCCTTGAGATTGTCCCGGACGATCGTCGACGTGTTCCTCGCGAGATCGACGACGGAGAGCTGCCACTGCGTCGTGCCGGAGCGCAGGCTCTCGACGAGCCAGTCATCGCCGCCGAGCCAGTGGAGCTGCGAGATCATCGAGCCGGTCGGCAGCGCGAGCGTCGGCGCCGCCGTCGACTGCAGCTTGCTGTCGAGCAGCGAGAACGTCTCGCCGACACCGACGAGGATCTGGCCGTCGGCCGCGGCCTCGGCGAACCGGGGCGACACGAGGTCGTAGCCGAGGTACTCGGTCACCGACGGGGTCGTGAGTACGAGCTCGCCCGCGTTCGACGTGATCGCGCGGCCCTTGGTCGTGGCGAGCACCGAGCCTCGGCGCGCGAACGCGTTCACGGTGCGCATGCCCGGTGCGATCGCCGGCGTCTTCGCGGTGACGTCGAGCCACGCGACACCCTCGACGCTGCCGACCGCGACCGTGTTGTCGTCGGTGAAGCCAACCTCGGCGTCGACCGTGTTCACCGACCCGGTCGCGATCGTCTTGCCCGATGCGAGCTCGTACGCCTTCACCGCGACGACGTTCTGGTCGCTGCTCAGGACCGCGATGCGCGCGCCATTCGGCGACAGTGCGATGGCGGATGGCGCGGTGAGCTCGAGATCGAACCTGCGCGGCTTGCCCCACGCGAGCGGCCTGGCGATATCGAGCCAGCGCACGCCGTGGCTGCCGTCGCCCCACTCCATCAGCGCGATCGCGCGCGTGCCGGAGACGCCGACCGAGACCACCCGCTCGTGGGGCTCGGTCGCGATCCGCGACTCGATCGCGCCGTCGGCATCGACGAGCACGAGCGTCTGGTCGGCCCGCCACGCGAGCAGGCCTCGCTCGGTCATCACCATTCCGACGATCGCGGGCTCCGGGGGAACCGTGACATGGGAGAGCGTGCGTCCGGTCGCGTCGAGCTTCGCGATGTAGAGGCCGCCGACCTCGTCGCGGACGGCGACGAACAGACCGCCGGCGGTGCGCCCGACCGCGAGCTGCGCGGCCTCGGGCAGGCTCAGGACCTGCGGCTCGCGCGTACCGTCGAGCGCCGGCCACAGCCGTGCTCCGCCGAGCTCGTCGGTCGACACGACGACGGTGCCGTCGGGCGATGCCGCGATCTCGACGATCGAGCCCGCGTGCGGCGCCAGCGCGATGTCGCGCGGCTTGTGCGGCGTCGGTACCGGCGGCGGTGGGAGGTCGCCGAGCGAGACGAGCACGCCGGCCGGGCTCGTGCTCGCGGAGCCCGCCGGCGTCGGGTGCGGCGTGATGGTCTTGCTCGGAGCGCTGCTGCAGGACGTCGCGAGCGTGGCGAGCAGGACGCGCAGCTTCATTGCAGCGTCGGATCTTCGCACACCGGCGCGGTGTTCGAGGGGCTCACCGGCGGCGCGTCGGTGTAGACACCGAAGTCCCAGCCGCACTCCGTCGCCGTGCGCACGCCGGTCACCGCGTCGAGCACGACGAGGCCACCGTTCGCGCGGGCGACGAGCTTGGCGGTGTCGCGCGTGAACACGAGCTGCCCCGTGCCCCACAGCGGCTCGCGCCACAGCTGCTTGCCCGCGGTGTCGAGCATCACGATCTCGCCCTTCGCGACGTAGGCGATGCGCGAGCCGTCATCGGCGACCGCGATCGGTGCCGTCAGCTCGGGCAGCGCGAATTTCGAGAGGACCTTCGTGCCCTTCTGGACACGGATCTCGCTCTGCTCGTTGCGCACGAGCAGGTACATCGTGCCGGTCGGGTCGATCGTCAGCACCTGGCCGCCGAACGGCTTCACCTTCTTGCTGGTGACCTTCTTGCCTGGACCCTCGCGATAGAGCGTCAGCGTGCTGTCGTTGTCCCAGTCGTTGTCCCAGCCGACCGTGACGGCGACGACGCCATCGGCCTTCGCCGGATCGAGGAGCCGCAGCGACATCAGCGAGCCGCGGATGCGCAGCGGCGACTCGGGCGTCGCGGTGTTCGCCGCGAGATCGAGGCGGAAGCGCTCGACCTTGCGCCCCTGCGCGATGCCGACCAGGTGCGTGTCCGCCGAGTACTCGATCCGGTCGACGCTCGTGTAGGTGCCGAGCCGCGTGCGCACGCCGCTCGTGATGTCGAACAGCTCGACGAGGTACTTGCCGTTCTCCGGGGTCTGCGTGACGAGGTGGCGCTCGTCGATCGGCGTGCCGCTGACCCACGGCCCGGTATCGCCCGGGCGCAACTCGACATCGCGTGTCGCGTGCAGCTTGTCGTCGAGCCAGACGTAGTGCGTGCCCGTCATCGTCATCGCGAACTGCGAACCAGCCGGCACGAGGTTGCCGGCGCCGAGAGACTTCCAGCCGAGGTAGCGGACCGACGCCGTCGTCGATAGCGCGAGCGACGTGCCGTAGCCGCTGATGACGAGGCCGTCGGCGAACGTCGTGCCATCGACGAAGTGCGCGAATCGCGGCATCGGGATCGTGCTCGCCGAGCCGGTCACCGACCACGGATCGTTCGGCGGCGGCGCCGGATGCCACACGTTGATCGTCGACGACGCGGTCGCCACGGCGAGGTCGTCCTCGCTCGTGAACCCGAACGTCACCGCCTGCGCCGTGCGCAGCGGCGTGCCGTGGATCTCGGTCGGCTTGATGCTCGCGATGTCGTAGACGTGAACCTCCTCGGCCATGTCGACGAAGCCGACGCGCTTGCCCGACGGCGAGAGCGCGAACAGCTCGTCCTTCACGCCGACGGGAAGCTCGAGCGAATCGCCCCAGCCGAGCGTCGTGCCGAGGGTAAGCGAGCGCATGATGTGGCCGTAGCCGTTATGCGCCTTGCCGGCGAGCGCGACGACGCGACCGCGCCGCGCGACGAGCGTGTGGATCCGCTGCGCCGGATCGGCGATCACGCGACCCTTCGGCGTGCCGTCGGGCGTGTACCACTCGATCGCGTGGTCCTTCGTGCGGACGACGACACCCGACGCCAGCGCGACCATCTGCTCGTACTCGCCGGGCAGCGTCGCGCGGCCGTGGACCGAGCCATCGCGGCCGAGGCGGAGCAGGCGGACACCGCCCGCGTCGTCGAGGATCGCGGCGAGCAGGTCGGTGCCCGCATGGGCGAGCGCGAGCTCGTGCGGCGCGTCGGCGCTGACAGGAACCGGCGGGCGCGTGCCGTCGAGCGTCGGCCACAGGCGAACGCCACGGAGGTTGTCGAACGTCAGCGCGGCGTCGCCCTCCTCGGTCGCGGCGACCTCGGAGATCATGCCGCCGTGCGGGATGCCCTTCGCG
>JAEWJO010000051.1 GCA_023386455.1 Pseudomonadota bacterium | reverse complement strand
CCACACGAGCTCCCCACTCGCGCCGCGCGCGAGGTCACGGCGGGCGGAGCTGCCGTGAGAGCAGCGCTCGTGCTCGTCCTGCTCGGAGCGTGCGCGTCGCGCGACATCGTCGCGTCGTCGGGCAGCGGCGAGCCCGCGTACTGCACCGGCACCGGCCCGCCGATCCTCGTCGGCGACGGCATCACGGTCGGCGACGGCGACGGCAATCCCGACGACGTCTGCACCGGCACCGTCGCGGTGCGCACGTTCAAGCGCGCGCTCTGCACGTGCGAGGGCTACGCGACGTCGACCCCGCTCGTCACCGACTCGTTCGACAGCCGCATCGCACCGTACGCGCCCGGCACGGCGGGCACCGTAGGCGGCGTCGGCATCGACGGTCCGCTCGCGGCGTCGGCGAAGCTCGCGATCGGCGGCACGCTCGCGGTCGCGGGTACGGCCGGTGCGAGCTTCCTCGTCGACTCGACGATCGCGCGCGACCTCGACATCGCCGGCCCGCTCGGCATGAACGTCGCGATCACCGCGGGTGGCGACGCACACGTCGCCGGCGACATCAGCCTGGCCTCGCTCGCGGTCGCCGGAACGCTGACCGTCCCGGCCGCCGCGACGCTCTCGGGCACGATCACCGCCGGCGCGACCGTGCGCGCACCGGTGTCGGTCCAGCCGCCGTGTGGCTGTGCACCGAGCGACCTCGTCGACATCGCTGCCTTCGTCGCGAACCACCGCAACGACAACAACAACGCGTCGATCGGCCTCTCGCCGGCCCGCCTCACCGACTACACCGGCGATGTCACGCTCGACCTGCCGTGCGGCGTCTATCACGTCGGTCCGGTCCGCGGCGACGGCGCGCTCGCGCTGCGGATCACCGGCCGCGTCGCGTTGCTGGTCGACGGCGACCTCGCACTGACCTCGGCGCTCTCGATCGAGCTCGCGACGCAGGACGCGGAGCTCGATCTCATGATCGCCGGCCTCGTCTCGAGCAACGCGCGGATCACCGCCGGCGATCCAACCCGGCCCTCGCGGACGCGGATCTACGTCGGCGGCTCCGGTACGATCCAGCTCTCCGGCGACTCGCAGCTCGCGGCGAACATCTACGCGCCGAGCTCGGCGGTCGCGCTGTCCGCGCCGTCGACGATCTACGGCAGCCTGTTCGTGCGTCGCCTCGATCAGGCCGCGCCGGTGACGATCCACTACGACGAGGACGTCCTGCGCGCGGACGTCGGCTGCTTCCTGTGAGTCGATCCGTCAGGGCTCCGTCGGAGGAGTCCGCACGATCGTGGACTCCGCCGGCGGCGCAGTCCGCACGATCGGCGACTCGTCGATGTCTCGGCGCTTGCGCACACCGAGCGCTGCACCGCCGACAGCGGCACCGAGCGAGAGCAACAGCATGACGCCGCCGGCCAGCAGCACCTTGCCGGTCTTGTCCGCCGCCTCGAGCGCGGTGGTCTTCGCCGTCTCCTTGACCTCGGTCGCCTTGGTGCTCACCTGCGACGAGACCTCGTCGTACTTCGCACCGATCTGATCCGCGATCTGCTGGGCATCCGCCGGCGACAGTGCCGTGTTGCGCGCGAGCTCCTGCACGAGTAGCTCGCGGTCGAACCGGCCCTCCTTCACGGCACGCTGGGCGACGCCGCGCAGGCTCTGGTTCAGCTGCTGCGCCGTCACGGGTGGCTTGCCCTCGCTCTGCAGGCGCGTGTTGATCGGTGCGAGCAGGTCGTCCGCCTTGACGCCGAGTGTTCCCATCACGTCGTTGACGTCGAGCTTGCTGCCGGCGCCCGCCGCACCCGACACGACGCTTCCCGCCGTGCTCGCCGCAGCGCTGCCGACGCGAGCGACACCGCTCGCCATCGCGGAGATGACGGAGATGAGCGCCCACAGGCCAACGGCTGATGCGAGTGCCCACATGACGGCGCCGTGCATCGCGCCGATCTTCCGATCGCGCGATCCGCACAGCCGACCGACGAGAAGGGCACCGACAAACATCGCGAGCAGCGGCGCGATCAGCGACCAGATGCCCGCCCCGATACCGGCGCCCTTGATGCTGCCTGCGTCATCGGTGCTGACGGCGCTGAGGCCGAGCCCCATCCCGAGCGTCTGGAGCAGGATCCACAGCCCGATGGCGAACACCGCACCCGCGAACACGGCGCTCCACCGCATGTATGGCTGGCGCCGTTCGATAATCGTTTCCCGGCTAATCGGTTGCATGCCGATTCGCGTTGCATCCCGGGCGCCAGCGTCGGTCCTGCGAGGATCGCTCGACCTGAGCGGCGCGGTCGACAGGTGGAGTGCCGTTCCACCAGGGGACCACCGCCAACCCCTCGAAACGTGCTCGGCCCCGCGGTGGCGTGCCGCTTGCTCGGTCCCGCCGCATGCGTACCCTCGCCTGGCTCCTGCTGGGAGCGACCGCCTGCACCTCGAGCGGCGACGGATCGGTCACGGGTGATCCTCCAGGCGGTGGCTTCGACGTCAAGGACATGATCTCCGCCACGGTGACGAGCTCCGACGGCGCCGGCGATGACGCGAGCGCGGCTCGGATCGTGATCGCGAGCACGACGAACCTGTGCGGCGATGCCGCCGGATCGATCGATCGCAAGGGCCAGCACTTCATCCTGATCGAGCTGCGCGACGTCGCCGGCGCGACGAAGACGGCACCGACCGCGCCCGGCAGCTACACGATCTATCCGAACACCGGCTCCGAACCCGCGAAGTCCGCGTCGCTCACCGTCGGGGGTCTCGACGACACCTGCCAGCTCGTCGACGACGCCGACGCGTCCGCGCAGAGCGGGACCGTGACCCTGACGTCGGTCACCGGCGGCGCGTTCGCCGGCAGCTTCAACGTCACGCTGAACACCGGCGGCTCGCTCGCGGGGAGCTTCGCGCCGACGGCGTGCCCGCAGCTCGCGACGGTCTCCGGCGAGCGCAGCTGCCAGTAGCTCAGCCGCCGATCGACGCGATGATCGGCTTCAGAAACTCCACGTGCGACCACGAATCCGGCGGCAGCGTGCCACCGCCCGGTGTCAGGCCATCGCTCGGATAGCGCAGGAACAGCTGCGGCTCCGCGATCGGCGGCCCGTCGAACTTGTCGTAGTGACCGTTGCGCACGACGACGAGCTCGAGGCTCGGGATCACGTAGATGAACTGACCGTCGTGACCCTCGGCCGCGAACAGGTCCGCCGGCAGCGCCGGATCGGTCTTGCCCTCGAGCCACCACTGATAGCCGTAGCCCTCGTACGTCGGCGCCGCCGTCACCGATGCATCGACCCACGCCGCCGGGACGACCTGCTCGCCGTTCCACATCCCGCGCTGCATGTAGAGCAGACCGAACCGCGCGAAGTCGCGCGACGTCATGTCGACACAGCAGTACGTCAGCGTCTCTCCGGTCTTCGCCCGCCACCACTCGGCACCTTCGATATCGAGCTTGCCGAACAGCTTCTCCTGCGCGTAGTCGCCCGCCCGCTTGCCGGTCGCCTTCTCGATCACGCCCGACATGAGCAGCGTGTTGCCGCTCGAGTACTCGAACATCGTGTTCGGCGGAAACTCGAGCGGCTTGGACAGCACGTACTCGAGCGGGCTGTCGGTCGTGAACACGAGGTGGACGACGTCCGACGTCGACGCGTGCTCGATCACGTAGTCCTCGTCCCACTCGAGACCCGTCGACTGGTGCAGCGTGTTCTCGAGCGTGATCTGGTCGCGCGGCGAGCCGGCCCACTGCGGGTAGTAGTCGACCAGCTTCACGCCGACGTCCGGGATCCGCTTCTCCGCGATCGCGATGCCGACGAGCGCACTCGTGAAGCTCTTCGCCATCGACCAGCTCCCGGCGTAGCTCTTCGCATCGCGACCGTCCTCGTACCACTCCGCGACGAGCACGCCATGGCGCGTGACGACCACGCCCTGCGTGTTCTTGCCGGGCTGGAACGCGTACGTGCGCGCGCCTTCGAGCATCGCGGAGCTCATGCCCTGCTCCTCGGGCGTCGACGTCGGCCACTCCCATCGCGGGTCGGACGAGCAACCGAGGACCGCCAGCAGCAGGAGCGCGCGCTTCATGCCGCCATCGTAAGGTCACGCCGGCGCGCGTTCGAGGTCTCCGAGCAGGTTACGCGCGATGTTGATGATCTGGATCTCGTCCGTGCCGCCGCCGATCTGCAGGAGCTTCGCATCGCGCGCGAGCATCTCGACGCGATACTCCTGCATGTAGCCGTTCCCGCCGAGCAGCTGGACGGCCTCCATCGCCGACTCGGTCGCCGCGCGGGCGCAGTAGAGCTTCGCGGCGCTGGCCTCGGCCGCGGTCATCGTCCCGCCCTCGGCCGCGAGCGTGAGCTGCTTGAACATGAGGTTCCGGCAGTTCTCGAGGTGGACGAACATCGTCGCGAGCTTCTCCTGGACGAGCTGATACTCCGCGATCGGCTTGCCCCACGTGACGCGCTGCTTGGCGTACTCGGTCGAGACCTCGAGACAACGCTCGATGATCCCGACGCACATCGGTGACATGCCGGTGCGCTCGCTGTGGAAGACGTCCTTGCCGCTCGCGCGACCGACCGGGTTCTCGTGCCCGCCGAGCAGACGGTCGGCCGGGACGAAGCAGTCCTGCAGGAACACCTCGCCGGTCGGCGAGCTGTGCATCCCCATCTTGCGCATCGGCCGCGACGTCTCCATGCCGGCATCGCCGCGCTCGACGATGAACGGCTGGATCGGCCGGAGCGCGAGCGGCATCTCGTCGCCCCGGTTGATCTTCGCGTACACGACGATGATGTCGGCGTACGGTGCGTTCGTGATGAACGTCTTCTGACCGTTCAGCACGTAGCCGCCATCCTTCGGCGTCGCCGTCGTCCGCATCGAGCGAAACGCGTCGGATCCGGCGCCGGGCTCGGTCATGCCCCACGCGCCGATCTTCTCGAACGTCAGGATCGGCAGGCCCCAGCGGCGCTTCTGCTCGGTGGTGCCGCGCGACATGATCGCGCCGCCGGCGAGGCCCATCGTCGCGCCGAACGCGAGCATGAAGCCCGGGCAGATCCGCGACAGCTCGAGCGAGAGGATCGCCGCGAGCGCCGCATCGCCCATCACCGACGAGCCCTTGCCCGTCGACGCGCCGTCCTTCGCGCGATCGAACGCACTCTGCACCATCGCCGGGATACCGAACGTCTTTGCGAGATCGCGCATCAGGTCATACGGCGTGGCACCTGCTTCGAGCGCGTCGACCTGCGGCGCGAGCTTCGCCTCGGCCCACTTGCGGACGACGCCGCGGATCATCTCGTGCTCCTGGCTGAACTTCAGCATCGCGTTCTCCTGGACGAGCTCGTCGTCCTCATCGGAAGTTGCCTCCGCCATCCGGCCACAGCAGCGCCCGCGCCTCGGCGACCGACGCGACGCTGCGCCCCGACAGCTTCACCATCCCGGCTGCCGCCTCGACGAGGTTGCCGTTGCTCGCCGCCATCGAGCCGTCCGGCATGTAGAAGTTGTCCTCGAGGCCGACGCGGATGTCGCCGCCGAGCGAGAGCGCCGCCATGCACAGCGGCCACTGCTCGCGGCTGATGCCGATCACCTTCCACCGCGAGCCCGCCGGCACGTTCGACGCCTGGAACGCGAGGTGCCGCGCGGACGCCGGAATGCCGCCGAGCACGCCCATGATGAACGAGAAGTGGTACGGCCGCTCGAGCAGGCCGAGGTCCTCGAGCACGACGTGCGAGTAGACGTGTCCGGTGTCGAAGCACTCCATCTCCGGCTTGATGCCGTGCTCGCGGATCGCCTTCGCGAAGCCGATGATGTCGTCGAACGAGTTCGGGAAGATGAAGTTGAACGCGAAGCTCTTCTTCTCGCGCCGCCACTTCGCGTAGTTCATCGAGCCCATGTTGAGCGCCGCGATGTGCGGCCGCGTCGCGAGGTGCTTCACGCGATCGGTCATCGGCCCGGCGCCGCCGGTCGACCAGTTGATCAGGACCGGGCAGCGTGCCTCGATCTCCGTCTTGATCGCCGCGAACGTCTCGGGGCTCCACGACGGCGCGCCCTGATCGGTCCGCGCATGGACGTGGACGATCGCCGCGCCCGCGTCGTACGCGCGCTTCGCCTCCTCCGCGATCTCGACCGGCGTGTACGGGATCGCCGGGCACAGCTGCTTCGTCGTCACCGCGCCGGTCAGCGCGCACGAGATGATCACCTTGTCGCTCATCACGTCCTCCTCGTCTTCACGATGTCCTCGATGTGATCGGCCACCCGCCCGAGCGTCTTCATCAGCTGATCGAGCTCGGCGTGCGGCAGTGCGCGGAGCGCGTCCTGCAGGATGTCCCACGGCGCGACGTCGACCTTCTTCGCGATCGCCCTGCCCTCGGGCGTCAGCCGGATCTTCCAGACCCGGCGGTCCTCGGCGCTCTGCTCGCGAGCGACGAGCCTCGCCTCGACCATGCGGTCGACGAGACCCGTGATCGCCGAGTTCGTCGCCGACATCCGCCTCGAGAGATCCGACAGCGAGATCTCGCCCATGCCCTGCAAGAGCTTCAGCGCGTTCAGCTGGGTCGCGGTGATGCCGTGCTTCGCGCACTGCTCCTTCGCGAGCCGCCGCGACTCCGCCTGCAGGTAGACGGCGGTCTCGACGATCCGGTCGAGCACGGCCTTGTTTCGCACTGCCGACATTTCACAATGTTAAATATCAGGGACACGAACGATCTGCAAGTACGGGATCCCCCGCGGGAGGCAGCCGCGCCGTGTAGCGTGATGTGCGTGCGCCGTGTGTCTCGTGTAGCGCGGCGCGCAAACTTTACCGGCGGCCGCCGGCCGACGCTGCCAAGCGAATAGCTCGCGCCTCCAGATCATCTACGCTAGCCGCCGATGAAGGGTGAGCGAGCGTGGATGATGCGGATGGGCGTTTCGGGACGGCCGTCGGTCCTCGTCGTCACTCGCGATGTCGACTCGTTCGATGCGATCGCGGACGAGCTCCGACACGAATCATCGTACGTGTTCGTCTGCGTGCCGGACGCCGCCGCCGACCTCATGAGCACGGTCTCGTTCTCGCGCGTCGTCGCGGCCGGCACGACGTCGTCGCACCTCGTTGCTCGCAACGCGACGCCGACGAGAATCCGCGCGCGTCGCCCCGACAGCGAACCGGCCGCCTGATTCCTCCGCGCTGACGCGCTCGCGTGGGCGGTGCGGCGTCGGCCTCGCGCCTCGCGGTGAAGTCGCACGGTGCCTGCATCGACGCTGCTGCCACGCGTGTTCGCCGCGAGCCACGCGTCGCGCCGGAACGTCGGTTGCAGCTGTGTCGATCAGACCCTGTACCGGAGGACTCACATGGCCGAGATTTACGCCGAACGAGGAAGCACCCCGAAGTCACACACGAACTGGATCCTGATCGCCGTCATCGCGGCCATCGTGCTCGCGATCATCATCGCCTTCGCACGCTGAGAGGCCTGTCGTGGCGAGTCGTAGACAGCCGACGATCGTCGACGCCGAGGGCGTGACCGCGTCTCTTCGTACCGTCCGCGTTCGAGAGGACCACGAAGCGATCGCGGTTGCCGTGCTCGGCAACGGGACGACCGTCGCGGTCCCGTTTCAGACACTCGAGCATCACGATGACGGCGGATATTCGATGCCCGGCCGCTGGAGAGACTTCCTGCAGAGCACGGGCAGTAGCGTCGTCGTTCCGGTCATCGCCGAGAAGGTCGTCACGCGCGTCCGTGAAGCCCCACGGCGAACCCTCCGCATCCGGCGGAGAGTCGTCGAACAACCGACGCCCGTCGAGACGCCGATCTGGCAGGAGCGTATCGATGTCCAGCATGTCCCGGTCGACGCGTTCGTCGAAACGGCTCCGAGTGCGCGCTGGGAAGGCGACGTACTCGTCGTGCCCTGTGTCGAGCAAGTCGTTGTCGTGGAGACGCGCCTCAAGGTTCGCGAGGAGCTCCGGATCCGGACGATCCGAGAACAGGTGGTCGACCGACAGACGATCACGCTGCGACGCCATGAAGTCGAGATCGAGCCTCAGGAGCAAGACGATTCCATCAACCCGAACGATGAAGGAGAGCACACATGAAAACGATCATTGCCGCGTTTCGCGACGAAGGCGCTGCAGTCCAAGGACTGGAGCTACTTCGTACGAGATCTATTTCCGCCGAGAACGCCGACGTACTCGGCTACTCGGATGCAGGCGGCGACGTCATCGGCGCGCTGACATCTCGCAACGTCCCCGAGGATCGAGCGCAGCGCTATGCAGAGGTCCTGCGCCGCGGAGCCTCGTTGCTCGTCGCACGCGTTCCGGACGACCAGGCAAACGAGATCGCCGGCGACATGGACCAGCTCGGGTCGCTCGATCTGGATGCGGCCGAGAGCCGCTGGCGGACGAGCGGCTGGAACGGCTTCGATGACACGGCGTCTGCGTACACGACCGAGGAGTCGGCGACCGAGCGCTCGGCGTTCGACCGCGACTTCGAGGCCGCGGGGAGCGACGTCAGCGAGCCGGCGCGCGACATCGACGTCGTCGAAGAGAAGCTCCAGGTCGGAAAGCGCGAGGTGTCTCGTGGCGGTGTCCGCGTGCGGACGTTCGTCGTCGAGCAGCCCGTCCGTGAGTCGGTCGAGCTCCGCGAGGAGCGGATCGACGTCGAGCGCGAACCTGCCAACGAGCGCATCCCCGCGTCTGCCGCGGATGCGACGTTCACGGAGGACGAGTTCACGGTCACCGCACGCGGCGAGGAGGCGGTCGTCGGCAAGGAGGCTCGGATCGTCGAGCGCGTCCATGTCGACAAGACGGCCGACGTTCGCACCGAGGCCGTCGAAGGCACGGAGCGCAAAAAGGAGGTTCAGGTCGAGCAGATCGACGAAGACACGTCGCACGGTCGACTCCCGCGCCACTGACAACTTCTGACGGGTGGACAAACATCCCACTCCTAACCGTTGGAGCACCAACAGGTCCGATACGGTCGGTGCATGACCCTGTACGGCGCCATGCTCGAGCGCGTGCTCTACCCGTCGTGGGAACGAGCTCGCGGGCGCCCGACCTTCGAGCTGCTGCACACGCTCCAGCGAACCGAACGCGCGAGCGCAGACGAGCTCGAAGCGGTGCGGACCGGATTTCTCCGTCGTGTCGTGCGCCACGCGTACAGGAACACCGCCTACTACCGCGACGCGCTCGATGGCTGCGATGTTCGTCCCGACGACATCCGCTGCGTCGCGGATGTCGCGAAGCTGCCCGTACTCGGGCGCGCGGCAGCGAAGTCGTCGATCGAGGATCGCACCGCGGCGTGGCCGTGCGTCGCGGGCCGCAAGGCGACGAGCGGTTCGACGGGCGAGCCGCTCGAGATCCGGTTCTCCGCCGAGTCACGCCACTGGCGAGACGCGACGCGCTGGCGCGGCTTTGGCTGGGGCGGCTACCGGATGGGTCGCAAGGCGATGCACCTCTGGGGCGTCTCGCCGCACCGGCCGTCGGCACTGCAGCGCGCGAAGATCCGCCTCGATCGCAAGCTCCGCCGCGACGTCTACGTCAACTGCATGCTCCGCTCCGACGATGCGCTGCGTGCGATGGTCGAGACGATCCGGCGCGAGCGACCGGAAGCGATGCTCGGGTACGCGCAGGCACTCGCCGATCTCGCGCGCTACATCAACTGCCACGGCCTGCGCGACTGGGACACCATCCCCGTCGTCTACGGCGCCGAGCGGCTGTGGCCGCACGACCGCGCGGCGCTCGAGCTCGCGTTCGGACCGTCGGTGTTCGAGACCTACGGCTGCCGCGAGTTCATGCTGATGGGCAGCGAGTGCGAGATGCACGATGGGCTCCACGAATCCGCGGAGAACCTGATCGTCGAGATCCTCGTCGAGCAACCCGACGGCAGCCATCGCGTGGCGAAGCCGGGCGAGGTCGGCGAGATCGCGGTCACCGATCTACACAACCTCGCGAACCCGTTCATCCGCTACCTGATCGGCGACCGGGCACTCGCGCGCGAGGCATCTCCGTGCCCCTGCGGCCGCACATTGCCCCGCTTCGGTCCCGTCGAGGGGCGCGTCACCGAGACGCTGCGCGACGGCGCGGGCAATCCGGTCGAGGGCATCCTGTTCAACGTGCTCTTCACCGAGCTCGCGACCTGCACGCGCCAGTTCCAGGCGCTGCAGCGTGTCGACGGCACGGTCGTCCTGAACCTCGTCCCGCAGGTGCCGACGGGTATCCCGCGCGAGGCCGAGGTGATGATTCGCAACTTCATCCGCCAGCACATCCGCGGTGTCCCGTTCGAGCTGAAGGTGCTCGCCGAGATCCCGCTGTCGAAGGCGGGCAAGCTGCACCGGGTCGTCGTCGAGCACGCGTGAACCTCGGCTGGTACACCGCATGCAATCGCTCGTCGAATGACGATCGCGATCGATCAAACGAAGCTGCGCCGCATCATCGAAACAGTTCTCGCCGGCGAGAGCCTGAACCGGGACCAGGGAACCGCCCTCCTGCAGATCGCGCAGCTCGCGGCAGGTGCCGACGAGACCGAGCAGCGCGTAGAGCGCGCACTGCTCCAGGCCCTCGCGCAGCGCATCAGCTCGCTGACCGGCGTCCAGTTCGCCGAGCTCATCGCGATCCCACCGATCGAAGGTTTTCGTGCGCGGATGTCGCGGTTTCGAGCCCTCGCCGCCGTGCTCCAGACCCGCGCGGCCCGCGAGCTCGGATTCGCGCTGGCATTCCTGATCGCGATCTCGGATCTGGAGCTGCAGCGCGCGGAGCACGACACCCTCGAGGAGCTTCAGCAGGCACTCGGTGTCGATCACGTTCGTGCGACGGATCTCGTCGTCAAGCTCACGGATGTCATCGCAGAGAGCCGCCAGGCTGCGTGACGTCGTCCGGAACGCGGCTTGCGTCACTGGCCGCGTATGCAGGAACTCGATCTGTTGGACGCGTACTGGCGTGCGGCGAACTACCTCACCGTCGGTCAGATCTACTTGCAGGACAATCCTCTGCTCCGCGAGCCGCTTCGCCCGGAGCACATCAAGCCGCGCCTGCTCGGCCACTGGGGGACGTCGCCCGGCTTGAGCCTCGTCTACGCGCACGTGAACCGCGCGATCAGGATGCGAGACCTGGACGCGATCTTTCTCGCAGGCCCGGGGCATGGTGGCCCCGCGGTCGTCGCGAACGTGTACCTCGAAGGCACGTACTCGGAGGTCTATCCGCACATCGGTCAGGACGTCAGCGGGCTACGCGCGCTGTTCCGTCAGTTCTCGACGCCCGGCGGCGTTCCGAGTCACGTCGGCCCGCAGACGCCCGGCTCGATCCACGAGGGTGGCGAGCTCGGCTACGTGCTCGCCCACGCGTTCGGTGCAGCGTTCGATGATCCCGCGTTGCTCGTCGTCGCCGTCGTCGGCGATGGCGAGGCCGAGACCGGCCCGCTCGAAGGCGGGTGGAAGGGCATCACGTACCTGAACCCGATCCGCGACGGTGCCGTGCTGCCGATCCTGCATCTCAACCGCTACAAGATCTCGGGCCCGACGGTGCTCGGGCGTTCGCGCGACGAGGACATCGCCCGCCTGCTGCAAGGCTTCGGCTACGAGCCGCGCTTCGTCGGCGGCGACGATCCGCGCGAGGTCCATCGCGCGTTCGCTGCAACGCTCGACGACACTCTCGAGTCCATCGCAGAGATCCAGCGCACCGCGCGCTCCACCGGCCACATCATCGGCCGTCCGCGCTGGCCCGTGATCGTGCTTGCCACCCCGAAGGGCTGGACCGGCCCGCGCGAGGTCGACGGCAAGCGCGTCGAGGGCACCTTCCGCGCCCACCAGGTCCCGCTCGGCGCGGTGCGGACGAATCCCGCCCATCTCGCGCAGCTCGAGCAATGGCTCGCGAGCTACCGGCCGCAGGAGCTGTTCGATGCAGACGGCCAGCTCCTCCCCGAGCTCGCCGCCCTCGCGCCACGCGGCCCCCGCCGGATGTCCGCGAACCCGCGCACCAGCGGCGCGCGCACGTCGCTACTGGAACTGCCGTCGATCGAGGACTACCAGATCGCGGTGAAGAGGCCGGGCGCCGAGCGGCACGAGTCGACGCGGCGGTTCGGCAACCTGATGCGCGACATCTATCGCGCGAACCCGACGAGCTTCCGGCTGTTCTGTCCCGACGAGACGGCATCGAACCGACTCGAGGCGGTGTTCGAGGCGTCCGATCGCTGCCTCGTCGCGCCGATCACCGAGGCAGATGACGAGCAGGTGTCACCGCAGGGCCGCGTGATGGAGGTGCTGAGCGAGCACAACTGCGAGGGCTGGCTCGAGGGCTACGTGCTCACCGGGCGGCACGGCGTGTTCGCGACGTACGAGGCGTTCGCGCTGATCGTCGCGTCGATGGCGACCCAGCACTCGAAGTGGCTGCAGGTGCAGGACGAGCTGCCGTGGCGCGAACCCGTTCCGTCGCTGAACTTCCTCCTGACGTCGACGTGCTGGCGCAACGACCACAACGGCTTCAGCCACCAGGGTCCCGGGTTCATGGACACGATCGTGTCGAAGCGAGGGACGGTCGCGCGGATCTACCTGCCGCCGGATGCGAACTGCCTGCTCGCGGTGGCGGAGCACTGCCTGCAGAGCCGCAACCACGTCAACCTGATCATCATCGACAAGCAGCCCCAGCTGCAGTGGCTCGACCTTGCCGCCGCGCGCGCGCACTGTGCACGCGGTGCATCGCGGTGGGCGTGGGCGAGCACGGATGCGGACGCGGCACCGGACGTCGTGCTCGCGTGCGCCGGCGATATCCCGACGATGGAGACGCTCGCGGCCGCGGCGTGGCTGCGCGAGCGCGCACCGGGGCTGCGGATTCGCGTCGTCAACGTCGTCGACCTCATGGCGCTCACGTCGCCGCAGGAGCACCCCCATGGCATGACGCACGATCGGTTCGACGAGCTGTTCACGCGCGATACGCACGTCGTGTTCGCGTTCCACGGCTATCCCGGCGCGGTTCACCACCTGCTGCACGGCCGGACCGAGCCCTCGCGCTTTCACGTGCGCGGCTATCGCGAGGAAGGCACGACGACGACGCCGTTCGACATGGTCGTGCTCAACGGGATCAGCCGCTACCACCTCGTGATCGAGGCGCTACGGCGCACGCGCCGTCCGCCCGACAACGCGCAGCTGCTCGTCGATGCGTGCCTCGAGCGGCTCCGCGAGCACTCCGCGTACGTGCGCAGCCACTTCGAAGATCTTCCCGACATCCAGAGCTGGACCTGGCGGTGACCTCCTCGTCCCCGAGTCGCGCACGCGGTGAGCGCGCCGCTCGCCTCGTGCTCGTCATCAACGCCGGTTCATCGTCGCTCAAGTACGACCTGCTCGACGCGGACGCGGGCACCTCGTGGGCACATGGCAGCGTCGAGCGCATCGGCGAGGAGACCTCGTCGGCCACCCTGACGTGCGGAGCGCGCGAGCTGCGCCGCGACGGCGCACCGATCGCCGACCACGCGTCGGCACTGCGCACCGCGTTCGACCTGTTCGACGAGGCAGGCGCGCACCTCGCCAGCGTCGGGCTCGTCGCCGTCGGACATCGGGTCGTGCACGGAGGGCCGACGTTCTACGAGCCGACGCTCGTCACCGACGAGCTGATCGCCAGGCTCGAGGATCTCGCACCGCTCGCACCGCTGCACAACCCGCCCTCGCTGCTCGGCATCCAGGTAGCCCGCACGCTCGTGTCCGACGTGCCGCACGTCGCGGTGTTCGACACCGCGTTCTTCCATGACCTGCCCGCCGCGGCCGCCAGCTACGCGATCGATCGAGACGTCGCCGAGCGCTGGCGGATTCGCCGATACGGCTTCCACGGCACGTCGCACCAGTACATCAGCGCGCAGGCCGCGATCTTCCTCGGCCGGTCACCCGGATCGCTGAACCAGATCGTGCTGCACCTCGGCAACGGCGCGTCGGCGTCGGCGATCGCCGGCGGGCGCCCGATCGACACGTCGATGGGGCTGACGCCGCTCGAGGGCCTGGTGATGGGCACGCGGCCGGGCGACCTCGATCCGGGGGTCCTCGTCTACCTCGCCCGCACCGCCGGGATGACCGTCGACGACATCGACGCGCTGCTCAACCGCCACTCGGGGCTCTACGGCCTCGCCGGCGCGAACGACTTCCGCGAGCTGCGCGACCGCGTCGACGCGCACGACGAGGCCGCGACGCTGGCCTACGACGTCTACGTCCATCGGCTGCGCAAGTACATCGGGGCCTATCTCGCGCTGCTCGGCACGACCGACGTCATCACGTTCACCGCGGGCGTCGGCGAGAACGATGCCGGGTTACGCCGCGACGCGCTGACCGGGATGGCCACCCTCGGCATCGAGGTCGACGAGCAGCGCAACGCCTCGCCCGCCCGGGCAGCCCGCCAGATCTCGAGCCCGTCGTCGCGGACGACCGTGCTCGTGATCCCGACCAACGAGGAGCTGGCGATCGCCCGCGCGTGCCTGCGCCTCATCAACCGCTGACCAGCCACTGACCCGAGCGTGCGAAATTTGCGCGCGACGCCGCATTCTTGGCGCATGCACCCGGCAGGGCACTCCGTATCTTCGCGGATGTGCGCCCCGCGAGCTCGGCCGGGCGGTTGCAACAGGAACGACTGGATGACTGGCCCGCTCGACGATCCGTCCCAGCGCGATGCGGCCGAGGTCGCGAACGCGCTCGGTACCGACCCGAAGCGAGGCCTCGGCTCGGAGGAAGCGGCCCGCCGGCTCGCCGAGACCGGCCCCAACGTCCTGCGGTCCGCGCCGAAGGTGCCGCGCTGGAAGAAGTTCCTCGGTCACTTCCGCGACCCGCTCATCTACCTCCTGTTCGCCGCGGTCGTCGTCTCGTCGGTCGGCTGGTGGATCCAGGGCCACGGGGGCTGGCCGGTCGACGCGGTCGTCATCTCCGCGATCGTCATCATCAACGCGATCCTCGGCTACGCCCAGACCGCACGCGCCGAGAACGCGGTCGCTGCCCTGAGGAAGATGACCGAGGTCACCTCCGCGGTCGTCCGCGACGGCGAGCAGAAGCGAGTGCCGAGCGCGGAGCTGGTGCCCGGTGACCTGCTCGTCCTCGGCGAGGGCGACGCGGTGGGCGCCGACGCCCGGCTTCTCGAAGCCGCCGCGCTCCGGGTCCAGGAGGCCTCGCTCACCGGCGAGAGCGTGCCGGTGCTCAAGGACCCGACCACCCTCCGCACGAAGACGTCGCTCGGCGATTCCCTCGACATGGTCTGGAAAGGCACCGCGGTCACGCAGGGCACCGGGCGCGCCGTGGTCACCGCGACCGGCATGGCCACGCAGATGGGCGCCATCGCCACGATGCTCGACGCCACCAAGGCCGACGTCACCCCGCTGCGCCGCGAGATCGCCCACGTCGGTCGCGTGCTCGGCATCGCCGTGATCGCGATCGCGGCCATCGTCGTCGTCACCGTCTTCCTCACCACCGACGTGCGCACGCTCCAGGACTCGGTGACGGTGCTCCTGCTCGGCGTCTCGCTCGCGGTCGCCGCCGTGCCGGAGGGCCTGCCCGCGATCCTCTCGGTGGTGCTCGCGCTCGGCGTACAGCGCATGGCCAGGCGCAACGCGATCATCAAGGAGCTCTCGTCGGTCGAGACGCTCGGCAGCGCGTCGGTCATCTGCACCGACAAGACCGGCACGCTCACCCGGTCCGAGATGTCGATCGAGCGCGTGATGACCGCCTCGGGCAGCGCACGGGTGACGGGCGTCGGCTACGCACCGGAGGGCCGGGTCGAGGATACCGACGCCGACCGGCCGGTCGGTGGGGCGCAGCGCGCCGAGGACATCGTCGTCCTCAGCGGCGGCAGCCTCGCCAGCAACGCCGCACTCCGCGAGGAGAACGGTGAGTGGCGGATCGAGGGCGATCCGACCGAAGCAGCCTTCCTCGTCGCCGAGCGCAAGCTCGGAGTGCACGAGCGGCGCGAGCGGCGCTTCGAGCGCCTCGCCGAGCTCCCGTTCACCTCGGTGCGAAAGATGATGTCGACGCTCGAGCGCGATCACGAGCACGACGACGAGGCCGTGCTGATCGCGAAGGGTGCCCCCGACGTCCTGATCGAGCGTTGCACGCGGGCGCGCGTCGGCATGGACGTCGTGCCGCTCGACGACGCACTGCGCGCGCGCATCCTCGCCGACGTCGACGAGCTCTCGGACGCCGCGCTGCGCACGCTCTCGGTCGCCTACCGCCCGCTCGGCACGAAGAACGCACCGCAACCCGACCCCTCGCTCGAGCAGGACCTCATCTTCGTCGGCACCGTCGGCATCATCGATCCGGCGCGCGAGGAGGCCGGCCCGGCGGTCGAGGAAGCGCACCACGCCGGGATCCGCGTCATCATGATCACGGGCGACCACCCGCGTACCGCCGCACGGATCGCGGCCGACCTCGCGATCACCGGCACCGGCGCCCCGGCACTGACGGGCAACGAGCTCGACGAGCTGAGCGATCACGCGTTCCGCGATGCCGTCCGCACGACGTCGGTGTTCGCCCGGGTCGCGCCCGAGCACAAGCTCCGCATCGTCGACGCGCTCCAGCAGAACGGCAACATCGTCGCGATGACCGGCGACGGCGTGAACGACGCGCCCGCACTCAAGGCCGCCGACATCGGCATCGCGATGGGTATCACCGGCACCGAGGTCACCAAGGAGGCGAGCAAGATGATCCTCGCCGACGACAACTTCGCGACGATCGTCCGCGCCGTGCGCGAGGGCCGCCGCATCTTCGACAACATCCGCAAGTTCGTCCGCTATCTGCTCTCCTCCAACATGGGCGAGGTGCTGACCGTCTTCCTCGGCGTCATTCTCGCCGGCGTGATGGGCCTCCGGCACGACGCAGGCACGCTCGTCCTGCCCCTGCTCGCGACCCAGCTCCTCTGGATCAACCTCGTCACGGACAGCGCCCCCGCGCTCGCGATGGGACTCGATCCAGAGACGGAGGACGTGATGGCGCGCCCACCCCGCCCGCTCGACGCGCGCGTGGTCGACGCCCGCATGTGGTCCGGTGTTCTCCTGATCGGCCTCGTCATGGCCGCCGCCACCCTCCTCACGATCGATGCCTACTTTCCCGGTGGCCTCGTCGACGGAACCCACAGCCTCGACAACGCCCGCACCGCCGGCTTCACCACGCTGGTCTTCGCCCAGCTCTTCAACTGCTTCAACGCCCGCTCCGAGACCGTGAGCGCGTTCCACGACATCTTCGCCAACCGCTGGCTCTGGGGCGCGGTGCTGCTCTCGCTCGTCCTGCAGGTCGGCGTGGTGCACCTCGGCTTCCTCAACACCGCGTTCGGCACCACCGCGCTCTCGCTCGACCAGTGGCTGACCTGCTTCGCGATGGCGAGCGCCGTGCTCTGGGCGAGCGAGCTGCGCAAGCTCGTCCTCCGCGTGCACGCGGCGCGTGAGCGCGCGCCCGATCGTGACGAGCCGCGCCCACGCACTTCACCCCGCTATGCCCAGCCTCGGCCGTCGTGATGGTTCGCACGGCGTGACTCTCGAAGAGCCGCATCATCGAGGGCAAGACTCCCGCGACAAGTCCCCCCCGAGATCAGCGACCATCGCTCGAACCACCCGCGAGCCCAGTCCGACGATGGCGACGGCCCCTCGCCGCGCCGGCTCCACGATCACGAGGACACGCACATGGCAACGATCGACGACGGACGCCGGGACTTCGATTTCGAGCTCGGCCGCTGGAACGTTCACAACCGCAGGCTCCTCACGAGACTGCAGGGATGCACCGAGTGGCAGGAATTCGCGTCGTTCACCGACGTCATTCCTCTCCTCGGCGGCCTCGGAAACCTCGAGCGCTGGTCGTCGCCCGCGTTCGCCGATGGCAAGCCGTTCGAGGCCTTCGCCCTGCGGATCTTCCAGCCGGCGACGCGCCTCTGGAGCATCCACTGGGCAGATGACCGTCGCTGCGCGCTCGATCCGCCCGTCGTCGGCCGCTTCGAGGACGGTCACGGCCAGTTCTTCTGCGACGACGTGCTCGACGGCCGGCCCATCCGCGTCCGCTTCGACTGGAAGGACATCACGCCGACCTCCGCCCGCTGGGAACAGGCCTTCTCGCCCGACGGCGGCAAGACCTGGGAGACCAACTGGACCATGGACTTCACGCGCACCGCCTGACCATCGTCCGGACTCCGGACAGCCGAGGAGGCAGGGACGACGTTGGAACCATCGTCCGTCCGCTCAAACGCTCCATTCCCCAATCA
>JAEWJO010000050.1 GCA_023386455.1 Pseudomonadota bacterium | reverse complement strand
CGATCGCGTCGAGCTCCTTGCGGGCGGCCTTGCGCTCGCTCGCCGACGTCGCGGCGGCCTCGCGGTCCTTCGCGGCGGCGAGGCGTGCGGTCTCCGCATCTGCCTTCGCACGCGCGACCTCGCTACGCTCCGCCGCGATCGCCATGCGCGCAGCCTCGACATCGGCCTTCGCGCGTGCCGCGGCCTCGCGATCCTTCGTCGCCGCGAGGCGCGTCGCCTCGACCTCGTCCCGGATCTTCGCGAGCTCCGACTTCGAGCGCTCCGCCTCGGCCCTCGCCTGCTCGGCGGCAGCGACCGCGCGCCGCGCCTCGTCGGAGCCAGCCGCGTCGGCCGGCGCCGCATCGCGCGCGGTCACGCGCACGACGAACGCGTTGCCATCGGTCTGGACGTCGTAGCGGCCCGGCCGCGCGAGCGTGATCACGACGCGCACCTGCGCGCCGCCGTCTTCCTGCTGCTGCGCGGTGACCGCGCTGACCGCCCACGTGTTCGGCATGAACGCGGCGGTGCTGTCGTGGCCGAGCAGTGCCGGCGCGAGCCGCGCGTTCGGCACGTCGATGACGACGCGGGTCGGTCGCTCGAGCTTGTACACGGTGAACGTCGGTGTCTGCGTGCTCTTCACGATCACGCGTGTCGCCGCCCCGTCCTGCTCGGTCGTCACCGTGCGGATCTCGTTCGGTCCGGCATGCGCCGCCGTCGCGAACGTCACCACCACCAGGGTCGCCAGCCAGGCCGTCGGTCGGGTCATATCTCGACGGTCACCCACCCCGTCGATCGGGACAATTTTTCGACCTACCGGCGGGTCAAGTTTTCGGTGACGCTGTGGACCAGACCGCGCAGCGCGTCGACCGTGTGCGAGGCCGGGTCGGTCAAGATCAGGCAGGGATCCCGGTCCGTCTCCACGAAGTCCGGCATCAGCTGGAGCATGAACAGCACGTGCGCCGGGCCTCGCTTGCCGTCGATCGTCATCGCGAGCATGTGCCCGGCCTCGCTGACCCCACCGATCCCGTGGGCGGCGCGGACGACGAACCGGCCGACATCCTCGAAGTTCTCCGCCACCAGCCGGATCCGCGGCCGCAAGCCTCGAAGGACCACGCTCCGCATCAGCTCGAACGTTCGGTCGATCGTCGTCGCGATCAGCGCGTCGCGCAGCCGCGCGAGTGCGGTCGCCGCGTCGAGTCGGTCGGCGAGCGAGGGCTGCATCACGACCCGGCAGCGAAACCCGAGCGCCTCGCCGGCGGTCGTCAGATCGATCATCTCGAGCACCGAGATCGGTTCGCGGCCCGAATCCTCCCCGACGTCCTCCGTAGCCGCCTCGGCGTCTGTCTCGTCGCCGGCCTCGGCACGCACGTGACGCGCCGCGATCATGTAGCTCTCGCCGGTTCGCGCCATTCGTTCGCGCACCAGGCGTTTGAAATCCTTGCGTGCAGTCATGTCATCTCCTCGACGGACCTCACGCGAAAGCCCATGCGTTTCTCGTGCGGCCGGAGCAGATGAAGCGTCGATGTCGTCGAGGAGAGGACTCCCCTTTGCCCTCCTGCAGCCCGGAGGCCGTGACGACGGCATGGGCTCATCGTCCTGAGGGTCACGCGGGATGACGCCGCGCTATGTGCCTCCGAGTCTACGCCGTTCGCATCACGGCGGACAGCGAGATCAGATAGTCGCGGCGCTCCCCGCCGGAGAGGAAGTCCTGGATCGTACGGGCGAGCGTCGCGCCGATGAGGCCGATCATCGGCAGGTGCTCGCCGCCCTCGCAGGTCGCCTGGCCGGGCGTGTCCTCGCGGTCGGCGGTGAAGCGCTCGTCCCAGCGAACGAGCCCGAACGTGCCGTCCGCCGCGAACGCGGCATGGACGAGCGGCACGCCGGCGGTCCGCGCGGCCTCCGACAGCGTGATGCGGCTATCGGCGTTGTCGAAGCAATCGACCGCGAGCGCGCAGTCGGCGAGCAGCTGCGCGGCGTTGTCGGCGCGCAGCCGCACGGCCATCGCCTCGGCCTTCGTGCCGTAGAAGTTCGCGAGCTGGAGGCGGATCGCCTCCGCCTTGTTCTTGCCGAGCGACTGCTTCACGAACCATTGCGCGGCGAGGTTCTTGGACTCGACGCGATCGAAGTCGACGAGGCGCAGCTCGGCCTCGACGTTGCGGAGGTACTGCACCGCCGTCGAGCCGAGCGCGCCCACGCCGCAGACGACAATCCGTCTAGCGGCCACCGAACGGGACCTTCGGGCGCAGGTAGATCCGCTGCTCGCCGCCGGGACCCGTCAGGCGGTCGACGACGAACGACGCGAACGCGTTGTGCGGCAGGTTCGGCAGGTACAGGCCCTTCGCGCCGCCGGAGCGCACGTCCTCGACCGCGATGCGGCGGATGTCGGCATCCGTCGTCGCGAAGTCGATCGCGAGCTCGTAGTCGGCCGAGTGGCCCTGGTACGTGATGTTGAGGATTGCCATGGTCATTCTTCTTTCGTCATGCCCGAGGCGAGTCGCACGAGCGCGACCCACCACGGTTCGGGAATCAGCTTGTCGACCGGCGCGCGGAGGCCCTGCCGCACGATCGTGACGCGCGGCGCGACGACCGCGTAGCGCATCGGCGTGCCGAGCGCGTCGTCGAGCGCGGCCATCGTCGACTCGTCCTCGGCCGAGAATGCCGACGGACCGATCGGGTGGCTGTGCGCGATGATGTCGATGTCGTCGCGGCGCGACCAGATCGCCTCCCAGCGTGCGCGCGAGTCGGGGAGCGCGGCCGGGCTGTCGCTCGCGTCGGCCCACAGGATCTCGCCGGCCTTGCCGACGAGGACAAACACCTCGCGGAGCGAGCGCGTCCGGACGAGCGACGGCATGCGCTCGCGCGAGCTCGACAGCTTCGTGCGCGGACGCGGCGCGCGGGTGCGCGTGCCGGCCTTGGTGCGCTTGGTCTTCGTCGTCATGATCGTCTCGTGATGTTGAGGTGCGCCTCCTGGATCGCCTCGCGCACGACGGACGGCATCGCGTCGAGCGTCAGCACGCGGTGCGCGCCGGAGAGGCAGATGCCCGGATCGAGGACCTGGAACGTGTCGGTCGCGACGAGCGACATGATGCGCGTGCCGTCGACCTCGTACACGACATCGAGCTGCTGGCCCCGCGCGACGAGGCGGGCGCTCAGCATGCGCGCACCGGCGCGCTCGAGGACATCGTCGGCGCGGCGCTCGGGATCGTGGCGCGTGCCGCGGCGCTGGACGACGCGCGCTCCCTTCACCGCGCTCGCGAGTCGCTCGGCCGCGGCCGCCTCCTCGGCACGGCGG
>JAEWJO010000019.1 GCA_023386455.1 Pseudomonadota bacterium | reverse complement strand
GACCGAGACCGCGAAGACCGAGACCGCGAAGACCGAGAGCGCGAAGACCGAGACCGCGAAGACCGAGACCGCGAAGACCGACGCCGCGAAGACGGCGGCGAGCAAGACGGACGTGAAGTCGCCGGCGAAGAAGACGCCGGTCGCGACGAAGAAATCGTCGACGAAGACGAGCACGAAGAAGGCCGCGACGAAGACATCGACCGGCGACGATCTGTTCGACGATCGCAAGTAGCCCCCGAGTGTGGCGAAACCGCACGTCCAACATCCGTGAGGTGCGGTTGACGTAAGGACCCGGGGCACAGCACGATGCCGCCATGTTCGACCCGCGCGATCTCGTCGAGGCGTTGCCCGTCGGGATCGCGGTCGTCGACCGCGATCGTCGCTACGTGCAGGTCAACGCGGTCCACGCGCGCGTACTGGACCGACCAATCGAGGCGTTCGCCGGCGCCCTAATCGACGACGGGATGAGCCCACAGGCCGCCAGGACCTGGGGCGATGCGATCGACGCGGTGTTCGCGCTGCGAACCCAGCGCGCGATCGAGATCCGCGCCGAGGCGAGCGACGGCAACCGCCGGATCGCATCGGTCCTCGCGCCGATCGGCAGCGACCTCGTGTGCATCGCGTCGCGCGACATCACCGAGGTCCGCTCGACGATCGTCATCGACGCCGCGGCCCGCGCGATGGGCACCGGCATGCTCGTCGTCGAGGCGCCGTCGGGACGCGTCGTGTTCGAGAACGACGAGGCGGTGAGACTGTTCGGCTCGCGCATGCACGTCGCGAGCACCCGCGAGTACAACTCGGTCGTCGCCTACGACACGCGCGGCGAGCTCTACGCGGCGAGGAAGTGGCCGATGACACGCGCGCTCGCCGGCGAGCACGTCGTCGACGAGCTCGTCGAGGTGCACCTCCCGAGCGGCGCGCGGCACTGGCTGAACGTCCAGGCGTCACCCGTTCGCGATCGCAGCGGCGCGATCGTCGCCGCGGTGTCGACGTACAATGACGTCACCGAGAGCCGCCGCGTGACGGCCGCCGCGAAGTACCTCGCCGACGCGGCGCGGCTCCTCGAGCAGTTCGATCCGGCAAGCTCGCTCCAGGCGCTCGTCGAGCTCGCGATCCCCGCACTCGCCGACTGGGCGTTCGTTCACCTGCTGCGCGCCGACGGCCCCTGGCTCGTCGCGATCGCGAATACCGACCCGGTGCGCGCCGCGGCGTCGCGCGCGTTCGTAGCGGGTCCGCTCCAGCTCTCACCGAGGACGGCGCTCGCCCGCGTGCTCGCGGGCAGCCCGCGCGAGCTCATCGACGTCGACGATGCGACGCTCGAGGATGCCGCGAACGACGACGATCACCTGCACCAGATGCGCGAGCGCGGCTATCGCTCCGCCGTCGTCGTTCCACTCGCGACGCGCGACGGCGTGCTCGGCGCGATGACGTTCGCGATGGGCGCCTCCGGCCGGCGGTATACCGCGTCAGACGTCGACACGTTCGCCGAGCTGGCGCGCCGGACCGGCAACGCGCTCGACAACGCGCGCCTGTTCGAGGGCGAGCGCCAGGCTCGCCGGGCCGCCGAGGCCGCGCGCGACCGGACGCGGCGCCTCCAGGAGCTCACCTCGAAGCTGTCTCGTGCAGTCGAGGAGGCGCAGGTCGTATCGACGATCGTCGATGCGGGACGCGAGGCGATCGGCGCACAGGAAGGCGCGGCGTGGCTCCTGCGCGATGCCTCGACGCTCGAGCTCGTCGCGAGCGTCATCGGGATCGAACCGGTGCGCAGAGAACGAGCTCACACGATCCCGATGACCGCCTCGCTTCCGGTGTGCGATGCGGTCCGCAGCGGCGCGCCGATCATGTTCGACAGCCAGGCGGCGATGCGCAGCCGCTATCCGTCGGCCTCGCTGCCGATCGAGTCGCCGAACCAGGCCTGGGCGATCGTGCCATTCGTCGTCGCCGGACGCGGGATCGGTGCGGTGTCGTTCGCGTTCGCAGAGGAGCGCTCGTTCAGCGCCGAGGACGCGGAGCTGCTCGCCGCGATGGCCGGGCAGGCATCGCTCGCGCTCGAGCGCAGCATCTTCGTCGAGGCGGAGCGCCAGGCGCGCACCGAGGCCGACGAGGCGACGAGCCGCGAGCGCAAGCTCCGCGAGGTCGCGACCCGGCTGACCGGGGCCCTCACGGTGAGCGCCGTCGCCGAGCTCGCAGCGCGCGAGGTCGTCGACTATCTGGGCGCCACGGCGAGCCTGACCGCGATCCGCGACGGCGACCAGATCCGGATCGTCGGCGTCCACGGTCCCCACGATCCCGGCGTGCTCGCGCGCGTCCAGGCGCTGCCGATCGCGTACGACGTCCCGGTCGCCGAGGCGATGCGCAAGGGCACGCTCATCTGGTGCGAGAGCCGCGCGCGTCTCGAGCGGCGCTATCTCCACGTCGAGGACACGTGGCGACCGCGCGGGATCCGGTCGTGGGGCGCCGTGCCGTTCCAGATCGACGGCCGTCCCGGCGGCGCGATCGCGATCTCGTTCAGGCGCGATCACGAGCTCACGGATCACGAGTCCGACTTCCTCGCCGGCGTCGCGCAGCTGACCTCGCTCGCGCTCGAGCGCGCGCGCCTGTACGAGGCACTCCACGCGCAGAACGCGCAGCTGGCACTCGCGGTCGAGCGCGCGCAGGTCGGCGAGCGCCGCAAGGACGAGTTCCTCGCGATGCTCGGCCACGAGCTCCGCAACCCGCTCGCGCCTATCGCGAACGCGCTGCAGGTCATGGACCTGAAGCTCGACACGCTCGGACGCGAGCGCGGCGTGATCCGGCGCCAGGTCGCCCACCTGGCGCGCCTGATCGACGACCTGCTCGACGTTTCGCGGATCTCGCGCGGCAAGATCACCGTCGAGCGCCAGGTCGTCGAGCTCGGCGGCGTCATCGCGAAGGCGCTCGAGCTCGCGAGCCCGATCCTCGCGCAGCGCCAGCAGCGCCTCGTCGTCGACGTCGCACGCGAGGGCCTGCGCATCGACGGCGATCCGACCCGGCTCGCGCAGATCTTCCAGAACCTCATCACGAACGCGTCGAAGTACAGCGACGCCGATACGACCATTCACGTTCACGCGCGCGCCGAGGCCGGCCGCGTCGTCGTCGACGTTCGCGACGAAGGCATCGGTATCCGCCGCGAGATGCTGACGCGGGTGTTCGACATGTTCGTCCAGGGCGAGCGCATGCTCGATCGCTCGCAGGGCGGGCTCGGGCTCGGCCTCACGATCGCGCGCAGCCTGTGCGAGCTCCACGGCGGCACGATCACCGCCGCGAGCGAGGGCGTCGGCCGTGGCAGCACGTTCACGGTCACGCTGCCGCACGTCGTCCGCCCCGAGACCTCCAGCACCGCCGCGAGCCCGGTGACGCTGCGCGAGGGCAGCGGCAGGCGCATCCTCGTCGTCGACGACAACGTCGATGCCGCCCAGATGCTGCACGAGCTCCTCGCGATGCAGGGCCACGAGACCGTCGTCGCGCACGACGGCGGCGCCGCGCTCGCGCTCGCGCTGTCGTTCAAGCCCGAGGTCGCACTCCTCGATATCGGTCTGCCGGTGATGGACGGCTACGAGCTGGCCCGCCGCCTCCGCGCCGAGCTGGGCTCGAACCCGCTGCGGCTGATCGCGATCACCGGCTACGGCCAGGACGCCGACCGCGCACGCGCCCGCGACGCCGGCTTCGACCACCACCTCGTCAAGCCGATCGAGCTGCCCGCGCTGATCTCGCTGCTCGGCATGTAGCGCACAGCTGCGCTAGCATCCGCGACCATGAAGATCGCACTCGCGTTCCTGGTCATGGGGCTCGTCGCCTGCGCGGCGAACGTCGGCACGAGCGGCGTGACGTATGTCCCGAAGGACTCCGCCTCCACGTGCGGCGGCTACTGCAACGAGATCGGGATGCAGCTCAGCTCCGTCGTGATCATGGCGAACAACGTCGGCTGCGTGTGCAGCCCGCCCGTTCCGCCGCCGAGCCTTCCGCCGGGCGCAGCACCGCCGGCTCCGGAGCCCGCGGCCGCGAGCACGTCCGCTGCTGCCGGCATGGCGGCGCTGGTCGTCGCCGAGGAGGCGCGTCGCCAGCAGAACCAGCAGCAGAACCAGCGCTAAGGTCCCGCGGCGTAGACCGCGACATACGAGACGTGTGCGCCGATCTTGAGGGACTCGAGCGCGAGCGCACCCGCGGGTGGCGGGCTCGTCACGTCGAGCATCGTCGCGCCGCCGCTGCCCGTGTCGTCGGTGACCGCGCAGCGCACGCTCGCCAGCTCGTAGGTCATCGTCACGCGGTAACGCACGCCCGGCACGAGCTTCGCGATCGAGGCCTCGTTGGACTTCGTCGTCGGCTCGTATGGATTGTCGATCCGGACGACGTCGAGGAACGTCGACGGGCTGCGCCGGACGCCGCAACCGACACCCTTGCCGCTGCCGTCGCGGTCGGCAACCGCCCACAGCACGCTCGCCTGCATCGGTGCGATCGAGTCGATCGAGAAGCCGTACTCGATCGTCAGCGGTGGCCGCGGCTGCGCGAGCTTGTACTCGATCGTCCCGTACTCGCCGTTCGTGATCGAGTCGTAGGCGAGCGACTCGGCGTCGATGAACCAGTGACCGTCGACGAGGCGCCACGTGTCCATCGCGCCCGCATCCGCGAACGAGGCGAACAGCGCGATTCGATCGGGGCGCGTCGTGTCGGGATCGCATGCATCGCCGACGCCGTCGCCGTCGCCGTTGTCGTCCTGGTCGCGATTGACGATGCCGGGACAGACGTCGCACGCGTCGGGAACGCCGTCGCCGTCCTCGTCGTGCGAGGTGATCATCTCGCACCCGGGCAGCCCACCACCGTCGGCGCTGTACGGCGGCGAGCCCGGCGCGATGCGATCGATGCGGAATGCGATGTCGCAACCCCCGAGCACGAGCGCCAGCCCGGTCATCACACGCGCGAGACCCACGCGAACAATGTCACGCCGTACGTAGATCGCGTCTGTAACGGTCACCACCCGGTGATTTCGGGGTGTCTCGTCGGCGCTCGCGGGCGCCGGCGCGCACGTACGTAGATCTGCGTAGGCGCTAGAACCGGCCGCCGAACACGAGGCCGGCCCCCGTCGGCGACACCGCCGGGACCACGTACCGGGACGTCTGCGCAGTGGGTCGCTCGGCCGCCTCGCCCTTCGGCGCGAGCAGGTAGAGCAACACGCCGCCGGCGACCGCGGCCGAGCCGGCGATGAAGATCACGGTCGCGGTGTTCGCGGTGCTGCGCGCGTCGTGCGTCAGGCTCAGACCCTCGTCGTTGCAGGTCGTCTTCATGCCGCCGCAGTGCTCGTCGATCGCATCGTTGTACTTGCTGCGCGCCGACAGCGTCATGATGCTCGACACGCCGATCGCGATCACGCCGGCGCCGCCGATCACGAGCCCACCGAGGCGCATGTTCCGACCCGGCGGCAGCGGTGTCTCCTCGGGCCGGACCGGCTCGACAGGGGTGGGAGGCGTCTTGGCGTCCGGCTTCGCATCGACGACGGTGTCCGGCTTCTTGCCGCGCCTGGGCACGTCGATCGTGACCTCGGAGTCGCCGCCGCGCTCGACGGGGACGACCTTGGTCTTCTTGCCGCCGCCGGCCGACACGTACTCGATCGTGTGCGGCCCCGGATCGATGACGAACGGCTCGCCGAACGCCGCGAACGCGTCGCCGTCGAGCGTCACCGCGAGATCGTCCATCGACGCGTCCTTCGGCAGCTTGATCGTGAGGCGCGGTGCCTGCGAGTCGAGGTCCTCGACGAGCTCGTGGATCTTCGGCTCGCGTGGATCCTTGGCGTCCTTCGCCATCTTCTCGGCCTGCTGGTACGCGAGGAACGCGCGGCCGATCTTGCCCCAGTCCTCGTAGCACTTCGCGATGTTCAGCTGGGTGCCGATGCCGGGGTCGAGCTTGTTGCTCTTCTCGAACGCCTCGCACGCGTCCGCATAGCGCTTCTCGCCCATCAGCTTCTTGCCGTGCTTGAACAGCGCGTCGGCCTTGTCCTTGTTGTTGGCGCTGGCGACGCCGGCGACGAGGACGAGCGAGAGCAGGCTGGCCTGGAGCTTCATGGCGTCACCGTGAAGACACCGCTGTCGAGGGTGCCGGAGGTATAGGGGAACGAGACGGTCTGGAGGTCGCCGGTGGCCGCGCCGGTGAATCCACCGGCGGCGCTGACGACCGTGACGTAGTAGGTGTGTCCCGGCTGGAACAGCTCCGGCGGGAACGCGAACGTCGGCGTGCCGGTGACGACCATCTCGGCGACGAGCGTCTTCGTCACGGTCGCCGACGACGGATCGAGCTCGACGAGCCGCGCGACGTACAACGAGCTCTGCGGGCGATCGAGCGTCGCGTCGACGACGACCGGCTTCGACAGGTCGAGCTGGACCGACATGCCGTCGACCGTCAGCGGTGTCGCGTCGATCGAGATCGTGATCGGCAGCCCCGCCGGCAGGTCGAGGGTCAGCGGCTCCGAGCCGACCTCGGCGAGCGTCTGCATCGTCGCGGTGAGCGTCACCGTGTGCGTCATGTCGAACATGTACGTGCGCGACTGGCTCGTCGTGTACTCGACGATCGACGTCCAGCCGAGCGACGTGAACGGGTTGCCGAAGCCCGCGGCGATCGAGGTCGCGGTCGCGGCGAGGCTGCCCTGGACGAGCGAGATGCCCTGCGGCTGGCCGACCGACCAGCCCGGCGCGGCGCGCACGAAGTAGCTCTGCGCGAGCGCGGTCATCAGGCTCGGTCGCACGGCGCTGTACCGCGTGTTCAGCGCCGGCGGGTCGATCGTCGCCTCGAGCATCGAGTCGGTCGTCGACACCGCGGTCATCGTGCCGCTGATCATGTCCGTGCCGGCGGTCTGATCGAGCTGCTGCTGCAGCACGCCGATCAGCGCGCTTGCCTGGTAGCGGAGGACGAGCGCCACGTCGGCGTTCGTGAACCGCGCCGGCGCGTTGCCGACCATCGGCGTGAACGACGCGTAGTCGATCGTGTCGGTGATGACGGTGCCGCCGGTGGTCGCCGGTGGCGTGATCGCGCCTCGCATCCACGCGCCGACGATCTCGACCCGGAACGAGTCGCCCGCCGCGTTCGGCGTCGGCAACATCGCGTTGACCGCCACCATCGAGCCCGGCAGCGGCGCCTCGCTCCCCGGGTGCTCGAACACAGTGAACGTGCCGCGCTGCGCCGGCGCACCGGTCGCCCAGATGCGATCGCCGGTCGTGCCCGGCAGCGTGAACTGCACCGGCGGCGCACCGGTCAGCTCCGCCGCGGTGAACGTGCCCGGCGCGCTGACCGTGCCGTTCACGCGCAGATAGCCGCCCGCGCCGTCGTCGGTGAGGAACGTCGCCGTCTCCATCGACACGTCGAGCGGTGCCTTGACGACGGTCGCACCGACCGACACGCGCTCGAGCGAGAGGCTGACCGCCTCGCCCGCGTCGTCCGACGACGTCTCGTCGAGGCCGAAGATCTGCGCGCAGCCCGCCAGGCCCCAGATCGCCGTCAGAGGTACAAGTCGCCTCATCTCGAATAATCGTAACAGAGCCGGCGTCATGGGGCGGCGACCGTGAACACGCCGCTGTCGAGGTAGCCGACCGATTGCGGCACCTCTCGGTTCTGGAGGTTGCCCTCGCCAAGCGTCGGGAAGCCGCCCTCGATGCAGTGCGCACGCACCATGTACGTCGTACCGGTCTCGAACACGTCGTGCGGGACGACGAGCGTCGGCTCCAGGCCATACGCGACATAGGCGATCTTCAGCTCGATCCCGGTCATCGCGCTGTTCGGCGCGACCTCGTAGACGTTGAACTGATAGAACGAGCTCTCCGGCCGATCGGCGACGAGCGTCAGCTCGACGGGCCGAGCCGGATCGATCATCACCGTCAGGCCATCCGAGGTCAGCGGCACCTTGTTCACCGAGACGAGCACCGGCAGCCCCGCGGCCTGCTCGACGACGAGCCCGGGCTTCACCTCGGCGACCGCGTTGAGCCCCGCGTAGAGCGTCACCGGCAGCATCATCGGCGGCACCATGTACGTGCGCCCCTTGTTCGTGCCGAACGTGAACAGCGACGGCCAGCCGATGCCGGAGAACGGATTGCCAAACGGCATCGTGATCCGCCCGCTGTCGGCCGCGGCGACGCCGGCCGCGTTTAGCAGCGGACCCTGGTTGTTGGCGTAGATCGCCGCGGGTGCCGCGACGACGCTCCACGACATGCCGAGGCTCGTGCCCGCCGGCGAGGTCATGCCGAGCCGCATCGCGGTCCCGGCCGGATCGATCGTCACGTCGAGCGCGGTCTGCGTCACCGGCGTCAGCGTCGCCACGAGGTTGTTCGTCATACCCGCCGTTTGATCGAACGGCGCGACCTCGCCGGCGGCGGTCAGTAGATTGCCCGAGTAGCGAAGCGCGACGACGCGATCCTCCGTCGTGATCCGCTGCAGCGGCTTGACCGCGTTCGTCGTCGGCCAGCTCGCGGCATCGTAGGCGACCGTCGTCGGCCCGAGCGTCGTCGCGCCGACCGCAGGTGCGGCGAAGTCGTGATAGACCCACGGGCCGACCGCGTAGAGCCGCAGCAGCTCGCCCGCGGCATACGGCGACGGCAGGTTCATCTGCACCGACGCGGCGACGCCCGCCGGCGCGGGCTCGGGGTCGGGATGCTCGTACATCCCGAACAGCGCCGAGAGGGTCCGGTTCGGGAACGTGAAGAGCCGGCGGAACACCGCGATGTCGGGCTGCGTGAACTCGACGCTCGCCGCGATGCCTTCGGGCAGGACCGCGGTCCAGCGGTCGCGTGTCGCCGCGAGCGTCGCGGGGATGCGGCGCATCCCGTTCGGATCGGCCGGGTCCTCGATCAGATAGGTCGCGGTCATCCCGGTGAGGTCGCCCGGCCGCCGCACGGTCATCGCCCCGATCGACAGGCGATCGAGCTGGAGCGTCGCCTCGGGCGGCAGCGGGATCGCGTCGGAGCCACCGGTGGTCGGATCGAGGCCGAACACCTGCGCGCAGCCGGCGAGGCCGACCGCGACGAGGCCGATGGCACGTCGCCTCATGCGGCTCAGCCTAACACCGGGGCCGCGGGCGGCGCGAATCAGCTAGCGGTCGTGCCCGCCGTCGTCATCGTCGTCGCCACCCTCGCCGCCCTCGCCGCCCTGCCCGTCGCGGCGCCAGAACCGCAGCCGCGACCGGCTCTCGTCCTTGGCCTGGTCGTCCTTGCGGCCCTCGTCGGCGCGCTTCACCCGGACCGACGCCTTCACGTCGGGCTCCGAGCCGATGAACTTCTCGCTGTTGGGGATGAACCGGATCTCGGTCTTGATCCCGAACGACAGCGTCGTGAGGATCTTCGCGATCTCCTCGGTCAGGTTCAGGTTCGACAGGAACTCGCGCGTCTCGCGCGCGACCACCTCGAACACCTTGTCCTTCGCCCCGTCCGCCGACGAGGCGACGTAGCCGACGACGTCCGGCAGGCTGACCTCGCGGGCGATCTTGCGGATCCCCTCCTCCGTCGAGAACACCGCGCCCATGCCGGCCGCGAACGTCTTCTTGACGAGCTCGGGGACGAGGTGCTCGAGCCGCTGGCGGATCGTCTCGTTGAGCTTGTCCTCGGGAGGATTCGTTCCCTGCCGGATTCTCTCGGTCAGGCGCTCGTTCAGCTTGTCGCCGGCCTCTTTGATCTCGCGATCTTTGGCCGCCCCGGACTCGCTCGACGACGGCGACGGGACGGGGGTCAGCTTGGGAGCAGTTGCGTCGTCGTCGGTCGCCATCCCCTTCGAGGTACCCCTGAATCGCCCGGGGATCAACAAGTCGCGGTACTCTTGCCCCCGCGATGGTGCAGCCGGCCCGCAAGGAGCCCGCCGTGGAGCAAGGGAAGGACGGATCCGAGAAGGCGCCGGCCTCCCCGAAAGGCGAGGCCGTGCCCGTCACCGCCGGCGATTCGATGATGGCGCTCGCGCACGAGTCGCGTCGCTACCGTCACACCGATGAAGGCCGTCCACCGCGCCTCCGGATCCGGAGCGTGCGCGCGTACTGGACCACGTGGCGCGTGATCTGGAGCTACCTGTGGATCAAGTTAAGCGCCCGCTTCCACTCCGACGCGTGGATCGAGCACCACCTGCGCCAGACCAACCTGCGCAACGCGCGGCGCATCGAGCGGACGATCATCGAGCTGCAAGGCCTGTTCATCAAGGTCGGCCAGCTGATCTCGATCATGACGAACTTCCTCCCCGAGGAGTTCCGGCGCGAGCTCGAGGGTCTGCAGGACGCCGTCCCTCCTCGCCCGTACGCCGACATCGAGGCGCGCATCTGCGACGAGCTCGGCAAGCCACCGACCGAGCTGTTCAGCTCGTTCGAGCGCCGGCCGATCGCGTCGGCGTCGATCGGTCAGGTCCACATCGCGCGCCTGCACGACGGCACGAAGGTCGCGGTCAAGGTCCAGTATCCCGACATCGAGGAGATCGTCCGGCGCGACCTCAACACGCTGCGCCGGATCTTCCGCATCGTCGAGTGGTTCATCCCGTACCAGGGCCTCGAGGAGCTGTATCGCGAGATCCGCGCGATCGTGATGGAGGAGCTCGACTACCGCGCCGAGGCGACGAACGCGAAGAACATCGCGGCGAACTTCGAGGGCCGCACCGACGTCGGGTTCCCCCGCGTCGTCGAGGAGCTGTCGACCGCGCGCATCCTCGTCACGCACTTCGAGACCGGCGTGAAGATCACCGACAAGCTCGGGACCAAGCAGCTCGGTCTCGACCGCGGCCAGCTCGCCCGTCAGGTCGTCGAGATCTACTGCCAGCAGATCTTCAACGACGGCATCTATCACGCCGATCCGCACCCCGGAAACCTGCTCGTCAGGCCGTCCGCCGACGGCAACGGCCCGCCGACGATCGTGTTCCTCGACTTCGGCGCGGTCGCCGAGATCCCGGCGAACGTCCGCGCCGGCATCGTCGAGCTGATCCAGGGCGCGCTGATGCGCGACACCCGCCGGATCGTCGGCGCGATGAAGCAGATGGGCTTTGTCGCGCGCGGCGCGAACGAGCAGATGTTCGAGCAGGTCATCGAGTACTTCCACGAGAGGTTCCAGGAGAACATCTCGCTCGACTCGCTGAACCTGAAGGACATCAAGTTCGATCCCCAGAAGGGCCTCGAGAGCGTCGCCGACCTGCGCCGCATGGACATCTCGCTGCGCGAGCTGTCCCAGAGCTTCCACATCCCGAAGGAGATCATCGTCCTCGAGCGGACGCTGCTCCTGCTCATGGGCCTGTGCACCGAGCTCGATCCGACGCTGAACCCGATGACGGTGATCCAGCCGTACGTCGAGCGGTTCGTGCTCGGCGACGAGGGCGACTGGTCGCAGCTGTTCGTCGAGACGTCGAAGGACCTCGTCATGAGCATCACCGCGCTCCCCGCGGAGGTGCGCAAGTTCATGCGCGCGGCGCACGCCGGCGAGCTGAAGCTCAGCTTCAAGAACCTCGAGACCTCGAGCCAGCTCATGTACCGGCTCGGTCACCAGGTCATCTTCGTCGCGATCGGCATCGCCGGCGCGTCGATGGCGGTGATCATGGAGGGCCGCGGCGAGCTCGACCGCGCGTCGTGGGGCTGGTGGACGGCGCGGATCTCCGGCGTGCTCCTCGTGTGGAGCTGGTGGTCGTCGCGCAACCTGCTCCGCAGGCGGTAGCGTGCTGCGCCGGCTCGCCGTCGTCGCATCGCTCGCCGCGTGCGGAAGCGAACCGGCGACCCTCGAGATCGCACCACCGGGCGACGGCACCCCGGCGCTGATCGCGTATCGCGACGGCACCGGACCGTGGATCACGCCCGCGCGTGACGCCGCCGGCAGGTACGAGCTCGTCGTCCACGACGACTACGAGCTGTGGCGCATCTGCACCGGCCCCGGAGGCGTCCTCGTCGTCGAGGGCGTGCGCGCGACGGTCGCCGACCCGGTGCCGATCCTGCAACGGGCCGACGGCACCGACTGCGTCCGGCCCGCTTCCGCGCCGGCGACGGCGCTCGTCTCGGGGATCCTGCTCCAGGCGGGGACGGTCTCGATCACGGGCGTTCCGCAGACCTCGACGAGCCCGAGCGGCTGGAGGTTCGTGCTCGGCGCCGAGCTCGGCCATCGCGAGCTGATCGCGAGCGACTACGATCGGTTCGCGACGTTCGTCGCAACCCGGATCGTCCGGTTCGGGCTCGACGTCGGCGTCGGCGCCGAGGTCGGGAACATCGACCTCGCCGCGGCCCGCCCGGTAGGGGCCCGCTCGGCGACGGTGACCGGCGTTGCCGCCGCCG